>JBAQCS010000031.1:0-3245 GCA_049294415.1 Patescibacteria group bacterium
TTCTTCTACAATCTGGCTAATTTCTTCACGGTGGTTTTCCTGTGCCCCAGGTTTTTTTAATTCATTTTTAATAGCTTCTAGTTCTTGATTAAGTTTATTGTGACGAGTTAAAATGCTATTTAATACTTCTCTGATTGTATTTTCTTCTTCGTGATTATTTTTAGCCTGCAGTTCAGTTATTTCTTTAGCTAGTGTATCAAGTTCAGAGGTTAACTCTTCATGTTTATTATTAAGCCAGGACACATCAAATTGACCCTGAGCTTCTAAGTGGGCTTCTAAAGTGGCCTCTAAACGGTTTATTTGTTTAAGATATTGGTTCTTGTCGTTTTCTTTGCGTTCAATATCACGACGAATGCCATAAGCCTTCTCAATTTTAGCATTAACAGTAATCAACTCTTCTTGAATTTTTGATTCTTCATTATCTTGTTGGCTTATTTCAAGTGAAGATATTTCACTGGTTATTTTTTCTAATTCGCTGCTAAGTTCGGAGTTTTTATTATTAAGCCAGGACACATCAAATTGCCCTTGAGATTCTAATTGTACTTCTAGTTCAGCTTGTAGTTTGGCTAGTTGTCTTAAGCACTGATTTTTTTCTAATTCCAATTCTTTTAATTGTGGTTGAAGAGAATTTATTTCTTGGAAGTTATTAGTATTTCTTATTTTATTTAGTTCTTCGTTTAACTTCTCTAATCTGCCTTCTTTTTCTATTTTAACTTTTTCTAATTCTAAAAATTTAGCATTAGACTTTTCTAATTTAGTACTAGCTTCTTGATATAAAAATCCGTAATAATTGAATTGATTGATTTTTAAATCAGCCTCTATTTCACTGCGTTTTTTTAGTTTTTCCACTTGGCGAGTTAAACTTTTAAGGCGTGGTTTAATTTCACTTAACAACATTTCTACTTGTTGTAAGTTTTCATAACTACCCTCTAATTTGTTTAAAGCCATTTCACGTTTAATTTGAAATTGCTTAACGCCAGTTGCTTCATCAAAAAAATCTTTACGTTCAGCGGCATTAGTATTTAAGAAGTTTTCAACCATACCTTGGCCGATAACGCTGTAGGTTTTTTGTCCCACGCTAGCTTTAGCCAGTAACATTTGAATATCAGCTAAGCGTACACGGCTGTTGTTTACTAAATATTCGCTATCACCATTACGATAGATGCGGCGAGTAATAACTATTTCTGGTTGATTGAGAAATTCTTTTACTTTATCAAAATCGGCTTCTTCTTTTTGCTCTTCTCCTTCTATATTGTTTTCTTCAAAGTTACGTAAAGCACTTTTATCCGCGTTGTTTAAAAATAAAGATACTTCAGCCATGCCTAATTGGTTCTTTTGTAAAGAACCGGAGAAAATAACATCTTCACTTTTTTTGCCTCTTAAAGTTTTTAGACTTTGTTCACCAAGTACCCAGCGAACAGCATCGGCAATGTTGGATTTTCCAGAACCATTAGGGCCAACTACGGAAGTTAAACCTCTTTTTCCATCAGAAATTATTCCTGGAAAAATTAATTTATTTTTATTAGCAAAGGATTTAAATCCTTGAATTTCTAGTTTTTCTAAATACATATTTAAACGTTGCGCTTTTATTTTTCTTGTTTTATGATAACTATATAATAAACTGTTATCACTTAAAAGACAACCAGATGATTATTTCAATTGGCGGCAATCAGGGTTCAGGAAAAAGCACTTTAGCTAAACAGCTAGCTGCAGCTTTAGGTTGGCCTCGTTACTATATGGGCGGGCTAAAACGAGAAGCAGCTGCCAACAGAGGGTTAACTTTAGCGGAATATAATAAATTAGGCGAAACTGATTCTCGAGTTGACTTAGAAATTGACGAATATCAAAAAAAATTGGGTGAAACTGAGGATAATTTTGTTATTGAAGGTCGCACTTCTTGGCACTTTATTCCACAATCATTAAAAATTTATTTAGATGTTACTAATGAAAAAGGAGCTGAACGTATTTTTGAAGCCGGCAGAGCTGGTGAAGATAAGAATATGGACACCCTAGAAGATGTATTAAATAGTATAAAAACGCGTAAAATTAGCGATAGAAAGCGTTATTTACAATTTTTTGGTATTGATACCTATGATCTAAAAAATTATGATTATGTGATTGATACTACTAATTTGACGATTGACGAGGTTTTTGATAAGGTTTATCACATAGTTAAGGAAAAAATGGTCAAGTAATTAGCCATTGACAAGCGTCATATTTAATTATAATATTAGACAAGACTAAAATATTTATTAAGAGAAACGAGATTAGGATAATCTCGTTTATGAATTTAGCAACTATATGGACGAAAAAAAAGCTACTCTAGCTGAAGAAAATACAGACAAAGGAATGGAACTAAAACCTGGTCTAACTGTTAGAGTCCACCAAAAAATTAAAGAATTAAATTCCAAAGGTGAAGAAAAAGAAAGAATTCAATATTTTGAAGGTATTATTATTGCCAGAAAGCACAATAAAGAAGCTGGTGCTACTATTACTGTACGTAAAGTTTCTGATGGTATTGGTGTTGAAAAAATCTTCCCTTTAAATTTACCAACTATTACTAAGGTTGAAGTTAAGAAAATTGCTGAAGTTAAGCGTGCTAAACTTACTTTCTTGAAGAAAGGCTATAAGAAGAAATTGAAAGAAAAAGTCGTTCGCTAATAACAGGGCGGATGGTGAAATTGGTAGACACGCAAGCTTGAGGGGCTTGTAGCCGCAAGGCTGTGGAGGTTCAAATCCTCTTTCGCCCACCCAAGATTAACAATACAAAAAAACAAATGGCAGTATTTCTGCCTTTTGGGCGCATAGCTCAGTTGGTTAGAGCACTTCGTTTACACCGAAGGGGTCCAGGGTTCGAGTCCTTGTGCGCCCACCATAAAAAACAATCCTTTAGGGGATTGTTTTTTTGTTTACCTTAGATAAATATTTTGTAGTTTTTTTCCCTTATGTTATAATTATAACATAAGGCCTTAGTTATAAGGCTAATAACAAATAAAATATGAAGAACTTATCGGCGTTAGATTTAATCGCTTTGGTCCTAGTGATCGTTGGTGGTTTAAATTGGGGTTTGGTTGGGTTATTCAATTTTGATCTCGTCGCTACTATTTTTGGCGACATGAGTATGTTATCTCGTATCGTTTATTCTTTAGTTGGGTTATCTGCCGTTTACATGGCTATTATAACTACCAGCTTAACTAGAAAGTAAAATCTCTTTAGGTAAATAAAAAAACAGACTTTGATATAAG
>JBAQCS010000032.1:0-3625 GCA_049294415.1 Patescibacteria group bacterium
AGAATGATAATGTCTATCTTCAGTCGGAACTTTTAATGTGTATCCTCCAGCTTGACCACGAGCAATAATTGATACTTTAGATACTTGGTCAACGCCTGGCAAGAAACTAGCTACCACAGCGTGTCCAGCTTCATGATAAGCAGTAATCTTCTTATCTTGATCCGTAATAACACGACTTTTTCTTTCTGGACCAATCATCACTTTTTCGATAGCTTCAAATATTTCAGCCTGACCAATCACTTTTTTATCTTGACGAGCCGCTAAAATAGCCGCTTCATTTAATAAATTAGCAAGTTCTGCTCCCGAAAATCCTGGAGTGCGTTGAGCAACTGTTTTTAAATCAACTTCTTCAGAAAATGGCTTTTTCTTAGAGTGCACTACTAATATTTCTTCTCTATCTTTTAAATCAGGCTTATCAATAATCACTTGTCTATCAAATCTACCTGGGCGAAGTAAGGCTGGGTCTAACACATCAGGACGATTAGTAGCAGCTAACACGATGACATTATTAGTAATTTCAAAACCATCCATTTCTACTAAGATTTGGTTTAAAGTTTGCTCTCTTTCATCATGACTACCACCAAGACCAGCGCCACGACGACGACCGACTGCATCAATTTCATCAATAAATATAATACAAGGAGAGCTCTTTTTAGCTTTTTCAAATAAAGAACGAACACGAGATGCACCAACACCAACAAACATTTCTACAAATTCAGAACCAGAGATATTGAAAAATGGCACATTAGCTTCACCGGCTACAGCACGAGCTAACAATGTTTTACCAGTTCCAGGACTACCTAATAATAAAACACCACGAGGGATACGAGCTCCCAAATCATGAAATTTCTTAGGAAACTTTAAAAATTCCACTACTTCTGCTAATTCTTCCTTAGCTTCTTTAGCACCAGCTACATCTTTAAAAGTAACACGATCTTTTTGATTAGTATTAAAATCCTGAGCATTGGATTGACCAAAACTCATAGCCTTGGAATTCATGCCAGAAACACCGCGCATAGTATATAAAAAGAAAGCGGCAATTAAAATAAAAGGAATCAAGAAAGGTAAAATAGAACTTAAGAAATAATCCCAACCACTCATTTCCTTAACATTAATATTAAACTTAGCAATTTTTTCTGGTGCTACGCCAAAATCACTTAATAAGGAAGGTAGAGAATCATTAGCTTCTTTCTTAACTGTTTCTTTAGCCCCATCTTTTAGGGTAACTAGCAATTTATCGCCTTCAACATTAACTTCATTTACTTGTTCGGCATTAATCTGCTGTACTAAGGTAGCTAGACCCACGGTCTTAGCTTTATTAGTGTTAGAAAAAGCGCTGAAAACACCAGCTATCACCAAAAAAACAATGAAAAAAATGGCTAAGTTCTTAAATAAATTCTTCATATCGACAATTAAATATAATAAATTATGTATAGCAATTGTATAGCATATATAGGTTTTTGGCAACCAATAACCAGTCTAATATAATTGACAAAAAATAAATATATAAGTAATATTACGGGAACATTAACAACTAAATAAAAAGGAGGACTAAATGGAAATAATTAAAATTTTTTTACCAGTAGAGGCCGCTACTATTGGTACCGTTGGTTTTATGACTGAATTAAAACAATTACTACCAGCTGTATCATTTCAAGATGAGTATGAATTAAGTGAGAATCCTTTTACCGTCGAGGCAAAAGTATCAGACGATACGGCCATGCTTCTGATTTCACTAAAAAGAAAAGATCTTTTATCTTTAACGGCGATGTCTGTATTCAAAAAAATACCGACAATATTTTTCTTTGATACACAAATGCATTTACTAAGCCAAACTGAACAATATTTTATTTCCAGATTAACTGGATTAAAAAATATTACTTTTGCCCAAAGTGTGTCTTGTGAAAAAAACCAAGGAGTACAAAAATTTTCCGCGCAAATATCATGCATGATTTAGCGGTCAAAAAAAACCTAGAAGATGAAAACAATCAAAGTTTTTTTACCTGGTAACAACAATGCCTTGAAGGATGAATTTGTAACCGATTTATCAATGCTGATAGCAAGCTATTCATTTTCTACAGAGTATGAGGCAGTCAATCTAAATCATTTTATCATCGAAGATTTGCTACCCAGCAATATCGGAGGCTTTTTAATCTCCATTCAAAGAAATGATTTATCCAACCTGACAATCATGGCCTTAGAGAAAAAAATACCAACTATCTTTTTTTCAGAACGAACAATAGCTGGCCTGGATTTAGTGAAAATGCATTTCATATCGCAGATTAAAAAAATCGACAACAATTTTGTTATTGATCGTATCTCGTGCAACAAAAATGAAGGAGTGGACCGGTTAGCGCTAATGATTAGCGAGAAGTTCTCTAACTAAAGAAGATTAAACAAACTGAAACAGTGGTCACAATGATCACTGTTTTTTTAAATTAAAAAAGGAGCTCGTTACAAGCTCCTCTCTATTTCAATGCTTTTGTTTTTTTATGGCAATTTGAAGTAATCAATTATCCACGACTTCCAGTAATCCATATCACTCTTCTCAGCGACCTTTTTAGCTCGCAATAAATCATCCCGACTAACAACAATCTCTACATAAAAATCCTGATCCAGAGCAGCAAAGAAAATGTTATTTTTAATCAGCTCCTTGCCAACTAAATCAGCATAATCTTTAGCGTGTTTTTCAGAGGGGGTAGAGTCGGCATAAGTTTCAGAAAATACCGCCGCAGGGTGTTCCAATTCGCGATGTGGTAATTGATACTTAACTTTTGCAATAATGGCTTCTTTAATTTTTTCCAAATTACTTAAGCTGATAATTTGATCTTCACGATCAAAACCTTCATAGTCTTTGGTAAAATATAAAGTTAGCCCAAAGTCTTTAGCTTCCTCAGTAGGCTTAGCTCCGTCCGATAAAGAAAAAATAACTGCTTCGGGATTTGCTGTTATAATTTTTTCTATCAGCGGTGAGGCATGAAAGCGGTTACGCAAAATACCGTCCAATGAAATTAAATCAAATTTTTCAATATCAAGCATCAATTCAACCTCTGTTTCATCTTCCGCAAAAATAAATTCACCAGTCAGATGAAGCTGAGCAAGTATTGGCAGCAGGTTAGTGGATATTGCATTAGCAATATCACTCTCGTCTTCAATAATTAAAACGTTAATTTTTTTGTACATTGTTAGTCCTCCTTTTTTATATTATTAAATTATTAATGTTCCAAATGTTTTCCATGAATTTAACCATAAATATTTATACTTGTAAAGACCATAACAAAAACGCCCCCGAATCAACGGAGGCGTTTTATATATCTAACTATTTTCTATTATTCAGCAGCTGCTTCAGTAGTTTCTTCTTTTACTTCTTCTTTAACTTCTTCAGCTTCAGCTTTTTCTTTAGCCTTTTTCGCTTTCTTAGCAGCTACTTCTTCAACAGAAGCTGTTTCAGATTTAACGCCAGCTAATTTCAAACCTAAGCGATGTTCTGATGGAGAAATATTTACTACTTCGAAATCACGAACTTCACCGGATTGATATAAATCAGTAATTTTTTCTTTAGCAGATAATCCTAATTGGCTGATGTGAGCTAAACCATGAATTTCTTCATCAAGTTTAACAAATA
>JBAQCS010000033.1:0-17022 GCA_049294415.1 Patescibacteria group bacterium
GCCTAAAATAGCACTACCATCGCTAATAACAGCTACCATATTCCCTTTCATGGTATGAGTTAAAGCTAAGGATTTATCTTGAGCGATAATACGACAAACCTCAGAAACTCCAGGAGTGTAAGCTAAAGATAAATCATTTTTATTACTAAGTGGTACTTTACTGATAACCGCTAATTTACCTTGATTTTTCTTATGCAAGTCAACTGACTCTTGATAAACATCAGACATATAATTATAAATAATTTATTAGTGAAGATTTAGTATAACAAATTTTACCTCTATTATCCAGTCTTATAAAGAGCGAAATTTATATAATAACAAAGCAGTAGCAATCGCTACGTTTAATGACTCAATCTCGTTAGACATTTCTATTTTTATTTTAGCATCAGCCATTTCAATAATGTCTTCGCTAACTCCGTGACTTTCTCCACCTAGAACTAAACAAAATTCTGGCGCAGATTCAAATTCTGATAAATTTACTCCACCATGAGAGCTGGTAACATACATCGGTAAGTTATTAGATTGAAGCCAAGAACCATCTTCGTCGGTAATAATATTAAGTTTAAAAATTGCATCCTTAGAAGCACTAATTACTTTGCTATTATAAATATCGACGCAATAAGAATCTAAAACTAAATTCTTAAAACCAAAAGCTAAGGCGCTACGCATAATAGTGCCTAAGTTACCTGGATCACTTACGCCGTTTAAATAAATAACTGAACCAGCTTCTAAAGTTTGTTTTTCAATTATCTGATAAACAGCACAAATACCAGATGGTGTGTCTAACTGAGAAAAATGTTTATTTACTTTTTCATCTATTACATAATAGGCAGCCTGAGAGTTGTTTTCTAAATAAGCAAATTTGTCTGGATACTTATTAATAAAATCTTCTGTAATAAATAAAGCTTCAAAATCATGTGAACTAGCTAAAGCATCTTTGATAATAGTAAAGTTCTCTACTAAAAAATTTCCAGTTTCTTGGCGATATTTTTTAAGAGCTAGTTTACTTAAATCCTTAATTTTAGAATTAGCTGAACTAGTAATGGTATCAATTTTTTTCATAATAATTATGTGATTAATCTAAATTTTATTATAACATAAAAACTCAAAAAAACTAGAAAAAATGCCTACTTTTGACACCATTGCTATTTTATGGCTCTAGGTGTAGAATTTCGAAATACGAACCTTTAAAATTAAATAAGATATGAAAAGACTTAACAATTATGCCAGACACCATCTCATTGGAAGGCTTTTTATGCCTTTCTGTATTTTAATTGTTTTCAACTTGCTGCTCCATTACTGGAGCAATGAGGATTCAGTCAAACTCACCGTGCTTATCATTTCATTGACCTTTGTGGCTGCCATGATTTTGGTGATTATTTTCTACCCTAAGTTAATGGATATAAAAGTTCAGACCCTAAGGTATGATGATTATCTTTACGAAGTAATTGAACGCTACGAAGAATGGTTGAAGACTATCAACCAAAGAATAGAAACAGCCGAAAATACCAGTGTAAAACATTTTATGATTGGCAAAAAGAATAAGCAAAAGCCAGAAATGATGGCTAAACTTTTAGAAGATGCCAGAATAAATAAAGCTGGTATTTTACAAGGCTATCAAGCGGATAGAGAGGAGGCTGAAAAAAAACTAAGCCTCTATAAAACTGAAAAAGAAGAGTGTGTTAAAATGCTAACTCAGTATTATGGAAAAACTAGCCACTCAAGTTAATGACTTCTCCAGGAGAAGATTATTAATGAAGATGCTGCCTTTAACAATTGTTTTGTCTGCTGTTTGTTATTACTTGCAATCAATTCAACTGTTTACTAATTTATTTTGTTTAATTGCATTTTTTTGGTTCGTTCACCCTCATCTAATTAACCTTGAAAAAGAAGCTACTGATTATTTTACATATTTAAAAAATCAGGAAGCTTATTATCAAAAATTAATTGATTGGAAAAAACGGAAGTTAAAAAAATATAAAAAAACTAAACCTTTGGATCTTGATCATAATCGACAAGAATTTAATAGGTTAGTAAAGGCTCTAAAAGAAGTAGCTAATTCTAATGATGACTTTTATTCAGATTTCCAAAGAGATCTAAAAAGAAAAATTATCAGAATTAGCGATGCGGCTATTCTCAGAAAAAAACTAACAATTTATTATCTTAAAAATGACATCAAAAATCTGGAAACAAGAAAAAAGGATGTTATTGATACGAAAAATTTTGTACTACAAGAAGCTATCCCCCAAGGATAGCTTTTTTCTTGAATAATTATTAACAAAGACTTTACAAATTTTTTAAAATAACTATAATAAATCTATATGTTTAAGATGAACATCAATTGGAATATGTATTGCTTATCAGTCCGCAATTTTAGCGGGATGATTTTAATTAGTAATAAATGACCAAATAATGCTTGAGTCAAAAAATATTTCTAGTTAAAATCAGTCCACTAAAAGGGGCTGTTTTTTTAAATTATTACAGTTTTTTAACAATTTAATAATAACCTTAAAAAAAAGTAACAAAATGGAGGTAAAAACTATGGAGGTGAAAACTCACGCATTGCAAGTTGGTAATTGGACAACTAAGGGGACGACTTATTCCTTAACGCTGCCGAAGCAAGCTAAAGAACAAGCTATGGAAATTATTAATGAGTACTTAAAACATTTTCCAGCTGAAACTGTTTGGGTACAAGAAAAATTTAGAGTTCCGTCTTTACTGCTTAGTATGAACTGTACTTTTAAAAGCAATCTTAATGTTTATAGTATCAGTCAAAACCCTAAAAACTTAGGAATCGCTGTAGCTATAAATCCTGAACTAAAAGCTGCTTTAGGTCGAGTACAATTTACTTGGCCAGAAATTAAGGCCACCATTCATCCGCAATTTCAGGATGATTATTTATGGATTAAAACCATTGATTTAAAGGAAGTTTTTAAACAAGCTGGCAATAAACAGGATTTGATTTTAATTAGAAATCCTGAATTTAATCCAAAACAGAATACCTTGAGTCAAAGATCCATTACTTCAATTCTGAAAAGAAATTCTAATGCTTATGGTGAAATCCTGAATTTATGGAGTAGAGTTGATTTTGGTAATAGTGAAAAATTACCATGGCAAAAAGGTTTTGCTTTAAAACCATTAGCTAAAACTAAAACACAGTTTAATCTCTATCGTCCCATGCCAGGACCAGGCTTAATGAGTGAAGAAAAAATTGAAAGCATTGTTAGTAATAGAACTTGTTACGTACAAAACTTCATTCAACCCATGGACTCTCCAGTAGCTGGCGAAAAAATGATTTATAAAATCTATTTTGCCTACGATCTCTTTACCAAAGAGTATCGCTATTTAGGAGGATTATGGCTATCTCGTGCTAATTACAGAATCCACGGTACACCAGAGACAACCTTTGGCAAACTCATGTAAATAAAAATTTACATTAAAAAAGACCATCACAACGATGGTCTTTTTTCTTAGATATTTTTAAAATAAATATTGAAACATTAAACCGGCGACTACGCTAATTCCATATAGCAAAGCAATGATTCGATAAGCATTTTTCTTATGCTCTTCTTCTTTAAATAAAATTAATAATCCTAACCCGCCACTAGCACATAAACCAGCAATAACTGAGCCGTAAGTAATAATACCGCTTAAATAAAGCTCGGTAATAGTCACTGAGGCTGCACAGTTAGGAATTAAACCAATGAGCGCTGCCAAAAATGGTTGCCAAACAACATGGGCTGATAATAAAGCCGCTAGATTATCCTTGCCTATCCAAAAAATTATTAGGTTAATTGCTAATGATGCTAAAAATATATAGACAAATATTTTAAGTGTATGAATCAAGGGATGTAAAAATATTTCTTTTAAACTAAAAGTTTTAGCCGTTGAACAAGTACTGTGACCACAGCAAGCCACATCATCTTTAACTGTTTCATGATGATGGCTAACATCGTCAACGTGAAGTTCATAATTTTTAATGTGTTTTAAGGTCTCACGATTAGTTTTGCGATAGAAAAAATCAATTAGGTAACCAGCAACCAAAGCAATATCTATTTTAGATAATAACAGTGGAATAATAATTTTAGCTTTATCTGGTTGAGCTAAAATAATAGGTAATGCTTCATCCGAAGTTGATAAATAAACAGCAATAAGAGTACCAATAGTAACTAATCTTTGAGTATACAAGGCAGTCGTCACTACCGAAAAACCACACTGCGGCAAAATACCAGCCACCGCACCTAAAGCCGGACCAGCGGCACCAGCTTTTTGAACATTCTTTCTAATAGCATCACCTAATTTATATTCAACTAGTTCAATAACAATATAAACTATCAGTAATAAAGGAATAGTTTTAAGTGAATCAATTAAAGCATCTAAGACTAACTCGTACATATATTATTGGCAAAGATGACACAAGCCATAAAACTCTAGGCTGTGATCGCTTATTTTAAATTTTTCTTTCTTCATAATTTGTTGCTCCTGACTTTCTAAATGATTACATAAAGTAATCTTTTTAACAGCGTGACATTTTAGACAAACTAGGTGATGACAATGCTCTAATTGTAATTCAAATAAAGACGGCTCACCAATTAATCTTACTTCTTTTAATAAATTATTATTCATTAAAAAATTAAGTTCACGATAAATAGTAGTGCGATTAACAGCTAGTCCCCGCTCTTTTAATAAAACTAAAAGTTCGGCTGCTGACAGTGGTTTAGTAGCAGATAACAATAAACTTAAAGCAGCAATTCTAGTTTTAGTAATTCGTCCGCCAATTTTTTTTATTTTTTGTAACAATATTTCTAAAGTCATATGACGGTATTATAACGCAACACTGTTGCGTTTGTCAAAGAGTATATTAAAAGGCGCCTGTTTAGCGCCTTTTAAAGTTTATGAACTAACTATTTAATAGCTTCTAAAGAAACTGATAAATCTATTTCATCTTTAATAACTTTATCGCCTAAATCTTGAAAGAATTTACCAGACCCGTATCTAACATCCCAAGTAGTGCGATCTAGTTCTAATTCACTAACAGCCAATACTTTATTATTTTCTTGGTTTAACATTAAATTAAAACTAATAGGAGCTGTCTTCCCCTTTAAAGTTAAATCGCCGCTAATAGCGTATAAACCTTCCTCTGGAGTTCTAGCTACTGAAGTAATAACTAAATTAGCTTCTGGATAAGTTTCAGTGGCAAAAAAATCTTCACTATTTAAATGTTTAACTAAAGCTTCGATATTCTCATCAGTCTTAATGCTTTTCATGTCTAACAATAAATTACCACCAGTCAAATTACCACCGGTGATAGTTAAATTACCAGACTTGATAGCCAAGGTGCCAGTATGAGAATTACCTACTACCTTACTAGCTTTCCAAGCTACTTTACTACTGGAAGTACTAACCTGATAGGTGCCATCAGTTAAGGAAACTGACTTGTTAGCATTATTCTCTGAAACATCTTTTGTTTGAGAAGTGCAAGCACTTAAGGTGACTAGGCCTAAACCCAGGAGTAGGACAAATAAAATTTTTTTCATATTTTTATAAGTTATAAATTAGAAGTATAAATATAGCATATTTTTGAGTATTAGAAAAGGCGGTTGTTATAACCGCCTTTTACTTAATCAATAATTAATAAATTACGTCGAAATTTAAACTGACAATTTTTTGTCCGAGTTTTCTAACTAAGATAGAGCCTTGAATTTTTTGACCATGCAAAATGTAAGGCAACCAAGCTTTGTCAGAATCAATAAGATTAGTTGGCAAGGAATCAATATTAAACCATTGCGGGTCAACTAATTCACCATTGCCGGACTCAAATTCACCCTGCCAATTATACAAAAGAAAAATGTGAAGTTGATGGCAATCAGTTTGCCAGATACCAGTACGAATACTAATCTCTAAAAAACCTTGTTCGATTAAATCTTCACTGGCAACTATAATGCCTAATTCTTGTCCTAATTCACGCACAGCAGACTCTCGCAAAGATTCTTTTTTCTTAACTCCTCCGCCATAACCATTACGCTTCCCTTCGCCCAATTTCATGGTTTTAAGACCCAAAAGAACTTTTACGCCGTCTAAATCTTTTTTCATCAAAAAAACTACTGTTTCTTTTCGTTTCATTTGCTATCTTTTAAAATGTTAATTTACTATTAATAAGTGTTCAAATTATCTTAAATCAAAAATCAAGGACTGTCAAAGCTAATAAAAAAGACCAGTGGTTAAACTGATCTTTTTTTAAGTTTCAATCTATTATTTAATTTCGTAGTTTAAGGTTACTTCAACTTTAATTTCATTTTGACCACTTTCAATGGCTGGAGCAGAAACATTACCAGCATCAGCGCTAGCCATTTCTTTTCTAGCATTGGTATAGTCATAGACTGGCATAGGACTTACTGAACTCTCATAAACACCTTTAATATCACCTAATTTCATACCAGTTTGTCTAGCAATAATTTCAGCTTTTTCTTTAGCTTTAGTAATAGCTAATTCTCTAGCTTCGTTCTTTAACTGATATTCATCATCAATAGTAAAACTAATATCTCCAACTTGATTAGCTCCTTTAGCAGTTGTCTGAGCGATGATGTCACCAATCTTATCTAAATCTCTAATTTTAATATCAGCATTTTGAGAAACCTCATAACCAACTAATTGTTGACCATCTTTTTCAGTCCAATTATAAACTGGTCTCAAGCTATAATTAGTAGTCTTAATATCCTTAGCTTCTACTCCTAAATTTTTAACAGCTGAAATTATTTCATTCATTTTATCAGCATTTTCTTTAGTAGCTTCGGCGGCTGTTTTTTTAACAGTTGTTTTAAAACCAACGCTTAAATTAGCGATGTCAGCTTTAGCGTAAACAGTTCCAGAACCAGTCACTGAAAAACGTTCTAAATTATTTGGTTTGGTAGCTGACCAAACTGAGAAAGCTGAAACTCCGGCAATAGCTAAAATGCCTAGAGTAATTAAAAAAGTGTAAGCTTTTTTCATAGTTTTGTTATTAATAGTTTATACTTAATTATAACGCAAAATTAGTAAAAAAGTAACAAATTAAAATTGTTTACTGGCAAATGATTTAATTTTACCACCTTCAAATATTAAGCCATCTTGTTCTAATCGTTTTTGCTGTGCAGATAAGCCACCAAATTTATAACCAGCCGCCAAGCAACCATTAGCCATGACAACTTTATAACAAGGGATGTAATCCGGCTGATCATTTTGTCTTAATACCCAACCTATGTTACGTGGCGACGGCACTCCAGTTAATTTAGCTAGTTGTCCATAGGTAACCACGTAACCGCGCGGTATTGTTTTAAGTATTTTAAAAACTGGTTCAATAAATTGTTTTAGCTGCATGCTATTTTATTTTAATAATAGCTACGACTCCACACCAAGAAAAAATAGCTTCAAACAAACAAAAGCCTGATAAAAATAATAATAACGGATTCCAAGCTGAAGTAATGGCCCAAAGTAATAACAGTAAACCAAAAATAACTCTTAATAATCTTTCCTTCAAATCGATGTTACGCAAAGGACAAGCTTTTTTACTTAAAAAGAAACGTAATAACCAAGCAACTAAACCAGCCAGTAGATACATAATTAAAATATAAACCCAACCCAAAGGCGATAAAATAAAAGTAATAGGCGATTCTGCAAAAAAATTTCTCTTCAGTTGTGGGACTAAATGCCAAGCGTTAATTGTTTCTGATAAATTAAACTTTTCTTGTTCACCGACAGCCAAAACATATTTAATATCATTATTAGGACTCCAAACTAAAATTTCATAATTGCCAGGTTCAGCCGGGGCTTTATATTCTTGACCCTTAAAATACCAACTCTGACCAAACTCTTCAAACCATCTCTCCCAATTAGTAGTAAAACTATCCATGGTAGCAAGCGGTGCTTGTCTATCACCATTTTTTATAATTATAGCCGAGACATCTTTTTTCTGCCCAGGCACATCGGGTACTAAAATATTAACGTAAAAAGTTATGGATTTATCAGTTGTAAAATTATAAACATGGGGTACGCCGGATAACTGGCTATAATAAGCTTTAGAAATTTCCGGGCTAATGACTATAATTTCATTACTATCAACCACTCTGGGTTGATGAGCTGACGCTAAAATTGGTATGAAGAAAATTAATAACAAAACTAAATATATTTTTTTCATATCTTAAATCTTAAAAAATAATCTTAAACATTCATCTAAATCTTCAATTAAAGGTAAAGAAAAAGCTTCTTGAACTTTAACCCATTTCACTGCCTGATGCTCGGTATCACTTAAAGTAACATCTATTTTATCATCTAACTTATAAGAAAACATATGATAAATAAAATCATAGTCATCATATCTCACATAAGCGGTCTTAAAAAATTCTAAATCTGTTTCAGGAATAACCAAACCAGTTTCTTCAAAAGTTTCACGACAGGCAGCGGCCACTAAATTTTCCCCTTCATCCACTTTGCCAGATGGAATACCCCAAGTATTTCCCTGTCTTTTATGACTTTGCCTAAGCAGTAAAATAATTTCATCTTGATACTGTACAAAATTTCCTACTACCTCAAATTTAGGCTTAAAGTTTTCTGGTTCCTGGTGATAAAGCATATTATTTAAAAGCAGTAATTTGATCAGCTACTACCTCTCCCACGCATTCTTTAAAAACTGAATTAGCATACGCACAGGTTATACCTATTAAACGGCCAACTACTCTAATCTCGGAACCAAGTGATTCATTATATTTACCCTGAGCATCAACGTAAAATTTATTATATTTAAACTCTTTACTAAATCTCTCTACACCAATATCTTCTCCTCCAGCAAAGCTAGCAATAACTTTACCACTCCAAATAACTGGATAAGATTGTTTAAAAGTTTTTTCACAACTGCAGTCTATTAATTTATCACTAACTAAATTCTGTAAATCTTCTTGATTCTCTATTTGTTTATTTAGGGCATACGTAGTGTTAAAACTAGCTACTAACGTATGATGGGTAATAAGAATGCCTAAAACAGCAATAACACTAATTAAACCTAAAGTTATCCAAGAAAAGATTGGCGAAATAATTTTTGATAATTTTTCCATTTTTTTATAGATATATAAATAATATCGTTATTATACATCAAAAAGACTAAAAATATCTAATTAATTAATCTTGACAAAATAACTATAAAATTATAGTGTTATTAATCAATTAGAACCTTAACATTAAAATATAACCAAAAAAACAAGATAATGATGAAAAACCTTACTTTAGTTATTAGCTTAGATAATCCAGAAACACTGGAGGCTATCTTACAGCTTATAGAACCTTTTCGGGAGGAAATATCTGTTTCTATTAGAGATAGTGGTGCCAGTCCAATTATGATGGCTCATGTTGAACACCTTGGTATTGGTCACTCCTTAGAAATGGCTCTGGCACGAGAACAAGACAGGGGTATTATATTAGTCTGCGGTGGTAATCTTCCTCCAAGGCGTGGTGAAATGGCTGAAATGTTCACAGACAAATTAAAGGAAATAAATCGCTCCATAGATATTTCTAAAGAACGACTTATTACAGAAGAAAAAGACAGGCAACAAGAAGTTTCTTTTAACAAACAACCACAAAAGCATTGGGGGTCTAAACAAACTAATAATTACAAAAGTAAAGTCCCCAGAAAATTTATTAACCGAACCAGAAAACGTTAAACCAAAAGGCCCCACACAATGCGGGGCCTTTTCTATTTGTCTAATTTAATTTCATAACCTTCTTCATTTACATCTTCAACTGCTTCTTCAACAACTAGTCTATCTTTATCTTTTTCCTCAATTGATAATTTATCATATTCGTCGGCCTGCTCACCTGTCGCTTCTGGATGCCTACCTTTCCAAGCATTGTGTATTTTTTCAGATTCAGTCTCTAAATTAAGAATAGCTGGTTCTGTTAATTTACTAATATCATCCATAACTACCTCAGCTGATAAATAATTTTCATTCTGCCAAGCAGCTGGCAAATCTTTAAAAGGTGTATTAGCAATATCAATTTGTGGTCCGTCAGGATTCTGAGGATCAATTGGTTTAAACCGCTCTTCTCTTTTAGGCTGACCATCAATAGCTAAGCCTTCTATTACTTTTCTGGACTGGCGCCATTTGTTGTGTAACTTAGCGGCTAATCCCAAAGCTTCTTTTTTAATCTCAAAATTAATCATATAGTCAAATTATAACATCAATAATCACAAAAACAAAAATAACCCCCAAATGAGGGTTATTCGTCTTTGTACTATAAATAATACTATTTTTTTCTTTTAGCAGCCTTCTCTTCAAGCATAACACGCTTGATTTCTAGACGTTTTGCTGTTTTGTGGGAGTGTGATGGCTTATGTTTGCCAACTCCGGTAGTTCTTTTGGCCATATAGATATTTAATGAATAATAGTTATATTAACCTATTATCGAAAAAAAATCAATAAATCTTCAAAAAGTTATAAAAAGCTTCTTTTGTAATTTTAACCATGTTATAATTTAGATAATATTAATAAAAAATAATTAAACAAAAAATATATGGAACAAAATAAAGAATTAATACTAGATGAGTTGCGAGAAGCAATGGTTCAAGAGGAATTAGCCATTCCTTTATATGTTAGCCATATACAGCAGACTCTCTTTTGGTCAGGCTTACCAGTTGATAAACAAGAAAGGATTATCGCTGGTCTTAAAGTTCTTGATGTCGACTCAGAAAGACATGCTCAAGCTTTTAAACATTTAATAGAATTATACGAAAAACTATAAATATATGTTCAATAAAAAAGACTATCTTGATTACTTTAATCAACTCTACGACGTAGAAATTAAGATGAAAGAAGACACAGAAAAACTATTAGCCATAATTGATAACCCTGAAGCAAGAAAAATTATCGAAGCTATTAGGAACGATGAAATAAAACACGCCGAAATAGTTAAGGAAATGATTAGGTTAATAGATTAGAATAATAAAAAAGTGGTTACCGATTATGACAACCACTTTTTTTTATTTTACTCTATAATTTATTTTTTCTTACAAGCCCAAACTCTTTCTATATAAACTTTACGCCACCAAAATCTGCCAAGAGAAAAACCACCAACCACGCCAGCAATAAACAAAGAAATCTGTAATACTGGCGGCAAAGCGCATCCGCCATAAAACTGAACCAACTTACCTTGATCTAAAATATTACGCATATAAGCCATTTCAATAAAAGCATGGGCTATGAAACTTAAAAAAATACCTAACAGAGTTGAAGCTGTTAAATAAGCCATTTCTTTTATTTTAGTTGGCTGACCTGGATTAGGAAGAAACATATTTTTATATTTATCAATTAATACTTTATATTATAGCAAATAATGACTAAATTTGGAAAATAAAAACGAGCGGCTAATTTTTAACCACTCGTTGAAACTGTTTTTGTTTTTAAGAAAGAATTTTCTGAGCTGCCATTGTTACAGCCGTCGGCAATATCATCCATTCGTAAGGCAGAACATGTTTTTGAAGAAGTTCTGCTGCTTCAGTTAGTTCAATTTCTTTATTAATTCTTTGAACTATAATGGCTTTCGGGATTTTTACGCTGGCATTAATTAGTGACTGTCCTGAATCATAATTAAAGTCAGCCTCATGAACAGTCGGATAAGTGAAGAAATCATCATCAATGGTTTTCTTGCCACGAGCAATTAAATCCTCTACATGGATCAAGACTCTTTCATGAACCTTTAATCCGTACATACCATTACCGCCAAAGTTCTGAGGGTCAGCTGGGTGAATATTGTAAATATCTACCCCTGAAATAGGAAAGATTTTTACCACGCAACCAACCAAAAAAACTAATTCACAATGTAAAGCGGAAAGATACTCCGCCAACATGCCGTTGAAGCGTTCGTTACTTCTAGCATCACGGCGACTAATAGTCGTAAAACTGATGTTATTAGCAATAGCTTTGTCTATACACCCAGCATCATCTTTAGTGCTAATTAAAGCCTTAATGTCGACATTAGGGATATAACCAGAGCTATAAGCCTGCATAATAGCATTAGCATCAGTGCCACTGCCCGACGCAATTAAAACTGTGTTTACTTTTCTTTCAATCATCTGTTTTTACCTCCATTTTTAATTTTTAATTTTTAATTTACTAACTTGATTAAAAAACTTATCATAATAGTTGACTTTTTGTCAAGATAACAACAAAAAATAGGCTTATTTAGGCCTATTTTATAACTTTTACTAATATTAAATTATAGTTAAACACCAGCTAACTTTTTAACCAATTCTTCGTGTGTTAAGCTATTGGAAATAATAGCCCCTTCAATATTTTCGTAATACTTAGCATTTTTGCCATAAATATCAGTTACTATCCCTCCAGCACTTTCAACTATAACTTTTACGGCTGCCATATCAACTGACTTCCCTTTAGTACCAGCAAAAACACAAGCCTCAAATTGACCAGAAGCTACCATGCAAGCCGCCTGAATAACCGAACCTAAGTGTAAAACATAGACTCCTGTTTCCATTGATAAGTTATGACAAACTGAATCAATATCGTATTGGGCTTCTGGCCACCACTCAATATCCATCGTAGCTTTATAATCAAGTTTTTTATCGCTTACTTTAATTAGCTCATTATTTAAATAAGCTCCTTCACCTTTAATAGCGCTATACATTCTCTTAGTGAAAGGATCATAAACTACACCTACTAACGGCACACCATCTTCAACATAAGCTAAGGAAAAAACTGAAACAGGCAGGCCTTTAGAAAACGGCACTGTACCATCGACTGGGTCACACAACCACACTTGTTTAGATTTATTATCCAAACTCTGCTCTTCTCCTAACACAGAGTGTTCTGGAAATTTGGCACTAACCGTCTTAATTAATAAGTCATTAATTTCCTTATCAGCCTCAGTTACTATGGTTAAATCTTCTTTTTCAGAAGACTCCACTCCTACTTTAAAATATTTAAGCATTACCTCTCCGGCTTGATAAGCAAATTCTTTAGCAAATTCTAGATATTGTTCCATACTATGATAAATTATTAATTAATAAAGGTAATATTTGTTTGCGAAGTAACAGCTTATTATTTTTAGCAATCGAATTAGTAAAATTAAGAGCTATGGATTCTACCAATAATTTTTCTGTGTCTTCATCTATTGTTATAAAAAGATTGTAGCCATTATTAATATCAGCCGCTGTTAAAAAAATGGACTTTATATTATATTTTTCTTTGAGCGAAGTTAAAATATTTTGAATGCTTTCTAAATTATTATTTACTAACTTGTCTAAATTAAAACCTTCTAGCTGAGCAATTCCTAGTCCACCATCAAAAGTTTTAAAATCACCGCTCATTACCTCTTCTAAATTACTAGCGATATAATCTGTCTTATATTGAAACATGTCGGTGATTAAATTGGCTGGCAGATTAACTTCTAAGTCTTTAACAGCCTTAAGATCTCTCTCTGTAGTTATACTAGGATTTAAATTAAGGGTGTTAGAATAGATGGCGCCATATAACAAAACAGCACTATTTAAATCCAAAGCTTCTGTAAATTTTTCCCAAACTAAGGTGGCTGCCGCTCCCACTAATTCTATCTGTATTTTGGCATTAACAAATAATTCTGGAGCTTGATGGGTAGCGCGGTGATCAATTACTTCTACAACATCTTGGGCTCTAATAATTTCAGGCATACCTTTTAAATCACTGGCATCAACGAGAATAAATTTATCAAAAGCTAATTCTGGGTTAAAAAATAAACCTTCTTTAATTTGAAACTTATTAATTAAAAACCTAGCTTCGCTATGTGGGGTACCAAAAATACCAGCAATATATTCATTACCGTCGTTTAAAGAATTAAGTAACTTAGCATAAGCATAAGCGCAAGCTACGCCATCTAAATCTGGATTAATTTTAGGAGTGATAAGTATTTTAGACATATCAACCATTATATCTTAAAAAGTATTAAAAATGAAATAAAAAAAGGGACTCAAACTTTACGTTCGAGTCCCATACAGACTAAGTATCTTTCTTAATAAAACCCACCAAGGAAGATGGTAAACATACTTATCAGATATTCCTTCATCTCCACAATGTACACCGCTGTACACAAAACCGGAACGCTGTAAATTCTTAATCGAGGGTTCATTGCCTTCTTTAACTAAAGACTGGATATTGTAGATATTTCGATTAAGATTAAACTTAATTCGATAATCTATGAGCTGAAGTTGATAACCTAATCCACGATAGATTGGGTGAACTTCTCCATTAGTTAACATCGCTACACTAGCATATTTTAAATCACAAAGATCACCCTGATTATCATAAAAAGAAATACTCCCAATAGCTATTAACTTTTTTCCATCTTTAATTCCCCAGGTTTTAGTACCAGTAGAAAACCAATGACGCCAATCAGCATAGCTAGAAAAAACAGCCTCTATATTACCTTCTAGGGCCAAAATATCAAAGATGTCTTTGATACCTAATTCTACAATTACTGATTTTTTCATTCTTTATTAATTTTTAAGGTTCTTAACTATTTTTAACTAACAAAAAAGCATACTATTAGTACGCCTTTTTGTCAATATTACATTATTTTATCTTGAGCAATCCTACTACATAATTTTTACCCCATTTTTTAGCACACTTAGGGCAGGTTGTGTAATAGAAGTAAATATTATCTTTAGCTTCCACCCCCTTCTCTTTAGCTAAAGCCTGCATTTCTTGATACCAGTTTTTTGCCTCTTTATAAGGTCCTTCGAAAACTTTAGAAAAAAATGTACCAGAAATTTTTACATTATCTAAACCAGCAATTTCCTTACTGGTGGCTAAAAAATGTTCACATTTCCAAGGAGAGATATCCTTAGATAACATAATCCAATCTTTAGCCTCTGGAGCGCCACCGGCAGCCTCCACTTTATTCCAAGTTTTTTTCATCATAGCCACCATGTTTAAAGGCATATACAAAAAACTAACGGTCTTACCCTTAACGAACATTTTATCTGTCCAAATAATTTCCTTATTCTCCCAAGGAGTGGGATCGAATTTAGGACAACAAACTTTTTCTTCGTTCATATTGTTTTAAATTAGGGTTAATAATATAAATTATATCACAAACAAAAAAGCCCTGAAACTTTTTTAATTTCAGGGCTTAACATATCAAACTCAATTTTTAGTTGAATTTTCCGACAACAGAACTATTAAGGAAAGTGTTGTAGTCATGCTGTTCAGTAAACTTCAAACTTTTAGCAAAAGAAAGATTTTTCCAATCATCTCTCTTGTCCGTTATGGTCGAATAAAAACCTGGCCCGGTCTTTTTGGCAAAATTCAAAGCGTCCTTTAGAGATAATTGGGGCCAATCTTCTCGCTCGGTAATAGACGAACACATGTTATAGTTTAGCTCCGTTTTTCTAAAAATTTCCGAAGCTAAATCAAGAGAACAGTCGCCTCTGTTAATAACTTGGCGGGAAAGAAAATGCGTGTACTTGTGCTCCTCCAAAAAAGCTAAAACCTTATCAAGCGGTTTATTGCTTTGATGTAGGGCTGACCCCAAATAAACAACATGGCAATAATCGTCTTTACCATTAAGAAGTTGAATTGCCTCTTCGAATGGTAGGGCTTGCCAATCTTCACGGTCAGCTAATGATTCAACTAATTTATAGTTGCTATATTTCTCAATATACTCAACCACTTTAGTTAAAGGCAATAATTTCCAATCAGATCTAACAGCAATACCTTCAAATGAGCCATTGTAAATTCTTTTAGCTAATTCTAAAGCATCATCCAAAGGATTATCAAGTCTTGATACCACGGGATAAACAGCTTTTCGAATATCATGAGATGAATCAAGCATATTAATCAACTCGTAAGCTCTGGTTAAAGGACAATCTGATTTCATGGTCAGCGAAGGAACCACGTTATAAGCATAACTGTCCCATTTTATCGTTTGCAAGAATTTTTCAGCCTCAGCAAAAGGTAAAGCTTGCCAATCTTCACGAGCCACAATAACTCGCAATGATTCATGATAAACATCCTTCAGGTAGTCAAAGGCCGTAGCCAGCGGAATTGTTTTCCAATCTTCATGTTTACTAATCGCTGAACTTAAATTTCCCAAACTACTAAAACCATTACGATGTAAATGTACCATATCAGCTAAAGAAGCCTGTTTGTGATCAGCTATAATTGCCACAACGTGCTGTGGATCATCACTCTTTTCCACAAGTTTCAATGTTTCTTCGTGTGAAGAAATACCTTCAACTATAATAGTTCGTAGCAGATGAGCATCATACAATTCGCTCTCAGGCAATTTAGCTAACTCCAAAGCTTTAGCTAAAGGACATTTTTTAGTCGCAATAATTAACTGTAAAACTGAAGTGGTGTTACCTGTCTCGACTGCCAGCTTAATGGCCTGCTTAAGAGACAACTTCTTCCAATCAGTTCTTTGAGAAATAATTTCCAGAACACAAGAGAAATGAGATATTCTGTGATAAAGATGCAAGACCTCAGTAAGAGGCCGCGTTTTCCAATCATCACTTTTAAGCATTTTTTCATGATCATAATGATCATAATGTGGCTCATAACCGCTTTCGTAAATTTCTGGAATCATCTGATTCATAAGTTTAATAAGCTCGATTCGTTTTTCCAAAGTGAAGTCTTTCCTCTTTTCAAAAGAAGGAATAGCTTCTCTAGTGCAACGAATTTCCCTCATTAACTTAAGAGCTTTTTTAAAAGAAAAGTTATTCTTTTCAATTAAAGCCATGACAGCGTAAGAAAAAATTTCACCATCAAATTTTCTGGTCTTTTCCAAAATCTCCTGAGCAGTAGTGATAGAACAATCGCTCCTGGGAATAATCAAATAAGACGACGAAGCAATGATATCATCGAAGTTATCGATAAATAAGGCATGTGTTTTATCCAAGATAAAATCTAGCGACAAATTCTTACGAACAACAATCGTGTCAAACATTTCCTCAGGCGACCTGGCGTCATAAAAAATTGAACGCACTAAATTCTGCGGACAACCATGATG
>JBAQCS010000034.1:0-9820 GCA_049294415.1 Patescibacteria group bacterium
AATTAAAATAGTAAAAGCAAGTAATTATTTAGAAGATTTATTTTTATAATTTATTTTATGAAACTATTTAGAATATTCGCTAAGAACAAAACTGGTATTTTTGATAGCCTTTCGTCAGCTGAAAAGAAGAAAATAGTAGAAAAAGCTTTGAATAGTGCTAATAAAGAACAGTTTGAGGTGGTAAAAGCTTATCGCGAGAGTTGTCAGGCAAGAAATTAGAATCTAAATAAAAAAGGCTATCACATTACGGATAGCCTTTTTTTTATTCTCCTTACTTAGTGTAAGTTATGCCAATTCTCAGCAGCGCTGAGCCATCACCTGCAAAATTATAACCAGCACTGGTAAAGAAATTAATCTTATCCATGATTGGTTGTTTGTATTTAAAATCAACCATCGGGATCCAGCCATCAAAATACATAATGGCACCGCTAGCTCCAAATCTTTTGTAATTGAAGTCTAGTGATTGATAGAAAAAGAGAAAACGCCAGTTAGCGAGTTCAACTTTTTGATCGGGTGCTCCGGCTGAATAACCTAGCCAGCTAAAAGTAGAAACATACTTAATCGGAGAGGCAATAGCGATACCACTTAACAGCGGAACGTTATGATAGTATTCAACACATGGCCCGATTAAGAGTTTTTTCTTCAGGGTCGATTTTAAGTAAAAGGCATACATATCCCTTTCGCCTAAGGTCAAATTAAACATATCATCACCTCTTTCAAAATTAGCTTCGAATAATAAGCCGGCCGACAGAGGTCCGTTGCCGCTGGAAAGCGACAGGGAAGATAGCTTTACTTCTTGGGCGGTAGCTGCCAACAGGCAAGCTAGCGCTGCAATTAACAGAATAAGTTTTTTCATTATTAAGTGTTTTTAAGGTTCGAATTTTTCCCCTTAAATTATCACAAAACATAAATTTAGTCAATATTATAAAAAAAGACCCACTCGTGAGAATGGGCCTTCGTATCATAACTTTGCGTTATTTACTTACTTTGGGAGTTAATAAACTCTTCTAGTTTTTTAGGGTCAACTTTTTTTAATCGGTCGCTTTTTAGCAAATCTTCTTTGCGCATTTCTTGATCGACGCGACTAACTTCTTTTTCCGTAATTTCTCTATTTTTGATAAATAGTTTTTGATTGATACTAGTATCATCAAGCACTATATCTAAAATATCGAAGCGATTGCAGGTAATAATTTTTTCTCCAGTTTCCTGAAAAGAAATTTTTATTTGACTGCCAACTTTCATAAATGGAACTTCCGGACTATCAAAGCTGTAAGAGGCTTGAAAAATTTTATTCAAATCTTTAACCATGAACAGAAAAAGTTGTTGTTCGCCTTGCATGATTGGTTGTCCGACTACAGTAATAGTTGTTTCCATAGTTTTTTCAGTAGACTCAGCACCAGCGGGGGCAGAACCAGTATTTTTAGATTTAGCGATGGCTGTCCGGTAATTACTAACAGCTTCTTCCAGTGTTTTTCCTTTAGCATTAATATCATAATTACTAAGTGCTACTAAGCTGATACCTTTAAATTGATTTTCAAAGGTCATAGGAATAACATAGGTCATGGTACCGCCTAAATTATAAACGACCAATTCCTCTGGTTCATACTTGAAATCACTCCATAAAGATTTAGCTGTACTGCTAGCTATGTCTTCGGTTACACCTTTAACTTTAACAAATTTAGTTTTACCAGTGCGTGAATCAGCTAAAACAATACCAGTTAGAGCTTTATCCTCATTGTTGCTGCTGGTAAAACCTGAAAACCATTGGCTTTTTCCGTCTTTAGAGGAAGTTAAATACCAACCAGGAGTAGCTTGTTGAGACTTGTCATCGTGCCATACATTGTACCACCAACCAGAATTGGCATATTCACCCCATTTAGAAACTTGATAATCAATAATATCCAGTGGGGCACCGCGATCAATCCATTCTGGTAATTTGTCTTTATCATAAGCTTGGATTTCTCCAGTTTGCATATTTAAGACAACTACCTTGGTAAAAATTTTGCCAGAATAACCAGTTGTTCTTTCAACTACAGAGACAGTGTAATAGGGGTCCCAGTTGTCATCAACCTCGAAGGTCCAATCTTCTAAAATTTTATCCATATAACCATTTCGACGAAGATGACGTTCGGCTTCATAATCGAAACAAGCCGACAGGGAATACTTAATATGTATTTTTTCACCCTTTTTGTTCACCTGTACTGCCTGAGCTTCCTCTAGTGGATGTAGAGCTGAAACCCTTAAATAACCAGGCACTTGTTTGTCTTGACTCCATTTGAAATAGCTTTGAAACCCTAATTCACTAACCCACCAAAATTGGCCGTCAACAAATTGTTTTGTTTCTCCTCTTATTTCATAACGTGAGCCAGCAATAATATTACCCTCCACTTTAAACATGCTAAGTCCATTCATAGCTTTGACATGAGACATGTTTTCAGAGACCTGACAGATTTGACCCTGGTCAGTTGGTTCTATTAATTGATCAAGTTCATTAATAATTTCTACCTCACCGATTAATTTAGCTTTAGCATCACTATTCATCATGTCACTTTGCTGAAAGATTAAGACAGCAATCAACATGTACAGTAAATAAATTACAGCTACCACAAAACCTGGCAGAGCAGCTAAGCTAAGATCTTCGTTAACAATAGAAACAAGCACAATAGAAATAATACCTCCAAAGACTATAGATCCGATATATATGGTTGGACCATAGAAACCGGTAGCACTCAGAAAGAAGACAACGTTCAGAAATAAAGCATATGCAATGCTTACAAAAAAAGATGTCAAAATAACAGCTTTTTTTTCTGAAGAGTCCAGATCAGTGTCAATTAAGGCACCAATTAAGTTCATCATAAAGACTGAACAAAAAGCTAACAAAAAAGCAATTCCAAAATACATAGTAAAGTCCTCCAATTTTTAGTTGTTTTTATTTAATTTTTAATAATACAAATTCGTATTATATTATCATAAATATGATATTAGGTCAAGTAGTAACTATTGACTAAACTAAGCTCACGTGGTAATCTGGCCATAGGATATTAACAACTAAAACCTCATATCATGGAAACTTTTGTGATTGTAGTGTGTTGTGTATTAGGTTGCGGGGTAATAGGACTGGCAATTTGTGCTTTAAAATGGATTGCTGTTCAAGATTTCCTCCATTTTTGCGACCATCAGGTAGACGATTTTCCGATTGAAGCTGTACACCTCCTATCAAGGAAGGAAGTCGAAACTTTTCGCTTTAAATTCGTAGCTCGGGTAATGACTGGGCAGGATCAGCAAAAAATTCATGATGCGATAGTCAGGCTGAAGGGCTATCGTGGACAGATTCTTCAGCAAGCATATGATTTTGCTGTTTTCAACTAATTAAGAGATTGAACTAAGAGATTGAGCCAGGATTTAGATTCTGGCTTTTTTATTGTTTAAAATTCATCTTTATCAAAAATTCAGGTGGTTTTTGCTATAGTGAATTGAGTGGCTTGGGTATTTATTTTTAAAATAAAATATTGTTGACAATTTTTATTTAGAGTGTTATAGTTAAATTAACTTAAATTACATAAAAAATAGTGATTTAATTTAATATTTTTAAACATATAACTTTAAATATATATAAAGTTTTTAAACATATAACTTTATGAAAAAAATTGAACAAGCTTTGATACTTAAGCAATTAGATAGAAAAATAAAAAATTACAATAAATTAGCACCTACTAAATCAACTAGCGGTTGGATTTGTGACATTAGGACATCTTTGGGCATGTCCATGGAACAGTTAGGTAAAAGATTAGGGATTAGTGCTCAAGGTGTGGCTGAGATGGAAAAAAGAGAAAGGGAGGCTGGTATTAGTTTAAAAAGTCTAGATGAAGCAGCCAAGGCTTTTGGTTTAAGACTTACTTATGGTTTTTCTGCTCCAGCTAAAAACCTAGAACAGCTGGTTGATGAAGCTGCTAAAAATAAAGCTAAACAAATAGTCTTAAGAACGCATAAAAACATGTCCTTAGAAAAACAAGCTAATTCTAAAGCCAGAATAAACAGAGCTATTAATGAGCAAGCAGCTGAGATTGCTAGTAAAAGACCAAAATATTTATGGGATTAAACTTAGATTATATTGACGGACAATCAATTCTAACCGAGGATGAAAAGGATGGGCTTAAAATAACATCCATTTCTACCCATCAAGAGTTAGATGAATTTGAGCAGAAAAATATTGAAGAGGCTATTAAATGGTTACTTGGTAAAAAGATTACGGCTGATATTTTTTTGAGTGAAAAGTTTATAAAGGATCTTCATTTTCGAATGTTTGGTTTTGTTTGGGGTTGGGCTGGAACTTTTCGCAAAAGCAATAAAAATATAGGTATTGATTGGTCACTTATTACAACTGAAATAAGGAAATTATTAGACGACTGTTCTTATTGGTTTGAGAATCAAACTTTTTCTGAGGAAGAAATAGCCATAAGATTTAGCCACCGTTTAGTTTGGATACATCCTTTTCCTAATGGTAATGGCAGACATTCCCGTTTAATGGCCGATATTATGATGGAGTATATTTTTAATAAGTCGCCTTTTCCCTGGGGTGGCAAAAGTATTAAATCAGATCAGGATATTCGAGATGAGTATCTAACAGCTCTTCATGAGGCTGATAATAGTAGCTTTGAGCGTTTAATTAGATTTGCTAAATAAAGATATATAATAAGAAGAAAGCCGGGAAAAATCCTGGCTTTTTTATTACAAAAAATGATAAACTTATACATATGAAAATACTTATTGTAATAACTAAATCAGAACTCGGCGGGGCACAGGTTTTTGCTCTTAATCTAGCTCGTGGATTAAAAGATGCTGGGGAAGATGTGACGGTAGCTGGCGGCCCTGGTGATTATTTACCTAAAGAATTAAATAAGTTCGGAATTAATTTTAAACGCTTATTCAATTTGGCTAGAAGCTATAATCCACTACAGAGTTTAAATTTTATTTCTGAACTTAAGCAATATGTTATAAGCGAAGGCTTTGATGTAGTCCATTTAAATAGCACTAATGCATTATTAGGCGCATGGGGACTTAGCACTCTAAAACCTCAGCCTCGTTTAGTATTTACCGTTCATGGCTTGTCATTACTTGATAATAAGCATCAAGCCTTAACTCCTCTTAAATATGCTTATCGTTTATTTTTTAGAACAGCCTTTAAAAAATTACACGACATAGTTTTTGTTAGTCAATTAAATTTTGATTATGCTAAATCTTCTGGATTACTTGACGGTTTGAAAGCTAAAAGCCATTTAATTTACAATGGCATTACCCAGAAAAATGATTATTGGTTAAGTAGAGAAGAGGCTAGAAGAGAATTGAAACTTAATGAGGATGATTATATCTATGGTTCGATAGGTCGCTTAGCTTATCCTAAGAATTATGAATTTTTAATCAACTCTCATAAAGCACTACAGGCTATTAAACCCAATGCTAGGTTAGTTTTAATCGGCGATGGCCCGGAAAGAGCTAAATATGAAGATTTAATTACTTTATATCAATTAGGTAGAGATGTGATCTTAAGAGGTGAAATTCCCGAGGCTAGTCGTTATTTAAAAGCTTTTGATTTATTTGTCTTACCTTCAATTTTTGAAGGATTATCACTGAGTTTAATAGAAGCTATCAGCGCTGGAATTCCAGTTATAGCTAGTAGAGTAGGGGGTAGTGAAGAAATTGTGGGAGTTAGTAATTGCTTTAAGTTGAATGATCAGGCTGATTTCCTAAGATTAGTGAAGAACGCTAAACCCGTGGCCACTATTAATCAACCTTTTACTTTACAGCAGATGGTTGATGGTTATTTAAGGGTGTATAAGCGTTAATTTGACACCCAATGATACCTATTGACCTTTTTACACCCTCAAGAGTATAATAGTTTTATATGACCGAAGAAATAAAACCAAACGCTGTTTATACAACTAGTGAGACTGAAAAAATACTCAAGATTAGCAATAGTACGATGAAGCGCCTACTTAAAAGTGGCTTGCTTAAGGCTAATAAAGTAGGGAAGCAGTATCGTATTTTAGGTTTAGAAATTTTAAAGTTAGTCTCACCTAAAGTAGAAGAAAAAGCCGTGGAGGCTTATTTAGATTTAAAAAAGAAGGTGGTTGATAAAATTGATAAGTGGTAATAATTATTTTTTATATGAAAAGAATTTTAGTAGCAGGTGGAGCAGGATTTATTGGTTTTCATCTTTGTAATTTTTTATTGAGTCTTGGCGATGAAGTGGTTGTAATTGATAATTTACAAACTAGTAACCCTGACAATGTTAAAAAGTTATCATTAAACAAAAATTTTAAATTTATTGAGGCCAGTATTATTGATTCATTAAATTTAGATATGAAGTTTGATCAAATATATAATCTAGCTTGTCCAGCTTCCCCTATTCATTATCAGAAAGATCCTATTGGAACTATTAAAGTTAACACTATTGGCGTTATTAATTTATTAGAACTAGCTAAAGAACAAAATATTCGTATTTTACAAACTTCAACTTCAGAAGTTTACGGTGATCCAGTTTGTCATCCTCAAGTGGAAGAATATCGTGGTAACGTTAATCCGATTGGTCCTCGTGCTTGTTATGATGAAGGGAAGCGTGTAGCTGAAACTTTATTTTTTGAATATAACCGTCAATTTGGAACAGAAATTAGAGTAGCTCGTTTATTCAATACTTATGGTCCAAACATGGATAAAAATGATGGCCGCGTAGTGTCTAATTTTATCATTCAAGCCTTAGAAGGCAAGGATATTACTATTTACGGTGACGGCACTCAGACTAGATCGTTTTGTTTTGTTTCCGATACAGTTAAAGGCCTTTATGCTTTAATGAATCAAGATGAATTTACAGGACCTGTAAATATTGGCAATCCTGATGAGAAAAATATGGTAGAAATTGCTAATGAGATAATTAATTTAACTGGTTCTAAATCAAAGATTATTTTTGAGGCTTTACCAGTAGATGATCCAACTAAACGTTGTCCAAATATTACCTTAGCTAATAAATATTTACAGTGGAGTCCATCAGTTCAGTTGAAAGATGGGTTAAAAGAAACTATTAATTATTTTTTAACAGTAGTGTCAGATGTTAGATAAGATATTTTCAAAAATAGAAAGATTTGTTCCAGAAAAATGGCGTTGGATTTTAAACCATGATGGTTTTAAGCGTTATTTTGCTAATACTGGATGGATGTTTTTTGGACAAATGTTCTCTTTGTTAGTGTCTTTTTTTATTGGAGCTTGGTTGGCTAGATATTTGGGGCCAACCAAGTACGGTATTTTTAGTTATGCTATAGCATTTACCGGGCTATTTAGTTTTATAGCAAGCTTAGGTGTTGATGGCATACTTTCTAGAGAGTTAGTTGATAAATCTGATAATAAGGATAAGCTGTTAGGAACTGGTTTTATAATCGAATTAGTTGGTGGGTTATTAGCTTTTTTAATAGTTTTTATATCATCTTTTGTTTTTGAAGACAGGGCGTTGGTACGCCAGTTAATAATTATATATTCCTTGATATTTATAATTAGTCCAATTAATATAATTAATGTTTTTTTTCAATCTCAAGTTAAAGCCAAAATAAACTCTAAAATAAAAATTTATACTTTAGTTATTTCGTCTGTTCTGAAAATATTATTAATTTTATTAGGAGGTGGGGTTATCTGGTTAACTTGGATTTTCTTTTTTGATTTTTTGTTTAATTGTATTTTTCTTGTTTATTATTATACTAAGACAGGATTTAATATTTTTTCCTGGAAATATGATTACAAATTGGCTAAAAAAATATTATCTGGTTCATTATTTTTAATTTTAGCGATGGCTGCAAATTATATTTTTTTAAGAGCTGATCAGGTTATGATAGGGGCAATGTTGGGCGAAAGAGAAGTTGGTTTATATGCAGTTGCTGTGAAATTTGTAGAAGTTTGGTATTTTATTCCGGTTATAATATGCAGTTCTCTTTTTCCGGCTATTATTAATTCGAAAAAAATAAATGAATTAGTTTATAGAAAAAGGTTAAAAGGATTTTTTATTATGTTATTTTTAATAGGTATATTTATATCTATTTTTACTGCCATTATTTCTCCTCTGGTTATTAAAATAATTTTCGGTATAGATTATTTAGAATCTATTAATATTGCCGTAATATATGCTTGGTCAAATATAGGTTTGTTTTTAGGCTGGGGCATGTACCATTATTTTTTATCTGAAAATAAACTAAAGAATATATTTTATTTTTATTTTGTTTCCATGGTAATGAATATATTTTTAAATTTCATTTTAATTAACAAAATGGGTTTAACTGGAGCAGCTTATTCAACTCTGATATCTTATTCTATACCACCTTTGTTTGTTTTTATTTTTAATAAATTTAAATATGATGCTAAAAATATTGGTTAATCGTTTTAAAAAAACATTTTTAAAACAACATAAAGATTATACTCTGACAATTTATATTTTAAGGGTAGTTTCTTTTCTTTTCACTTGGCTTTTTTTCATTTTTTATTTTTTTGATAGAGAAAAAAGAATTAAATTTCATTCCGAGAAAAACATCCTCTATAAAAAGTACTTGGAAATAATGAATATAAACAATCAGAAGTTAAATGCAGAGTTCAATGCCAAGTTTTTGCGAGGTGACTCATATAATTTTAATGGTATATTTTTACCAAAAGTAGAAGATGTGACCACTCTAAGGTTTATTTATGAGGATGTTTTGTCTATTTATACAGAAAAAAATGATGATTATGATTACAAAATAGTAGATTTAGTAGAAAAGAAAACAACCGAAGGCCCCTTTTGCTATATTGGTAAAGATGGAGAAGATATAACTATTCATAAAGGTGATGTGGTTATAGACGCTGGAGCTTGGGTTGGTGATTTTTCTGCTTATTGTGCAAAAAAAGGTGCATTAGTTTATGCTTTTGAACCAACACCATCAACAATTGAGTTATTAAAAAAGACTATCTCATACAATGATGCTGATGATTTTATAAAAATAGCCCCTTATGGACTAAGTGACAAAAATGGATTTGCTAATTTTAGTGACCAAAGCTTGGGCTCAGCTAACAGAATTGATTCTCATGGTAGTATAAAAATAAATTTAATTACTTTAGATAATTGGGCTAAAGAAAATAACATACAAAAAATAGATTTTATTAAAGCTGATATAGAGGGAGCAGAAAGAGAACTACTTAGAGGGGCTAAAGAAGTATTAAAAAAATTTGCCCCAACGCTATCTATATGTACATATCATTTACCAGACGATCCATTTGTTTTAGAAAAAATTATTCTTGAAGCTAATCCTAATTACAAAATAATTCAAAGAAAAATGAAATTATTTGCCTATATAAAAAGTAATAAATAAATTTATGATTTATGATTGTTTTACGTTTTTTAATGAATTAGATTTATTGGAAATTCGTTTAAATATTTTAGATGGGGTTGTTGATAAGTTTGTCTTGGTTGAAGCCACAAAAACATTTTCTAATATTGATAAACCTTTGTATTTTAATGAAAATAAAGAAAGATTTAAAAAATTTGAGGATAAAATTATTCATATTATTGTTGATGATTATCCAGTTTTTGAAACAGCTTGGACATATGATTGGCATCAAAGAAATTGTATTGCTAGAGGGCTAGTTAATTGTAAATTAGATGACGTTATTTTAGTTTCAGATTTAGATGAAATTCCTGATCCTAGTAAAATTATAGAATATAAAGATTATCCAGGCGTTAAAGTTTTTAAACAAAGAATGTTTTATTATTTTCTAAATAATTTAGATAGAAAAAGACCATATTGGACAGATA
>JBAQCS010000035.1:0-43624 GCA_049294415.1 Patescibacteria group bacterium
AGGTTTAGCTGGTCTAGCACTGAAACTTTCTCTAGCATCAAAATTCTTATCAATTACTACACCTGGTTTATCACGACGAGGTGCTACTTCAGTATTTGTTTTAGGACGACTAAAACGATCGTTACCACCTCTAAAATCACGGCGAGGAGCACGACTGCCACGATTAGAACGCTGTGAGTTAATAGTTCTTGGACCGCGTTGTTCTAATTCTACAAATTTATTTAAAGGAATAGTCTGACTAATTAAAGCTTCGATATCACGAATATCACGAGCCTGATCTGGTGTGGCAAAAGAAATAGCTTTACCAGTTTTTCCAGCTCTAGCTGTTCTACCAATACGGTGAACATAATCAGATAATTTATCAGGTAGGTGATAATTAACTACTAACTCAATACCGGAAACATCAAGCCCACGAGCGGCAATATCAGTTGCTACTAAAATTCTGGAATGACCAGTTTTAAAATTAGATAATGATCTGCGACGCTGGCTTAATGATAAGTTAGAATGAATTTCTTCAGCCTTATGACCTAAGCCATTTAAATGTTCTACTAAACCTTTAACACCATATTTAGTACGAACAAAAATTAAAACTTGTCCTTTATAATCTTCTAAAATTTTAAGTAGGTGCTTAACTCTATCATCCTTATGCATGATGTAGATTTCTTGATCAACTTTTTCAGCAGTTGTTCCAGGAGGTGCAGCTTCAATACTAACTGGTAATTTCATATGCTTAGCAGCTAATTTCACAATAGCGGTAGGCATAGTAGCTGAAAACAACATGGTTTGGTGATCGTGCTTGATATAAGATAAAATTTCCTCAACTTGAGGAGCAAAGCCCATGTCTAACATCATATCAGCTTCATCTAAAACTAAAACATTGATATCGTTTAAATTTAAAAATTTACGTTTAATATAATCAGTTAAACGACCAGGGGTAGCAATAATAACGTGAGGATTTTTACGAAGCGCAAATAATTGTCTTTCCATGGCTTCGCCGCCAATAAACGAGGCGGTCTTAAGACCTAGACTAGTACCTAATTTTTTAAAACTATCTTCTACTTGTAAGGCTAATTCACGAGTTGGAAGTAATACTAAACCACGTCCGCCCATAACGCCGATACGTTGCATCAACGGGATGCCAAAAGCGAAGGTTTTACCTGTACCAGTTTGAGCAACACCAATCACGTCCTGACCTGTTAGTCCGACGGGAATAGTTTTAGCTTGGATAGGAGTTGGCTCTAAAAAGCCCATTTTCTTAATTTGCTCTAAAATTGTGTCTTTGATGCCTAGGTCGTCAAAACCTGAGGCAACACTTGGTTTGTTGTCTGTCATAATAAAATAATAAGTGACCCGAGGCAGGCCACTTAAATGACAAGATTCGAAGTCTAATAATAGTTGAACTTTAGCACAAAAAATAAAAGAAGTCAACCCCTAAATTCCTTGACTTAAACTAAATTATATTGTAAGACTATGGTATCAAAATGGAACTTTAAAAATAATATAAACCCTAAAACTTCTCACAATGAATGGAAAAGTAGCTTCTGACATTTTTCGGTTATTTGATATGAGTACCAAAACCGAAGACCAAATCATGACTATCATGAGAAAATCTAATTATAACAAGGAGAGTTGCGTCCTCGGTATCGCTCTGCTTAAATCTGAAGGAAATATCTTTCATGTTATGAAAAGATCTTTCTATGACGAAGCTGTTTGTGCAGCTGGGCTCAAAACCTTAAAAATTGAAGAAAAAACAGAAAACCAAATTCTGTCTATCATCGATAGAGTTAAAAATGACGATAATCAAAACGTCATTAGAAATTTATGTATTCCCTATTTTCAGTTAGAAATCAAAAAAGAATATCAGATTTTAAATCTACTGAAAAAAACTAACTACGAATATTATATTCGTAATGCCTGTTTAATAGCCCTCCACCCGGAAACAAAAACCGACGAAGAACTAATGGCCCTGATGGAAATTACTGATTTTAAAGAAGATGTAATTTTTGACTGTATTAAACACCTTAAGATTGAAGAAAATATCTTAAGCGTTACGGAAAGACCGGAAACAGCTAATTATGTTTGCAGTGCTGGTGTGCCTAATCTTAAATTCGAAGGTAAAACAGATGATCAAATTATGGAAGTCATTAAAAGAACTAAGTATTCTTCAGAGGCCTCAATTGCCGGAATTATTTTTCTAAAAGAAGAAGACAATATTCTGGAAGTTATGAAAAATGATGACTACTATACTAGAATTTGTGAAATTGGCCTACCATTATTAAAACTGGAAGAAAAATCAGACGGCGAAATCATAAATATCATGAAAAAAGCTGAATACAATTATCACGTCTGCTTAGATTGCTTGAAACTCCTTAAAGTGTCGGCAATGGATCCGTCGGTAATCTTAGGATTAATGGAGAGAACCGACTACAATCCTTTTGTCTGCATGAAAACCATTACTTTCTTGAAGTCTAAAAAAGATGTTTTAAAAGTTCTGGAGAAAGCTAATTATGACAAAGGTGTTTGTATCGCTAGTTTGAGGTTTCTGACTGAATCAGAAACTTTAGATATCATGGTTAAAGTTAACCATGACACAGATGTCTGTCAGGATGGTATAGCTAAACTTACTATTGAAAGTAACATCTTTGATGTCATGGAAAAAACTAACTATGAATACAAAGTTTGTGAGGCTGGAGTTAAAGCCTTAGAAAAAGCTAAAATCAGAATTCAACAAAAAATCCAAAAAAGAGGACAATCATTTTAAAAACAGCCTAAAAAGCCTCGGTTCACTTAACGTGAAACTGGGGCTTTTTTATTTTCTAAAACCAGGGATTGCCAAGCTTAATATCAATTGCTATGATATATTTTTCTAATAATTATCAAATAACTATGGGTAAAATTATTATCATGTACGGTTTACCAGCCGCTGGCAAAACCACTCAAGCTCGTCTAATCGCTGAAAAATACGGTTTATACCACTTTGCTATGGGCGAAAAACTTCGTGAGCAAATCGCTTCTGGCTCTGAGCTTGGTCAAAAAATTAAAAGCACAGTTGATTCTGGATTACTTGTTTCCGATGAACTGATTTTAGAAGTTCTACGTGATGTTAAAAATCAAGCAGTAGAAACTGGGATTGTGTTTGACGGCTTCCCTCGCATTATTGATCAAGCTATTTTACTAGATCAAATGTTAGAAGAGGTTGGTTTAGAAGTTAATGCTATGTGTTTACTTAAAGTAAGTAGTGAAGAAGTTGAACGTCGCATTAACGATAGAATCGCCGTAGAAAATCGTGGTGACGATAAAGATAAGAGTGTGGTTGAAAATCGTATGAATGTTTTCTTAAAAGAATCTATTCCCTTGTCTGCTCATTATCAAGCTAAAGGAAAATTTCATGAACTAGACGGCGAAGAACCAATTGAAACAATCTTTGCCAAACTTGTAGCCATAATTGAAAAATAAAAACTCCGATATATATCAAAAAGCCTCAACTTTACGCTGAGGCTTTTTATATTTTTTTATTGTTCATACAGCATACCTTTACACAGGCAATACTCGCGCTTGGCTTTCTGCAAATACTTATAATTTACACAGCTAACGCACCCTTTCCAGAACTTATCATCTTTGGTCAACTGATTAAAAGGAACGGCCTTGTAACCTAAATCCAAATTAATTTTCATAACGGGGATACTCGTAGTAATACCGAATATTTTTGCACCCGGAAACATTTTACGTGACAGATTAAAAATTTTTCTTTTAATCTTTCTGGCTAGCCCAAACTTCCGATAATCAGGATGCACTATTAAGCCGGAATTAACCACGAAACTTTTATCCTCCCAAGATTCGATATAACAAGACCCAATTAACTTACTGTTATTCTCAAGAGCTATTACTACTTTTCCCTCTGACATTTTGGAAATGATATAAGCCGGCTGGCGCTTGGCAATACCAGTGCCACGATCCTTAGCTGAAGCCTCTATCAAATCACAAATTTCTTCAGCATATTTATAATGCTTTTTGCCAGCCACGACAATTTTGATGTTGGCCGGCATTTTTGGGACAACGTTTTCCTTTTCCATGATATATAATTTTTAGATTGTAAATGATCGACCAAAAAATATACCATTAAGCATGAGTTTTTGTCAATTTAAAAACTCGACCATTAGCCGAGTTTTTTTATCTTAAGAAGCTGCCCCTTCACCAGCCACATGGCCAGTGCTCCAACAGATTTGTAGATTATAACCACCGCTAGGTCCATCTAAATCTAAAACTTCACCAGCTAAGAATAAATTAGGAATTATTTTAGACTGCATATTCTTAGGATTAACCTCATTTAGTGCAATCCCGCCACGAGTTATCATAGCTTTATCAAAGCCGCCAATCGATTGTACTTTTAAAGTTAAGTATTTCAAAAAGTTAACTAATAGTAAGCGCTCTTCCCTAGTTATCACGCTAGCTGTTTTATTATGATCAATATTTAAAATCTCTCCCAGGCTAAATTGCAATTTAGGTGGAACTAAATCAGCTAAAACATTTTTAAATAATTTAGTGCCCTGTCTAGAAAAAGTATAACGTAAATGTTCATCTAAATCTTCTTTAGAATAACTTGGCAAGAAATCTATTTTTAAAGTAAGTTTTTCAGTACCAACAATAAATCTACTTAAATCTATAGCGGCCGGACCACTCACGCCAGTACTAGTAAAAATAATATCGCCAGTAGTAGTGGCTATTTTTTTACCATCATCAAATAACTCTAAATTTATATCACTTAAACTTAGGCCTTCTATCTTTTTAACTAATTTATCCTTCACAATAATAGGAGCTAAAGATGGTTGTGGGGTGATAATAGTATGACCTAATTGCTTCAACCATAAATAAGCATCGCCAGTTGAGCCAGTGTTAGGATATGATCTGCCGCCAGTCGCTACTATATAATTATCAGCCTCAATTGTTTCTCCGTTATTTAGGGCGATACCAGTAATTAAACCTTCGGAACTAATTAGATGATTAACTGTTACTTCAGTTATTATTTTGCCTCCTGTACTTTTTACCTTATCTATTAAAGCATTTAAAACTTCGCTCGCTCTATCGCTAATTGGAAATATTTGATTAGCTTTTTCTAATTTGGTACCCACGCCTTGATTATTAAAAAAATCAATTACTTCTGGAGCGCCAAATTTACTTAAAGCTGAAATTAAAAATTTACCATTGTCACCAAACTTGGCTGCCATTTCTTTAGGGTCAGAAATATCGTTAGTAATATTACAACGACCACCACCCGTAGTTAGTAGTTTAAGTCCCGGTCTTTTATTTTTTTCGATTAAGCTGACTTTAGCCCCTAACTCACCCGCGGCAATGGCGGCCATAAGTCCAGCTGGTCCAGCGCCAATAATGGCAATATCGTATTTCATTTATTTAGTATATAACAAAACCCCGCTTTAGAGTAGCGGGGTTAAATTATCTTAGATTGATTCAAAGAAGGTTCTAGCTATTACTTCTTGTTGTTGTTGTCTCGACAACTTGATAAAGTGCACAGCGTAACCAGAGACACGAATAGTTAATTGTGGATATTTTTCAGGATGTTCCATGGCGTCTTGTAAGGTTTCTCGATTAAAAACATTAACGTTTAAATGATGAGCACCTTTACCAAAATAACCAGCTAACAGTGAAATTAAATTCTTTACTTGCTCATCTAAATCAGCTCCTAGGGTAGCTGGGGTGATACTAAAAGTATTAGAAATACCATCTCTAGCATTTTCATAATCCAATTTAGCTACTGAATTTAAAGAAGCAATTGCACCATGAGTATCACGTCCATGCATTGGGTTAGCACCAGGAGCAAAAGGAGCGCCAGCTAAACGTCCATCAGGAGTAGCACCAGTTTTCTTACCGTAAACTACGTTAGAAGTAATAGTCAAAATAGATAAAGTTGGTTTAGCGCCACGATAGATGTGGCGTTTAGAAAGTTCGGCATTAAAATCATTAACTAATTTAACGGCGATATCATCAACCTTTTTATCGTTATTACCATACTTAGGGTAATCACCATTTATCTCGAAAGAAGTCGTTACTCCTTGTTCATTTCTGATCGGCACTACCTTAGCATATTTAATAGCTGATAAAGAATCAGCCGCAACAGATAGTCCCGCTAAACCAAAAGCGATTAATCTGTCAGCATTGCTATCAACTAAGGACATCTGAGCCTTCTCATAATAATACTTGTCATGCATGTAGTGAATTACATTCATGGTCTTAACATATTCTTTAGCTAGAAAAGAAATACTCTTTTTTAATCCTGCCATAACTTGCTTGTAATCCAAAACTTTACCAGCGAGTGGAGTAATACCGTCTAAAATTTTAGAGCCACTCATTTCATCCTTACCCTCATTAATAGCTAGTAGTAAAGCTTTAACTAAATTACATCTAGCTCCAAAATATTGCATTTGCTGGCCAATGCTTAATTTAGATACACAACAAGAAATACCGTAATCATCACTGCCAGTTACTTCTCTCATTAAATCATCGTTTTCGTATTGGATAGAAGATGTTTTAATAGAAACTTCAGCACAGAATTTTTTAAAGTTATCTGGCAAATCTTTAGACCACAAGACTGTTAAATTTGGTTCTGGTGAAGCACCGATGTTAAATAAGGTTTGCAAAAAGCGATAAGAAGTTTTAGTTACTTTACTAACACCATTTTCAAACATACCGCCAATTGATTCTGTAAGCCATACAGGGTCACCAGCAAATAATTGATTGTATTCATCCGCACGCAAATGTCTAATTAATCTTAATTTAATGATAAATTGATCAATTAACTCCTGAGCATCTTCCTCAGTAATTAAACCTTCAGATAAATCATGCTCTAAATAAATATCAAAGAAAGAACTGACATTACCTAAACTCATGGCCGCTCCGTCCTGTTCTTTAAGAGCTGATAGGTAGGCAAAGTAAGTCCATTGAATGGCTTCCTGAGCATTTTTAGCAGGAGTGGAAATATCAAAGCCATAAGAAGCAGCCATTTCTTTCATGGCTTCTAAAGCTCTAATTTGTTCGCTAATTTCTTCACGTAATCTAATAGTGCTCTCGTCCATTTCCTCAGGATCAAGTTTAGCCTTATCATCCTTCTTTAATTCGATTATATAATCCACACCGTAAAGAGCTACGCGTCTATAATCACCAATAATACGTCCTCTAGCATAAGCGTCTGGCAAGCCTGTTAAAATACCAGTCTTACGAAGTAGGCGCATTCTATCAGTATAGCCATCAAAAACACCATCATTGTGAGTTTTGCGATATTTAGAAAAAGCTTCACTAACCTTCTCATCTAATTTAACACCATTTTCTTCGCAAGCTTTTTCAATCGATCGTAAACCACCAAAGGGTTTAATGGCTCTCTTTAATGGTTCATCAGTTTGCAAACCAACAATTACTTCAAGTGACTTATCAATGTAACCAGCCTTATGACTAGTAATACTAGAAACGGTTTTGGTATCAATTTTTAAGACGCCACCATTTTTTATCTCTTGCTTTAATAATCTTTCACACTGCGCCCAAAGTTTTTGAGTTTTTCGAGATGGACCAAATAAGAAAGAAGCATCGCCGCTATAAGATTTAATATTCTTCAAAACAAAAGAACGCACATCAACTTTATTTAGATGAGCAAATTGTTTTTCGCCAATTTCTGAGCAAGCAACAACTTTTTTAGTTTTAACAGTAGTTTTTTTAACTATTTTTTTCATATTTTCACAACAAAAAGGCGAACTAATTTAGCCGCCAATTTGAATTATTTATTATTCAATAACGATACGAGCGTCTAATACTTTAGCGCCTTTACCTTCCTCTAATACAAGTAATGGATTAATATCCATTTCTTTAATTTCTGGGAAATCGCGAAGAAGTTGGGCTAAACGTAAAACGCATTCTACTATAGCAGCCTTATCAGCTGGTTTAGTACCACGTGCTCCTTCTAAAATCTTCTTGGATTTTAAACTATCAATCATCTTATTAACATCAACGCTGGTTAAAGGATTTAAACCAAATACTACATCTTTAATGATTTCTACGAATACTCCGCCTAGACCCAACATAATAGCATCGCCTAGACTTGGATCTTGAACACTGCCTAAAATCATTTCTGTGCCAGCGTCAGTGATCATTTCTACTAGTAACACGCCTTCTAATTTAGCTTCTGGTTTATTGATAGCCACGCGAGCCATCATTTCATCAAACTTATCACCAGCCTCTTCCGGAGTAACATGTAACATAATTCCGCCAGCATCACTCTTATGCAAGATATCTAAAGAAACGATTTTTAATACCATTTTCTTACCAATTTCTTTCGCGATAGCCTCGGCCTCTGCTCTATTATGAGCTACGCGACTAACTAAAACTGGTAAACGATAAGCTTCTAAAACAGCTAAAGCTGTAGCTTCTGGAAAAGAGAAAACTCCATTAGCTCTAGACTGTGCAAATATTTTAGACACCGCTTCGCGATCAACATCTTTAAACTCAGTAACCAAAGACAAAGGCTCTTGAGTATCATTATAAAACTTGTCTAAAACACTTAATGACTTAATAGCTGATTCTGGGTAAGAATAAGCGGCGATTTTGTTATTCTTTAAAATTTCTAAACCTGGAGTAACTAATTCCTGACCCATAAAAGCGGCTGCAATTGGTTTGTTGTATTTATCACGAGCAGCAATAATAACTTGAGCAGTAGCAGCAATTTCAGTCATTGATTGAGGAGTTAAAATAACTACCGCTGCGTCAACATTTTCATCAGATAAGGCAGCGGAAATAGCTGCTTCAAAACGATCAGCCTTAGCATCACCTAACACATCGATTGGATTATGAATATTAGCTTCAGCTGGCAAAGCAGCTTGTAAAGCTTGCTTAGTAGCTTCACTTAAAGTAGCTACTGTTAAACCATTAGAAATAGTAGCGTCAATAGCTAAAACTCCAGGACCGCCAGCATTAGTAATAATGGATAAACGAGCAGCACTCTTAATTTTATTAGTACTAAAAACTTTAATATAATCAAATAATTCTTCAGAGGTGTTAGCGCGAATAATACCACTTTGGCGGAACAAAGCAGCGTAAGCAGCGTCGTTTCCGGCTAAAGCACCAGTATGTGAGGCACTAGCTCCAGCTCCAGCTGAAGTTTTACCAGACTTTAAAACTACTACTGGAGTAGGCTTAGTATCATGGCTCATTTCTTTAATTTTGGCCATCAACATCGCTGGTTCAGCTAGCTGTTCAGCATACATAGCTACCACATCCGTATCTTCATCATTTTCTAAATAATGTAAAATAGCAGTTTCATCCATGACCGCCTTATTACCAACGCTAATAAATTTGGAAAAACCAATTCCCATACTAGTAGCGCAATCCAAAATAGCTGTACACAAGGCACCGCTTTGGGAAATAAAAGCTACATTGCCAGCTGCTGGTGTAAAAGCCGCAAATGAAGCATTTAATTTTAATGAAGGATTGATAATACCTAAACAATTAGGACCAATTAAAGCGATATCGTATTTAAGACAAATATCTTTAACAGAATTTTCTAACTCTACGTTACCTCCCTCTTTAAATCCAGCTGAAATAATAATTGCCCCTTTAATTCCTAGCGCCCCACCTTCTTCTAAAATAGTTGGCACGATAGCAGCTGGTACCACAATAATCATTAAATCAACTTTGGAACCAATAGCAGTTAAAGATGGGTAACATTTTAAGCCACATAACTCCTCAGCTTTAGGGTTAACTGGGTAAACTGAGCCAGCAAAGCCTTGTGATAGGTTTTTTACAATGTCATTACCAACGCTACCCTCCTTGGTGGAAGCGCCAATGATTGCGACTGAATTTGGTTTAAATACGAAATCTAGATTAGCCATAATTTTTTTATTTTCAATTTATTATAATTATTTTTGATAAGCGAAACGATATATTACCCAAATAAATAGTCCGCCCAGAATATTACCAATAGTTACGGGAATTAAGTTCACTACTACTATATTATACAACGTAATGGCTGAAGATGTATCATACAGGGCCGCTACGGCTGGATCAAACATTTTAATGAGCCAAGCACTGGAAAGTAGATACATATTAGCGACTGAGTGCTCAAAACCTAAAGCTACAAAAGCAGTAATCGGAAAAATGATAGCTAGTATCTTGTCGCCAGCACTTTTAGATGAATAACTTAACCAAACGCCCAGACAAACAAAAATATTACAGAGTATTCCTAAAATTACAGCTGCTAAAAAAGAATAATGTAACTTACCAGCAGCTATTTTAAAAATTGATTCACTAACTAACCCGCCTCCAAAATTATATTGTTTAGACAAAATAATTAAAGCAGCTAGTAAGAGTGCGCCAATAAAATTACCGAGGTAAACTAAACTCCAATTTTTTAAAACCTTTGACCAAGAAATCTTTTTATCAAGAGCGGCTAAGGCAACTATAGTACTGCCAGTAAAAAGTTCTGCACCGCCAATTACTACTAAAACTAAACCGATGCTAAATACTAAGCCCATCAATAGTTTAACTAAACCGTAAGGCAGAGCGGCTGTACCAGCTCCCACTAAAACAACTAATAGCCCTCCAAAACCAATATACATACCAGCGAGTAAGGCTAGTGATAAAGTGCGGCGAACTGGCATCTTAGCTTTTTTAACAGCACTTTCAGCTGCAATTTCAGCCATTTCATTGGGGGTGAAATAAATTTGTTCTGACATAGATTTAATGTCTTACAATAATGTGTTTTAGATATTTACCAAAAATATCTTTAGCATTATTAATTTCTACCGCATCAGGAGACACTACGCCCTCTAATCGATAATTAATTTTTAACTCTTTATATTTATAAGCTCCTAAATTATGATACGGCAATATTTCTAAACGCTCTAAATATTTAAACTGTTGTAAATACTGACCTAACGCCTCTAAGTATTCAGGTTGATCTGTCCAACCAGGAACTAAAACATAACGAATCCAAAAAGGTTTAGCCAAACTATTACGATAAGCAATAGAGTCTAAAACGTTTTTATTACTTTGACCAGTTAACTTAATGTGCCAAGTATCATCAAAATGCTTTAAATCAATTAAAGCTAAATCGGTTAAGCCTAATAGGACTCTATAATCTTCGGAGTTTAAACTAGCATTAGTGTCTAGTGCTGTATTGAAACCTCTTTGTCCAGCTTCTTTAAAAAGTTCTATTAATTCTTTCGCTTGCAGACCAGGCTCTCCACCTGAAACAGTTAATCCCCCTTCAGCACCAAAATAAGGTTTTTGATCTTCTAACAAGTTAATAATTTCAGATACCTGTATCTCCTTCCCACCAGCCCCAATTGTATCGGGATTATGGCAATAAGCGCAGTTAAAATTACAGCCCTGCAAGAAAATAACCAGGCGAATACCCGGTCCTTCATGAGTACCAAAGGTTTCAATAGAGTGGACTTTCAGCATAAAAAATATTTTCCCAGCAAAAAGAGGCGAAAAAAGCCTCTTTTGTGCAAAATTATTTTATCAATAATATTTTAGCTTGGCAAGTGACTAGTTAATTCTGATTCTATACTACCTTGAAGGTCCTGGGCTTGTAACTTCCGTAAAACACCCCAGGAACGTTTACGTTTTAGCATACCACCCATAATAAGTTCCGACATCCACATGCCGCCCAACAAATGGGGCAAGATTACATAATCTGCACCAGCCTCATACAACTTATCAAGATATTTCTTATTATATAGGGTGCAAATAACTATTGGTTTTATCTTTTTAGATTTCAAAAAATCTAGTAACACTAATTGATCTTCTGGCGAAGGAATAGTAGAAATGATGATTTTAGTTTTCTCTAGTGGCAATTCCTTTAAAAATTCAATATCAGAAGCATCGCCAAAAAAAACTTTGATATCTTGATGGGTTAAACGATGGACGTTGCCAGGATTAAAATCTACGGCCGCAAATTTTAAACCAACCTTCTTAAAAGCGTTACCTATTTTCCAGCCAGTTCGATGATAACCGAAAACTACTGCCTCAAATTTTTCTTTAGAATCTTCTTGTTGTACATATTTGTCAGGACCAAAAAGCTTAAAAAATGGTAAGAGCCAATTATAGAAATGATAGCTATAAGTCATTAAATAAGAGGATATGAAAATAGTTAAAATAGCAGCAATGGTAAAGATTGATAACTCAACCCCAGATAAATAACCAGCTGAAATAACGGCAAATAAAATTATAAAACCAAATTCACTAAGCGGCGCCGCTGTTAATGAAGACAAAAAACTATTACGTCTGGTAAATTTAAATAATCTAAAAATTGAGAACAGAATAATTGGTTTCAAAATCACTACAGCTAGAGCTAAAATTATAGCAGGAATAATTACACCACTAATATTACTAAAATCGGCTGAACTGCCAAGTATCACAAAAAATAACACAATGAAAAAATCTCGCAGCGGTTTGATGCGGCTAGCAATTTCTGGTTGATATTTTGAAGAACTTAAACTCAGCCCAGCAATCACAGCTCCTATTTCTATAGAAAAACCGCTCCAGACCATTAAAGAAGCTATGCCAAAACACCAAGCTACGGTGAACAAAAAAAGGAATTCACCAGAGTCAGCGATATGATTAACAATTCTAGATAATAAATATTTAGCAAAGAGAAATATTAGTAAAAAAGATCCGATAACTTTAGCCAAACTCCACAAACTTAAAGACTCACTGCTATTAGCTGAAAAGCTAAGTAAAATTAAAATACCAATTGAAATAATATCTTGAACCAGAAGTAATCCAACTGTATAACGACCATAAACAGACTCTTCGTCCTGTTTATCACTTAGTATTTTTAATACTACTATTGTGCTAGAGAAACAGGAAACTAATGCTAAAAATATTTTACTAATCAAACTAATATCAAAAAAGTTAACAATTAATAAAATAACAGCAAAATTAAATAGGAACTGCAATACGCCAATAGTGGTTGAGATCTTACCTATCTTTTTTAAATAAGAAAAATTAAGTTCTAGTCCTACAATAAAAAGTAATAGGACTACGCCAAAATTAGAAAAAGCTTGATATAAATCTTGTTGTCCTTGCAAGAGATTAAAGAGAAATGGACCACAAACAATACCAGCCAGCATATAAGCTGCTAAGAGCGGCTGCTTAAAAAAGCGAACTATAAAGGCCAAAGAAACAGTAATAGCGAGTAACGCACTGATCTGTAAAAAGAGATTGTGTTCCATGTTAAAAGTAAAATTAAATATTTAATTTTATTATATCATAAATTTTAAAAAAATTTTTATTTAAAACACCATCATCTTCTAGTTGCAATATAAATGATAAAAAACATACTAATAATCATGGCTGTTTACTATTTTCATTTTTTTAATTAATATTAACAATATAATACAAATATATGATAAACGAATCGCCTTTAAAGTATTTTAGGGATCAGCAAAAAAATCCTGATAAGTATGAGTATGGTCGTCCAGCCTCTAACGATGGGGTTGTTTTTACTGGAGAAGATAAAATAGAAAATCTGGAATCTAAATCTCCAGATAAAGTTTTTGGTCCCGCCGGGCTATCATTTCAACAAACTATTGAATCAATAAAATCTCTTGGACTCAAAGAGGAGTTTACGGAAAATTTGCCAGAAGCAGCCGTGATAGAAAATCGCCGTCAAGTTATATTAGGATTTCTATCTAAAATACTAGAAGATGTGAGTAATTATATATCTCAAATAAACTATTTACAGATTCAAAAAGCAGCTAGTTATGATGACATCAATCAATATCAGTCAGCTATTAAGCATTCTGATGAATTACGCAGTAGGTTTCATAATAAGCTAATTAATGATTTGAAAATTACTATGAGGCTTATTAATATTAATTTTAACGCTGACTTTCCAGAAGTTGATCGACTAGAAGAAGAATCTAAAATGCCTGATCGTAAAAATTTAACCAAAGACGAGTTAAAAATACTAATGTCTCAGAGAGAATATTGCAGCTTTCCTTATCCTGTAGGAATATTTATGGATTTTAGCAAAGCGCCTAAAGACCCCCAGGGCGAAAGAGAATATATCGCACACTGGGCTTTTCAGCTTTATACCGGACTTTCTGCTTTATCTTTAAGCATCGATAAAAAAGATTAAAAATATGAAAAACCCCCGACATTTATTATGCACGGGGGTTTTTGATTTCCCTTTGAGTAAGCGTAAGGATTATCCCTCTGGCTATCTCATAAGACTCGTCCGAAGTTAATTCGGCAAACCTTTGTTTTTCTACTTGGGATAAAAAAGTGGATTCTTGTACTGCTGTTTTGAATTTTTCATTCTTCGCTTTTAAATGGTTTCTTACTGTTTTTTCAAATATGCCCAAAGTATTAGCATTCAAACGAAATTGTTCGTTAACTAAACTTTGAGCGGCTAGCACAATATCACTGGCCAATCCCAGGTTGGAGATGATTTTTTGGATCATTGCTCATTTTTTAAGGTGTAAAAGAAGTATAACAATAATATACTATTTTGTCAATAGTTATCATTAAATTAACTAGAAATAGGCAAAATTAGTGAGAATTACTCTATTTTACGCTTTCTTCCCTGGCCCCTCAAACAAACGCTGCATTAACCAACCTAGGCCGATAAAAACTACAAAATACAAAGAAAGAGCTAGCCAAACTGGCAAATATTTAAACAAAAAGTCGTAACGATACATAATTGGCCAGTGCAACAAATAAATTTCATAAGAAAATAAGCCTAAAATATACAGGGTCTTAATTTCAAATCTCTTTAAAATAAAAAAGATACACAGCAATAACATACTGACGATACTAGTTAATTGCTCGATCATTGGCGTCTCACCCACCCCAGAGTGAGTAACACTATAAATAAACGTGGCTAAAGATAAGAATAATAAAAAATTATAAGTTATCTGATGTTTTTGATTACGCAGAACCTGTAAAGCAGCCGACGCCTTAGCTAATACCGACTCACTAAAAACAGCGGCCAATAAAACACCTAAAGGAAAAGCTATGGTATGTAATTTATATAAATGGAGGACATTATTTAAAAATGGCGGCTGCAAGCTAATTACTAAAAATGAGATGGCGTAAATAAAAATAGCTGATAACCATGGCTTTTTTCTAACAAGAAGCCAAGGGAAAATAAAATAATAAAAGATAATTAAAGTAAAATACCAAAGCGGCGAATTAATATCCGTATATAAATCAGCATGATTAAAAAAACCTAAAAAAGACTGAGCGATATAAGTCCAGCTATAAGTAATTTTTAATAAAAATATATCTAAACAAAAGAAGGCGGTAATCGTTAGCCAAAAAGGTGAATATAATTTAAATAAGCGATATTTATAAAATTGCCAAACGGAACTCTCGCGTCTCAAGGTGCTCATCATTAAACCATAACCAGACAAGAACAAAAAAGTATCAACACCTAACCCCGACATATTGGACAACGGTAATAAAAAACGATTATCGCTAACTAAGGCGTAAGCCACATGGACAAAGACGATGGTTAAAATAGCTAATCCTTTTAATTCCCTAGAAACTGAAACCGGAAAAAACTCATTATCGCGACGAGGCCGCAAAGAAATAAGCAAAGCCACAATTAAAATGGCGTAGAAAATATTATTAGCTAACACAGCATTATTTATCAAAACTGTCATAAATTATATCAGCCCACCACTTATAACCGCTCGCCGAGGGGTGAAACGAGTCAGAAGAATAATGAAGCCCATCTTTCCTTAATAATTCTTTAGTCGGAGAATATAAATCAATATATTTCAAATTATATTCATTAGCCAGATCTTTAATCACACTATTAAACTTTTCTGTTTGCGAATTAAAATATAAATCCAAAGGCGGTAAAATAGCGGTATTTGATCCAATCAGTGGAATATTTATAACATATATTTTAGCGGTTGTCTCCTTAGTTAATCTATCTAAAATATATTTATAATTAGTTTGAAACTGATTTAAACTAACATGGTTATGAATATCATTAACTCCAATTAAAAGAGTTACTGTATCCGGCTTAGCAGCAATAGCCTTATCCAATAAATCATTAATTAAATCTTGAGTTTTAGCACCCGGATAAGAGAAATTTTTTAAAGTTACCTTACCTCCATCGCTAGCTAGCTGTTCAGCAATTTTATAAGGAAAGGTTTCGTTATGGCTATTAACACCGGCGCCAGTTGTTAAACTGTCACCCAGGGCCGCATAAATGATACTAGAAGATGTACTATTTTCATTCATAATATAAGCTTTTTTAGTAATAGGCGAAGCTAAATTACCAGCACCTATACGATAATAGATAAAACCATTAGCAAAATATAAATAAGTACCAATTAAAACTAATGGGGTAACAAAAAAATAGATAAAACGTTTAACACTTTTTCTCATATCTTTAAAGTTTAGCATTTTTAAGTTAAAAAACAAAAAAAAGAGCCCTACCTAATTACTTAGATAGAACTCCTTGACCAGAAAGTAGTATTTTACTATTTCCCGGCCATGACCAAGAGACTATGTATTGTCTCCTTTATGGCTTGCGGATTAGCATCGTCAAACCAGCTGATACCATTGGGTTTAATAATATAACTGAAGAAAATTTTATCCTCAGGAACATCTTTACCATTTACCCAGACCGAAATCTGGGAAACTGGTGCTTTTGGATCAGCAATATGATTGGTACGCCTAATGGAAATTAGGGCGTGTCTGTTACCAGACTTGTCCCGGTAAACATATTGGCAATCAGAGGCCGTCACCTTTTTTCCGTTGGCAGCAATAAGCCTGACTAATGAGTCAAAATCTCCAGGATCAAGCGGCAAACAGATAGTATCTTCTGGAAATAAATCATCTTTAGTAATCAATTCCGTTACCAAAGGCGCCGGTTTGATAATGGTTATGGAATCATTAAATATAAAATCGGCATTTTCTCCGGTATACCAAATAGCAATTTCCGAACCAACTACAATAGTTTTTTCCGGCATATTTTTTAAACGAAGAACTCGACCATCGGTAAAGGTAATAAGAGGGTCCGTAGACGTCAACGCCCCCTGGACGCTTGGTTCAAATTTTTGAACTACACCAGTCACTTTTTTAGGGACGTAGTTACAAGCGACCAACAATACAACCGAAACAACAATTAACAGAAATTTTTTCATCTTTTTTTTATTTTTTTGGTTATGAATGAGTGATTAGTAAATTTAGAGAGGTTCCATCCGAATTACTCCAGATGAAACCTCAAAAAAACTATACTTTACGACCCACGTCTTTTTGAGCTTTACGTGGGTGTAAAACACTTGAACTACTAATAAACCAGGAAGCACTACGCAATTCCCTCTGCAAAAATTCGAAGACGGTTGGTCTGGAAATTTCTGGTTCGAGTTGCATTTCGAGTGCTTTGATACCGACATATTCCTGATACAATATCAGGCTGCGTTCACCAGAACGTTCCATTTTCTCCCAAACATCGCTCCTCATGTTAAACACGAGAACGCCAGAATTACCATCAAATTCCCAATGATGGTCATTGCCCGGCAATTCTTCATAAACAAACTGTAAGCCAGTAGCAGTGCCACTAACCAAACGACGTTTTTGACCATTCGGACCAGCTACGGTCAATTTAAGGCCAGAAGTATGGCCGCCTCCAGGAGTGGAACTAGTTTGACCTTTTCCCTTTTCATAATGAATGGGTGAAGATGGAGTCTTAGACTTATAGTCCTGAGCCTCTTCGTTGGGCTTAGCTTTGACAAATCCATTTTTAAACCTTTGAACAATGCCAAGTAAATGTGGCATTTCTTTTTTCAAACGGTTTTCCAAATTAGATATCGCTACCGAGCCAACAGCCTGTAACCATTCATCACGTTGACCGTCTTTCATTGAGGCGACAACCGGGATAGCATGATGCTTCACCCAGTCTTCCAGATGAATAACCATATTCATCAAGTTGTCGTCGTCGATAAATTCCTTTCTATTCTGATGCAAAGTGCAAAAGTCAGAAGTAATTGTGCCTTCGAAAGTTCCGGAGGTAAGCAGTGTTAATGAATCAGCACTAGCATACTGGGAAATCGTTTTAGCAAAATCCTTCATACCAATACGGAATATATCACCCTGAATACCAATCAGCAATTCACCTTTACGCCCAGAAGCGGTTTTGGGTGAAATGTAGGTTTCAAACGATGTTTGTTCCCCGGGAACTCCATAAACAATGGTTTTCATCTTTTCGCCACGAAAAGCATCCGCTTTAAAAGAAACCTGTTGTTTGTGCCCATCAGGCTGCTTAATTAAAATAGTCACCTTAGCGTCCAGAGACTTCATAGCCTCGGAAAAACGACTATTAATTAAACGCTGTAATTCTGGAATTGTTACCGACATCACTGTTCTGTCGTTTTTAAATTCCGAGATATTAACCTCAGTGCGCCAATTAAAGACATCTTTGTCTTTCATTGGTTGACCACTACGAGAGAAGACGGCTTTAGTTAATTCCGAATGAGGAATTTCTGGCAAGCCTTTCGACTTCAGAATTTTATCGGAATTAAAAAACCATTTGTTATAACCAGTGTTACTTCCTCTAGGAATAGAAGTTATGTAAAACTCTTTGCACTTTCCCAGTGGTGATAACATTCCTATACCAAATTGTCCAAGCTTATCTTTTTCCTTCATTGAATCACAGACCCGGCCAATCGCTTCAGCGAATTTATCGGAACTGATACCATTACCATCATCACGGACTTTTACGTCTCGACGACTGTAATCAATTATAATCATAATATCCTTGGAATTAGAGTCCAGAGAATTCTGAACCAGTTCCAAAACAACCGTCATTAGGGTTGGATAAAGATTTACGATATAACTAAGAGCTTTGCCAATATGAATACCAAGTTTAAACGTCATTTTTTGTCCTCCAATTTTTTTGAATAGTTAGGTTTTAATTACTTTTTATAGCTCTCTAGAGCCTTTTCACTGCATAACGCATTAAGTTTTTGGCTTAAGCGAAAAACAGAATTTGATGATGTAAAGATTGAAAATCCCTTCATCTCCAAAGCATCTCGCAAATAAACGCGATCAGACTCAGATGATTCTGCTAAAAAATTCGACAGAATTTCTTCTAGAGCCACGCAATTAGCCGAAATGGCTAAAATCAAGTTTGTAACCAAGGTGTGGTTAATTACCACCACTTCCCGTTTACCGCTGAATTCATTTTTCAGCGCCGGTTTTTCAGTTGACTGGTCAGAAGTCTGACCGAGTTTACGTTCCATTAAAACCGCACTGGCTTTTTCAATGTCTCTTGGCCCTCTTGATGAGGAACCAGGAGCCATCTTTAAGTAACGCAACACAGTATCACGCGACCAGCCGGTTTGTACCATGTAATCGTCTACGGTCAAATGACCATCGATAATTAATCCAATAGCGTGACGATTTGCTTCCGGTAAATCCGAAAACTTATCGATAGTTAAACCATGCTCAGTTAAAAGCCGAGCGAGACGAAAAAACAAAAATGGGTTTTTTCCTACCCCATGTTCAATGTAGCATTCCAACTGCTTCTTTTTCAAAGAAAGAAGATTAAGGGCTTCATCACCCCGGGAACGCCAAAATTCCTTAAGGCCAGCTTGTATGTCCATACTCTTTTTATTTAATTGTTAATAATACAAATTTCGTATAAATTTAGCATTTTATTAAAATAATGTCAATAGTAACGCCTCTAATTAAGGCCGGTTGAAAAATACCTATTTTTAAGCTATATTAGCCTTATGCAAACACCTATACGAAAATACGATAAAGTTCCGCGTCAAAAATCAGATCCTCATATTACTGAGGATAAATTTAATGAATTAATAGCTAAAAAAGACCGATTAATCAAAGTTAACCGCCCCCGAGAAGCGGCTGAAGTTCAAAGAATGGCTCTTATGGGTGACTTTTCTGAAAATGCTGGCTATCAATTAGCCAAGAGTCGTTTACGTGGTATCAATAATAGAATTACCGAAATTGAAGACTTATTAGCTAGAGCTGAAATAATTAGCAGTCCTTACAACAAAGAAAGTGTTGAACTAGGTAGTATTGTCGTCCTAGAAAAAAATGGAATAAAAAAAGATTATAGAATTTTAGGCTCCGCTGAAACTAACCCAGACCAAGGAATCATTTCTCATAATTCCCCACTCGGCCAAGCCTTAATAGCTAAAAAAGTTGGTGATATCATTAGTCTTGATTCACCTCGCGGTCCCATTGATTACAAAATAATAGAAATAAAATAAAACCGGCTTCCACCGGTTTATTTTTTTACAACCATTTCTCACGAATAAATATATAGAGTAAAAAAAGTAATAATAAAAAAGTAGAAAATATAATATACAAATAGGCATGACCGGACTCGGCGCTAATAATAGAAACATTCATACCAAAAAATCCAAAAATAACATTAGGCACGGTTAGTAGAATAGTTAAAACAGTCAGAATCTTCATGACCCTATTTAAAGTATGGGTAGCGATATTAGAATAAGTATCACGAATATTGATAGTATATCTTAATGATGATTTAGTTAGTTCAATTAACTGTTTATTACCAAGTGAAATATCTTCTACTAAATCCATGTCCTCTTCTTCAATTTTTAAATAACGGCCCGTCATCATTTTCTGTAGCACTGAATCAGTCGGCACAAAAGCAGACAAGAAATCATTTAGAACTTGTTCAAAATCTACAAACTGAACTAAGTCTTTAGTATCTATTTTTTCCAGTCTAACTTTGACGCTGCGCAATCGCTTATTAATATCAATTAAGTAACTATTATATTTAGCATTGATATCAAAAAATAATTGCCAAAAGAAATTAATCGGTGCTGAAGTAATAATTTCTTTTTTGCCAGTTAAATAATCTTCTAATAAATTACATTTTTTACTACAAGCTGTTAAAACAAAGTCTGGACCAATCACAAATAGTAGTGGTCTGGTCATCATGTAATCATTTCTGCCTTCTGGAACACGAACATAAATATAAACAATGCCATCTTCAACTTCAAATCTAGGCATTTCATAAATATCCAAAGCATCAGTTAACAGACCCTTATCAACACCTAGCATAGTAACCACCTGTTCTATTTCCTCATCGCTAGGTTCAACTAAATTAACCCAAGCACCTTTTTTAAAAGTAGTTAAGTTTGTTAATGTTTCTTCTTTAGTTGTTTTAGAGAAAATAGTAATCATTTATTTTAGTAGCAATTCATCAATGTCGGCATCGGCAATTGATGAGTGGCTATAATTTTTACGAGGAGCCTCACGAAAAAAACTCTTCCCTTTTTTACAAATTGGACAAACCCAATCATCTGGTATATCGGCAAAGGCGGTGCCAGGAGCAATACCACCATCTGGATCACCAATTTCTGGATCATAAATATATCCACACATACTACAAATATTAACTGTCATAAAGTTTATTGTTGATGATGATAATTATTAATCAAATCAATATGATCTTTTTCCACTACAGCTAAGGCTGCAAATAAAATCTTAATATCTATTTCTACTGCCTCACGAGCAAAACGAGCATAAATATCCGAAGCATGAATTTCTAAATCCAGTGTTACTTGAAAATTTTCCGACATTTCATTACTGCAAGTCTTTAGAGCTATGTCGCTTTTATTAATATCTAAAACATTACTAATAGCATCAGCGTGTTTATTTTCTACCTCAGCTAAACGGTTATACATTTTAATAATCTCATAATTATCACTTTTAGAGGCTATGCAATTATAGGTAGCTACTGCATTTAATTCTAAAGATAAAGCTTCCAATAAATTCTTTTTAGAAAGCTCGCTGAGTTCTATTTTTTTAAGAGTTATAGGCTTAGCCACATTACCCTCTTTTAAATATTGATTATGGGCGCCACAAAAAGGACAGTTGCCTGGTTTATCAATGCCCACATGAGCCTCACCACAAATTTCACAAATGTATGTCTTCATATTATTATTCTTATACTAATAATATAGCACTACTTTTCATAGTCTACAAAGTTTTTAAAATAGCATTTTGAATAGCTAACAATCCAATTAAAGCGCATTTTGATCGGCGATCACTAATGGGCACGCCAAATATTTTTTTTAAATATTCAAAATCATATTTTAATACCTCCTGTTTATTTTTACCTAACAGCTTCTCACTTAAAATAGAAATGCCGGCTTGAGAAATAGCACAACCAGAGCCAGTAAATTTAATATCGCTAACTACGTCACCATCTAATTTAATATTGACAGTAATATCATCACCACAAGAACGATTGAGTTCTTGATGACTAGCATCCGCATCAGAAATTATCCCCTTGTTTCGAGGATTTTTATAATGATCCATGATATTTTGAGCATAAATATTCATATTATTTAAAACTAGAGATTAAGTCCTTAAGTTTGGTTATAAAAATATCTATCTCTGTAGTTGTATTATAAAAACTTAAACTAACTCTTAAAGTAGCTGTTATACCTAAATAATCATGAAGTGGCTGGGCACAATGATGTCCAGCTCGTAAAATTATACCTTCTTGTCCCAATAAATCAGCAGCGTCATGGGAATGAATACCTTCCAATATCAAAGAAAAGACTGGCAACTTATTATCAGAAATGCCTAATACTGTTACAAAATCTAATTTAGAAATAGCTGTTAAAAAATAATTAGTTAAAAGTTTTTCTGAACTAGAAATAGTTTCCCATCCTAAATTTTGTATATACAGACAAGCTTCTCCTAACCCAATTACTCCAGCAATATTAGGAGTGCCAGCTTCAAATTTATAAGGTAATTCAGCTGCCGTAAAATTATCTTTAGCTACCGAACTAATCATGCTGCCTCCACCTAAAAACGGCGGCATCTTATTTAATAATTCTAAGCGCCCATATAAAACACCAACACCAGTTGGTCCTAAAATTTTATGAGCAGAAAATACTAAAAAATCACAATCTAAATCCGAAACATCAATGGAAAGATGAGCAGCACTAAGTGTGGCATCAATAAGTGTGACAATATTTTTATTTTTAGCTTCAGCAATTAACTCTTTAATCGGATTAACAATTCCTAAAACATTAGAAGCTTGGGTAACAGCTAATAATTTAACAGTTTCTAAAGCTAATATTTTTTTAGCGGCTATTAAATCAAGTTCTCCGTTATTAAGTAATGGTATATATTGAATTTGAATACCTATTTTTTCCTTAAGCTGCAACCAAGGCACGATGTTAGCATGGTGCTCAGCCATACTTAAAACAACTACATCATCTTTTTTTAAATTAGCCTCACCCCAAGTACGAGCTACTAAATTAATAGACATCGTAGCTCCACTAGTAAAAATTATTTCCGTTGGCTTAGCTTTAATAAAACTAGCTACTGTTTTTCTAACTTCTTCGTATAACAAAGTAGTACTTTCCGCTAAAGGACTAAGTCCGCGATGAACGCTAGTGCCGTAATTAGAATAATAATCAGTTATAGCCGAAATTACTACTTCTGGTTTCAAAGAAGTAGCAGCATTATCAAAATAAATTAAATCATTTTTCCGAAGCATCGGAAAATCCTGTCTATTGATCATAATATTACTAAACTAGATACCATTTTTTTATATTCATCATCTTTGATAGTAATTAAAAAATTCTTAACAATTGAATCGATAACTATTTTTTTAGCTTGTTCTTCTGATAGTCCGCGGGATTTTAAATAAAATAAATCCTCTGGTGTTAATTTATTAGTACTAGCACCATGACCAGCCTTTACGGCATTGGTAGCAATTTTTAAGCCTGGCAACATCAAACCTCTGGCTTGCCGGCTTAATAAATAAAGCTTCATATCAATTCTTGTTTCCGTCTCAATTGCTTCTCGTTTAATAATAATATCTGATAAGTAATTAGTGGTGGCCTGATTATCAACTAAAGCATTAACGATTATTTTTCCAACACTCGATTTATCAGCAAAAATGTAATTATCTTCTATTTGTAAAAGTTGATCGTTTTTTTGATACGACAATATTTGGCTATTTAGAACAACCTCTCTACCAAGATGGTTATTTATCTTAAATTGACCAGATGATAAATATAAACCATTTATATTAACCATGGAATTATCTCCAATTATAATTTCTCGTTCACAAGAATTATTTAAAATTGCTAAATAATCAACTTTACAATTAATACCTATTTCTATCTTTAAAGGGTTAGTAGATTTATCTAAAATAAAAACTTCAGCACCATCTGGCACCTTAATTAAACTATCATTATTATTTACTAAAATTTTATTCATATTATTAATTAGCCAACGCTACCCTCCATTTCCAACTCAATCAAACGATTCATTTCCACGGCATATTCTAGTGGTAATTCTTTGACAATCGGTTCAATAAAACCATTAACAATAATAGCACTAGCTAATTCTTCATTTAAACCGCGACTGCGTAAATAAAAAATATCATCATCATTTAACCTGCCAGCGCTAGCTTCATGAGCTAAGACAGCTGTGTCATTTTTTATTTTATTAAGCGGTATAGTATCAGAACTAGAAAACTCATCTAAAATTAAGGCGTCACATTTCACGTTAGAAATAGCATAATCAGCTTGAGGTTCAATACTGACCAAACCACGATAGATTGAACTGCCGCCGCCGCGACTAATACTTTTCATAATTATATTAGAACTGGTATGAGGTGCGTTATGAATAACTTTAGCTCCAGTATCTTGAATTTGTCCGGCACCAGCAAAGGCTACACCTAAATGTTCACAACTAGCCCCTTCTCCCATTAAAACTGAACAGGGGTAAAGCATGGTTACACAACTACCAAAATTTCCTCCCACCCATTCCATGTGAGCATTAGTTTCTACTAAGGCTCTTTTGGTGTTTAAGTTATAAGCATCCTTACTCCAATTCTCAACACTACTATAGCGAAAACGGGCGTTTGGTTTAACATAAACTTCCACACAGCCAGCGTGTAGTGAATCAGCTCCGTAATGAGGAGCGCTACAACCTTCTATATAATGAGCCTGGGCTTCATCTTCCACTACAATTAAAGTGTGTTCAAATTGCCCCATACCTTTGGCATTCATACGAAAATAAGCCTGTAGTGGTAAATCAATTTTTACGCCGCGAGGAATATATAAAAAGGTTCCACCACTCCAAACTGCGCCATGCAAAGCGGCAAACTTATGAAGAGTTGGCGGTACGGCTCGCATAAAATATTTTTTTACTAATTCTTCATGTTGTTGCAAAGCGACGTCCAAGTCCTCAAAAATAACTCCCTGTTTTTGATATTGTTTTTTTAAACTGTGATAAATTACCGTGGATTCATATTGAGCACCCACGCCAGCTAAAGCTTCTTGTTCAGCTTGAGGAATACCTAATTTATCAAAAGTATTCTTAATGTCACTAGGCACGTCAGCCCAAGTTTCGGCTGCCCGATCAGTGGCCTTAGCGTAATAGGTAATATTATTTAAATCTAATTTAGATAAATCTGGACCCCAACTTGGCATAGCCATTTCAGAATACAACTTAAAAGACTGTAGTCTTTTTTCTAACATCCAGACTGGTTCATTTTTATCTTTTGAGATAGCTCTAACCAGCTCTTCGTCTAAACCTAAACGAGAATCAGACATATAAGGGGCACTATTGCTAGAATCCCACATGGAATAATTTTCTGAAATATTTTCCATAGCTTTAATCTTTAATAATTTCGGTAAAGCCTTCGCGCTCTAAACGTTCAGCTAAATCAGCGCCGCCGCTAGCTACTATTTTACCAGCACTCATAACTAATACTTGGTCAGGTTTAATATATTTTAAAATTCTTTGATAGTGAGTAACTATTAAGGCACTAGTTGTTGGGGTTTTAAATCTAGCTAAAGCAGACCCCACTACTTCTAAAGCATCAACATCTAAACCAGAATCAATTTCGTCGAAAATAGCCAACTTAGGATGAAGCATAGCTAGTTGTAACATTTCAGCTTTCTTTTTTTCGCCGCCAGAAAATCCTTGATTCAAGCTGCGATCACTCCAATCAGAATTAATATTTAATCTAGCTAATTCTTCATCCAATAATCCGCGGAAGTCAAAAGCATCAACCGCTATATCACTTCTAGCCGTGCAAATTTCTTTATAAGCATCAAATAAAAAAGAATAGAAATCCACACCGCTGACTTCGCGGGGTTGTTGAAAAGACATAAATAATCCTAAGCGCGCTCGCTCTTCTGGCTTCATATTCGTAATATCTTGATCACGAAATAAAATCTGGCCTGATAATACTTGATAAGCTGGGTGCCCCATAATAACACTGGATAAAGTGCTTTTACCTGAGCCGTTAGGACCCATAATTAAACAAGTCTCACCATCTTTGATAGTCAAACTAACATCATTTAAAATAATTTTTTCTCCCACAGCTACTTTTAAATTTTTTATCTCTAAAATATTCATATTACTTAATAAGTGAAGCTAAACTTCTGTTTTTTAAAACACCTTTTAAATCAGTTAAAATATCAAACCAAACACTCTTAAGTTCACACTGGCCAGAATGAGGACAATTAACTACTGTTTTATTACGGCACCTAATACCAATTTTCCCTTCCAACGCTTCCACAATTTCTAAAATAGAAATATCTTTAGCTGGACGCGTTAAAAAATAACCGCCTTTAGCGCCCTCTTTACTTGCTATTAACCCGGCTGATGATAAAAGTTTAGCGATTTGAATTAAATAAATAGAAGAAATCTTCATTTTTTTAGCAATACCTGACAAAGGAATAGTCTCCTGAGGGTTTTTAGCTAATTCAAACATAATCATTAAACCGTAATCAATTCGAGCTTTAATTTGAAACATAATTTATTATTTTAACTATAAGTAGAATGATTATAGTTCATAATTACAAAAAAGGCAAGCCCTAGTGACCCGCCTTAATTCTCTCTATTTTACAAGATTTTTTCTTTGATATTTCTTTTTAAAAAAGGCACTAACCCATAAAATCAACCAAATAGTAACAGGTATTAATGCCGAAAACTCTTTTTTAACTAAAACCACATGAACGGCCACTAAAATAAAAGCTGGATAAGATAATTGCTGTATTTTTTTCCAATAACTCTTTAACCGTGTTTGAGAATACTTATTGGAAGTGATAAGCGGAAAAAACATCAGGATCAAGGCTATACTTCCCCAACCAAAAAAATTATCAAAACGCCAATACAGACTATTAGTAAAAAAATCACGGATACCATTAGTTGTTGTTAAAAATAAAATAACATGCAAAAAAGCAAACAAACCACAAATAATACCTAAATATTTACGATATCTTAAAATTAAGACTAATATTTTATGATGGAATAAATCATTAAGCGGACGAACCATTAAAATAATGATAAGCAATATCCAACTGGCTTTAGCAAATAAAACTTGAAGTGTCATATTAATTTAAAGAAATGGCGGCTACTGGACAATTATTAATAGTTTGGCGAACTGCAGCACTATCATAATTTTCTGAAGAAATAACCAATGCTTTTCTAGTGTTATTATCCATTTTAAAATTAGCAGGCGAAGTTCTAGCACAGTGACCGCAACCAATGCATTTTTTAGCATCAATTATTATTTTAGTTGCTACGGCCTGACTACTAATATCTAAATTTTGCCCCTCGCCAGCGGTATTAGTCTCATTAGTTGTTTGGTTATTTTTGAACAAGAAAAAACCAGCTAACAACAATAGGACTGAGGCCGGAATTAAATAGATACTTTTATTCTTCATAGTTATAAATTTTTTATTATTATTTATTATATCATATAATACATCTTTTTTAAAAAAATATTCATTTAAAAATAGCGATTTTTTAGTTGACAATATTTAGTTTAGAAACTAAAATAATTAGGTAACTAATAACTATTAATTTCTTTAATTTATGCGCAGATTTTTCACCAAAAAGAAAATCATCTGGACAATTATCATTCTATTAATTGCTGGTGGTATTTATTATTATAAAACTAAACCACAGGATAATTCAGCTAAAGTTCAAACTGCTACTGTCAGCCGACAAAATCTAGAACAAACTGTTTTATCTACTGGACAAGTAGTCAGTGAAACTAATTTAAGTTTAAGTTTTCAAACTGGCGGAGTAGTAGAAACTATTAATGTCACAACTGGCAGTCAGGTAAAAACTGGCGACGTCTTGGCTGTACTTAATCAAGCTAATACCAAAGCGTCTCTTACTAGCGCTAATGGTCAGCTAGCTCAAGCTAATGCTAATTATAAAAAAGTTTTAGCGGGTGCTACTCCAGAGCAAATTAATGTTTCACAAAAAACGGTTGATTCAGCCAGAGTAGCTTATAGTAATGCTGTTAGTCAGCTAGACGCCTTAAAGAGCTCTACAGCCGCTACTATTAGCCAAGCTGAAATTGCTTTAACTGACTTACAATCACCAACGACCACTTCTGACAATAAACGTTCAGCTATCATAGTAACGATTGCTAATCAATTAGCGGCCGTTAAAGCTGACCTAGATAAAGAAAATCAAATTTTAGATGATGCTAACTTAAAAGATACCTTCGGAGTAGCTGACGCCACTAGTTTACTGAATTTTAAAAATGCTAATAGCCAAGTTAAGGCTTTACTTAATACGGCTAATGCTAGTTTAGCCACTGCTTCCGCCTACAAGAGTGATGATAATATTTATGCTGCAGTAGTCGCTTCTTTAGCTGTCTTAAATCAAAATATTAATGCTTTAAATTACTGTTATACTGCTTTACAAAATTCAGTGGTCAGCACTAAATTTAGCCAAACTCAATTAGACACTTATAAATCGACTATTAGCTTAGCTCTATCTAATGAAAACTCTGGCACTAACTCAATTAAATCTGCTCGTCAGGCTTTAACCGACGCTTTAACTGCTGCCACTAACACTGTAACTAATAGTAAGTTATCTGCTACTTCTCAAATTAACTCGGCTCAGAATCAAATAAATAGTGCTAAGGCTTCCCTACAACAAGCTGAAGCGACACTCGCTCAACAAAAAGCTAAAGCTCAACCAGCTGATATTGATGCGGCCTTAGCTCAACTCTTGTCTGCTCAAGGCACAGTGGAATCAGCTACAACTGCTTTTAATAATACTATTTTAAAAGCACCAGCTGATGGCACTATTACTCAGGTAGACACTAAAGTAGGACAACTAGCTACGGCTATGCAACCAATATTTGTTTTACAAAACATTAATTCTCTACACACTGAGGCTTATGTCAGCGAAGCTAATGTAGCCTCTCTAAAAATAGGCCAAACGGTTGATTACACTTTTGACTCTTTAGGACCAGATAAACATTTTGCTGGCCAAATATTAACTATTGATCCAGCTTCCACTGTTATTTCTGGAGTAGTTAATTATTTAGTCAAAGCAAATCTGCCAAACATACCAGAAATAAAACCAGGTATGACTGTTAATATGACTATTTTAGTAGCTACCAGGAAAGATGCTTTAGCTGTTTCTAGTAGCGCTATTATCAATTCTAATGGCGAACAATCTGTCAGGGTAATTGATAATTCCAAAACAAAAACCTACCACTCCGTTAAAATACAAACTGGTTTACAAGCTGATGGCGGACAAGTAGAAATTCTTGGCGGCTTAAATGAAGGACAAGAAATTGTGACCTTGATCAAATAAATAATGTTTTTATGACTTTAATTAATGTTAAAAATTTAAAAAAAAGTTATGAAACTGGCGACGTAATAACACCAGTTCTAAATGACATTAACTTCAAAATTGAGCCAGGCGAATTTGTGGCTATCATGGGGCCATCCGGTAGCGGTAAATCAACCTTAATGCATATTCTTAGTTTTTTAGACCGATCTACTTCTGGATTATATGAATTTAAAGGCCAAGATATCACAGAGTTTGATGATAACTATTTAGCAGAGTTACGTAATCAAGAAATTGGTTTTGTTTTTCAGTCTTTCAATCTTCTGCCCCGCACTACTGTTTTAGATAATGTAAAATTACCTTTGATTTATAGTAAAAAGAAAAATCATGACGCTCTAGCTAAAAAATCGTTAGACGCCGTTGGCCTATCTCATCGTTTAAATTATTATACCAATCAAATTTCTGGTGGAGAAAAACAACGCGTAGCTATAGCTCGTGCCTTAGTTTGTGATCCAGCTGTTATTTTTGCTGATGAACCAACTGGTAATCTTGATTCTAAATCAGGCAATACTATCATGTTTATCTTACAGCAACTAAACAATGCTGGTCGTACTATTATTTTAGTAACTCATGAAACAGATACAGCTAATCACGCTAAAAGAATTATTCGTATTAAAGACGGCATGGTTTTATCTGATGAACCAGTAAATCATAGAACGATTGCTGATGCTAACAAAGACCTAGTTAAATAATTTACTCCTGTGAATTTTGTCTCAATCATAAAATTAGTAGTGAAAAATTTAAGTGCTCGCAAAGGACGCACTCTGTTAACTATCTTAGGTATCACTATCGGTGTGGCCGGTGTTATTATTATTATTTCACTTGGTGCTGGAGCTCAAAGTTTAATTCTGGGTCAAGTTACTAAATTAGGAAGCAATTTAATTATTGTTCAACCAGGCCGAACAGCTGATAACGGTGCTCCTATTCCTGGTTTAGTTATAACCAGTTTAGTTAACAGTGATGCTGATGCTTTACGCGATCAAAATCAAGTGCCACATGCTACAGCGGTTAATGCTAGTACTCAAGGAACTGCTACAGTTACTTGGGGTAACAAAACCGTAGATACTAATTTTCTTGGCACAGACAGCGGTTATCCTAAAACTATTAATTTCACCATGGAATTAGGGCAATTTTTTAGCGATGCCGAAGATGCTGGAGGAGCTAATGTAGTAGTACTCGGTTCAGAAATTAGCAAACAGTTATTTAGTGATGCCGGGGTTAATCCTATTGGTCAAATAATTAAAGTAAAAAGTTCTGTGCAAACTGATGCTGGCGGCGTACCGCTTAGAGTAATAGGTGTTATAGAGTCTCGCGGCAGCTCTTTCTTTCAAAATCAAGATGAAATTATTTTTATACCTCTTATTATAGGACAACAACAAATCTTAGGTATCAGACATTTACAATCAATCTATATTAAAGTTGATGATGCGGCTAATGCCAGCTCTACAGTAGCTGATATTAATGCTGTATTAAAACAAAGGCATCGTATTTTAGATGATATTAATATTGATTTTACAGTCAGAAAACTAGACGATGCCGCAGCGCTACTATCTACTATTACCAATGCACTTAGTTTATTTTTAGTAGCTATGGCCGCTATTTCGTTAGTGGTTGGAGGCATTGGTATTCTTAATATTATGATGGTTACGGTGGCTGAGAGAACTAGAGAAATCGGACTTCGAAAAGCAGTGGGTGCTACTAAAAAAGCTATTCGTAATCAATTTTTACTAGAAGCTAGTCTATTAACCAGCTTAGGCGGTTTAATAGGAATTATAATTGGTATTTTAATATCATATCTTATCGCCTTATTAATGAAAAAATTGGGTTACGATTGGGCTTTTGTTGTTTCTTGGATTTCAATTATTTTATCAGTTGGCGTTTCCGTTTTAACTGGAGTAATCTTTGGACTTTTCCCTGCCATTAAGGCTGCAAAGTTAGATCCTATTGATGCTTTAAGATACGAATAATATGTTTAACGCCTTAAAACAAGCTATCAAAGCTCTATCAGCTAACAAAGGAAGGACATTCCTAACGACCTTAGGCATCATGATCGGTATTGCCACTGTTATTTTAGTTCTATCGGCCGGGGCTGGTTTTAGAGCCCTAATTGATGATCAAGTTGCTTCTTTTGGTACTAATACTTTATACGTTCATACTAAAATACCATCCAAGAATAAAGGTTTGGCTGATACGCCTCGCGACAGTGCTTCATCGGGCGTGGTAATTACTAGCTTAAAACAAAGAGATTTGGATAGCATTGAACAACTACCTAATGTTACTAATAGTTACGGAATCGTCATGGGACAAGCTGTAGCTAGTTACCGTAGTAATCAAAAAAATGCTGTTTACATTGGAGCCTCGGCCGCCAGATTCGAAATTGATCAAAGTACTTTAAAGTCTGGCCGGGTTTACACAGAGGCTGAAGATAATAGCGGTGCTCAAGTAGTTATTCTTGGTAATAAGATAGCTACTGACTTATTTAAACAAGATGAACCAGTTGGTAAACTAGTTCGCATTGGCTCTTTAAATTTTTTAGTTATTGGTGTTTATGATACTTCCAGTGGTTTAGGCGGCGGTAATGATGACTATTTATGGATACCGCTCAATACAGCTCAGAAAAAAATGTTGGGTATCAATTATTTAGTAGAAGCTGTGATAGAGATTGAAGATTTGAAATTAAGCGATTTAACTGCTACAGAGATAGCTAATACCATTAGACGTAATCATAATATTACCACCCCAGATAAAGACGATTTTATAGTTACCACTCAAGCCCAAGTCATGGATATTTTTAATACTATTTTTAATAGTATTACTATCCTACTAATCGCTATTGCCGCAATTTCTCTAATTGTTGGCGGAGTTGGAATCATGAATATTATGTATGTAGTTGTAACTGAAAGAACTTCAGAAATTGGTTTAAGGAAAGCCTTGGGTGCTAAAAAATATAATATCCTCCAAGAATTTCTCATTGAATCGGTTTTAGTCACGTTACTAGGTGGATTAATAGGTATTATTTTTGGAGCCTTCTTAAGCTGGATACTAACGATAGTAGCGGTTAGTAGCGGTTTAACCTGGACCTTTATTGTGCCTCTCTACGCCATTGGTATCGGCTTCGGCGTTTCCGCTATCATTGGCATCGGCTTTGGCGTCCTACCGGCTCTTAACGCTGCTAAATTAGATCCCATAGAGGCTCTAAGACACGAATAATATGAACAGACCGGAATTACTACAAACCCTAATAGAAAACCTAACGAGAGCTATTCATTCTATGAATACTGGTAACAGCTTCCCTTTTGGCAATCTAATGTTAAAAAAACAACAGGTCATGATTATGTTTTTTATCTATGAAAAGAAAGACATGACTTCACTAAAAGATATTGCTATTTTTCTAAACGTTACGCCAGGAGCAGTGACTCAATTAGTAGATAATTTAGTAGAAAAAAAATTAGTTAAAAGAGAAAAAAATATCAATGACGGTCGAATTATTAATATCACATTAACCCCTAATACAGAGAAACAATTTAATAAATTTAAGAATGATTATTTAGTCACGGCCAGTAAATCATTTGATAAACTAAATGACCAAGAGCTAAAACAGTTTATTAAGCTAATACAAAAAATTCAAATACCAACCAAATAAAAAAGACTGATTAACGAATCAGTCTTTTTTTATAAACTAACACTGATTAGATTTTAGATTCTTATAAAATAACTGTTTAACAAATTCCATTAACACTAAATAAACTACCACTAAAGCAAAAATTACTACAAACGCTTTAACTGGCAAAGGACTAAAACCGAAGAAATTACCGATGCCATCAGTAGTTAAGAATATTCCTAAAACTAAGGCACCTAAAGTTGAATAAACTAAATACTTACTAGGGCGAGATTGTAAAAAAGGAATTTTTTGAGTTCTAATAATATAAATAACTAAAATTTGTGTAGCCAAAGATTCAATAAACCAACCCGCCTGAAAAGTGGCTGCGTTAAGATGCAAAACACCATATAAAATATAAAATGTTAAAAAATCAAAGACAGAACTAATTGGACCAAAAATAATCATGTATTTTTTAATAAACTTCATGTCCCAGTGCTTTGGTTTTTTTAAATATTCAGAATCTACATTATCTGAAGGAATGGCTAATTGTGAAGTATCATAAATAAAATTATTAAGCAGTATTTGGCTGGCTGTCATCGGAAAAAATGGCAAGAATATGCTAGCACCAATCATACTAAACATATTGCCAAAATTAGAGGAAAGACCCATGAGTAAATATTTCATGGTATTACTAAAAGTTTTGCGCCCTTCAATAATACCAGACATCAACTCTTTCAAACCTTTGCGCATCAAAATAATATCAGCTGTTTCTTTAGCTACATCAACCGCATTCTCCACTGAAATACCTACGTCAGCTGTTTTAAGCGAAGGGGCGTCATTAATACCGTCGCCTAAATAACCAATTATAAAACCATTACGTTTTAACTCACAAATAATTTTTTCTTTTTGGCTAGGAGACATTCTAGCACAAATAGTGGCGTCCTTAGTTTTTAAATAAACTTCCTCATCAGTTAAAATATTTAAATCCAGCTGATCACCAGTTATAATACCTGTAACTGGCAACCCTAAATCAGTACATATTTTTTTAGTAATAAGCGGGCCGTCACCTGTTAAAATCTTAATAGCTACGCCATGCTCTTTCATCAAAATTAGAGTCTCTTTAACATCAACTTTAGGCGGATCATAAAAAACCATGAAGCCGCGTAAAATTAAATTAGTTTCCTCATTGATATCATACTTTTCTTTTTTAACTGTTATAACTTTTTCAGCAATAGCTAAAATTCTAAAACCCTCACTGCTTAAATCATCATAAATTTTTTTGATACCAAGTAATACCTCTGGTGTCATAACCTTAACCGTCTCACCATCTAAATAAGCTGAGCAGATTTTAAATAATTCCTCTGGAGCACCTTTTGTAATCATTTTTATCAAACCATTGTACTCCGCAAAAACAGAAGAACGTTTACGATTAAAATCATAAGGAATTTCTTCAACTTTTTTATAACCAGTTAAATCAAAGTTGTCGTGCTGTAAAATTGCCGTATCTAAAATATTTTTAATACCAGTTTCAAAATAACCATTAATATACGCGGCGTGGAATACATTAATAGAGTCTTGCCCAAAAATATCAACATGCTTAATAAGAGTGATCTTATCCTCGGTTAAAGTACCGGTCTTGTCAGTACACAAAATATCAATAGAACCAAAGGTTGGAATGGAATTTAAACGCTTAACTAAAACACCGCTCTTAGACATTTTAGCGGCACCTCTAGCCATATTAACACTCATGATCATTGGCAGAAGTTCTGGGGTTACGCCAACTGCCACAGCCAAGGCAAATAAAAATGAATTAAAATAACCTTTACCTAATAAAGCATTAATTAAAAAAATAATAGCAACAATTACAGTAATAACTCTAATAATTAAAAAACCAAATTTTTTAATACCTTTTTCAAAAGCATTTTCAATGGCCGGTCTAGATATTTTTTGAGCAATTTGCCCAAACTCGGTAGTTAAACCAATAGTGGTCACTAAAAATCTAGCATAACCAGAAATAACATTAGTTCCAGAAAAAATAGTATTATCTTCACTGGCAAATTTTTCTACTGGTAAGCTTTCACCTGTTAAACTAGATTCATTAACAAAGAAATCGTCAGCGCTAATTATTTTTCCGTCAGCCGGAACAATATCACCAGCCGCTAACAGAATAATATCGCCCGGTACAATATACTTGGTATCAAATTCCTGTTCTTTACCGTCTCTTAAAATCCTAGCTTTAATAGCCAATCGCTTAGCAATTTTTTCAGCCGCTAAACTTGATTTATGTTCTTGATAAAAATTAAGCAACACACTTAAAAAAATCATGGTTAAAATAATAATCATGTTTTTTAACTGACCAACCGCCCCGGAAATAAGAGCCGCTGTGATTAAAATTAAAATTAGCGGATCTTTAAAATAACATAAGAACTTCAAAAACCAATTAATCTTTTTAGCACCTGCTATCTGGTTATAGCCAAAGACGCCGGAACGTTTTATAGCCTCATTGGTTTCTAGTCCTTGCGGCCCAGAGTCTAATTTTTGATATAGAACATCAAGTCCTAAACTTTTAAGTTCCTGGGTACTTATTTTAATTATTGTCATATTTTTTTGATAATAAAATCACTTATATTTTATCATTTTTATAACAAAAAAGCACTCCTTAAATCATTAAGATTTAAAAAGTGCCTTTAACTTATTTTAAAAGATTTATCAGTTCTTTTACTTCAAAAATCTTTCTGGAGACTTTAGGAAACAATACCTCTTTACCCCAATCTGAATAAAACTTTAGAGACTCCAAATATTCAATTTCCTTTTCCATGCAAACTGCAGCTGGGATGTTCATTTCAGAAGCTAAGCCAAACACATTCTGTTGCAACCAAGCGTCGCTAAAAACCTGACTGGCATCAGCGTCACGCAAAATTCCAGCACCGGGTGAAATAGGCTTATTGGAATAAGGAAACTCAGTAGCCAAAATTAATTCTTCAACTTCTTCGACTAAGTATTTGTCTTCTTCCAAGGCAAATTTTTTGAATGAGGCTACAGATGTTAGCACTTCCTGATGATCATTACCCATCTTACCGCTATGACCATAGTCATGAACCAAAGCGGCTAATAAAACAGCTCGAAACCGATTGGCTCCGAAAAAGGCGAAATAACGACAAAAGTTAGCAGCCTCATAAGCCGAACACATCACATGAATCATGTGACGAAAGTTATGATACGGGTTTTTAACATTTGGTGCGTTAAAAACAATCTTATAATAATAGCGTAAGTCGCCTTCATATAAACCTTCACTATTATTTATAATTTTAGCAACATAGTTTACACTATCGCACTGAGATAGATAAACAATCTCAGCGCCAACAAATTCGGCAGCTTTTAGCAAAAAACCTGGGTCAGTAACAATTTTTATTCTCATTTTTCCCTCATCGAGAGAATTAAAACGTGAACAAGCAATTCTATCGACAATATTTACGATAGTAGCCTCGACGTCAATGTCCGATAAAACATTTTCTTTTTCCATGTTTAGGTTATTTTTGGGTTGTTAATTAACTAATTAGTTCATAACTTTTTAACATATATTACTAACTACGTCAATATATAAAAAATAAGGCCCGAGGGGTCTTATTTGAAATTTAAATATATCAGATAGATTGTGGCGGCGTTTTGAATTACTAGTAGTGGAATGCCTATTAAAAAATACCACTTTTGAGTTTTGTGTCTAAAAGCAAACATGCCGGCATAGACCCCTAAACTGCCGAAGGCTGTAGCCAAGAAAAATAGCATCCCCTCTGAAATACGGGTCACACCAGGTTTAGTCGATTTAACCTTATCGGATAACATAATGAAAAAGGCTAACAGATTAATCGCGGCAAAAATGATTAATAAATATTTTGATAACATATGATATATTATACTATAAAAAAGGGGGCTAAGGAATTATTCCTTGCCCCCAGCTTTTATTTCTTTTCTTTTGGCTTACCTTTGACTTTACAGCCAAGGTTAATTGAGCTAGAACTATCAACGATAACTCCTAAGCTATGACAATGACCAGCAATAGTAATAATGCTAAATTCATTAGCAGTAGCTTCTACCTTCTGATAACCACCCTGGATACTGACCAGCGAATGATTAGATGCGGCTAATGATAAATTACCTTCAATATTTGTCATATTGCAATGAGATCTATCAAAACATTTAAGGCTAACATTAACGGCTTCAATGGCGCTCAAGTATGCTTGCTTCCTGATATCAGCCACAATAGATCCTCTAACACCATAAACATGAGCATCATGAACATCGTAAATAAAAATATTGGTACCAAGCGGCACAAAAACAATGATACTAAATCGTTTTCTACTTCTAATTACCTTATCTTCAACTGAAGCTGGCTCTTGAATAATGACGTGCCCTTCGTCTGACAACGAAACGCTAACTTTATTAGAACACTTCTCTCCAGTTAAAACTACTGAGATGGTCTTTTTACGACCCAATTTAACTTCGACTTTAGCCGATAGATTTCTAAGCGTTAAAAACGCTTCAGAAACTACTGTAAAATCAAACTTTTTTTCCAATTTTTCCTCCATTTTAAAACCTTTTTTTATTTATTTATTAATGAGCGAACTAATATATAATCATAATAAATGAATAAAGTCAAGGTTTAACTAAAAATAACTATATTTTTCGAGCAATAAAATGAAATATGTGCCAGTGTTTAGATTCATCCAAAGCTGTTACCGCATTACTTTCTTCTTCTTTTAGATAAACTATTTCTAGGCCAGACAACAGTTCTTCTATCTCTAATCTTGAATGAACGCAAACATTTGATTGATTGGCCCAACTATCATTAAGACCTAAAAACTGACCAACAAAAATACCATTTAATTTTAATGAGCTTTTTATACTATTAATAATCTTATTTAAATCATTTCTTTTAAGAAGAAATAATACAAATTGGGCATTTATTAAATCTAGAGAATCTACTGAAAAAACATAATTTTCAATGGCTATTTTTTTAAAAATAACTATTTGGTCGCTTAATTCTTTAATTAGCTCTAAATTTTCCTCTATATCTATAGCGTATACTTTTTTAAAACCAGTATCCTGTAATAATTTAGAATCATTCAAGGCACCAGCCCCAATATCTAAAGCTACATCTTTATTTTTTATAAACCCCAAAGCTTTGACTAAAAGTTTTCTGGGCTCTTGGTGTTTAGTGTTTTTTATATATTTTTTCCAATTATACATAATATTATTTCTGCGCAGCAATTTCGTCGGCTGTAGCATAAGGATGACAATATCTATCCTTCCCTTCAGTATAACCTTTTATCTGCACTGCTTGCTTTGGGCAATAATTTAAACAGGCATAACACTTAAAACATCTCACCTCTTTTAACCAAGTTGGGCGGCCATTTTCCAGTTTTATCTTTTTTGATAAACAAACTTTTTCACAAACTCCGCAACCAGTACATTTTTCGTCAGCATAAAATTTTAATTGCAAACTATCGGTTGCCTTAGCTAAACGGGAAAGTAAGCCAACAAAAGGAATACGAGTAATGCAAGAAGTATCTGGCTTTCTATTTTTTTCCTTACCATTAATTATTTTAATAATATTTAGAAAATCGTTATTAACCGCTAATTCTAATTTATTAATCTCTTCGGTAGTTGGAGATTTTGATTTAAATTTAACATCATTGCTTGGCATATTTAGAGTAAAGGCAGCATCTAAAATCTTATTATTTTTCTTTAAAATATTATCAATGTCATTAAAAGCATTATGAGAAGTTCCAACTCTAGTAGCGATAGCAAAAATATACTTAGCTAAAGACAGGTCTATTTTTTTTATAAAATTTTCAACCACAACTGGGGCCGCCGTCATATGAATCGGAAAAATAAAACCAACTGTCTCAGCGTTAGATTTAATAACTAATTCATCCATAAGACTAACTATTGGGATAAGCTTAACATCTGACAAAGACTTAGATAATTTTTTAACTGCATACAAAGAATTACCTGTACCAGAAAAATAATAAATTTCTATTTTACTCATAAATATTTAATTAAAACTTTTAGCAACTTGCTGCCCCAATTTAAAAGCTTTGTTTTCCCACTTAGTTTGCATCTTAATACCGATAGCCATACCTCCGGCCATTATAGTTTCTATTCTGTCACATCTAAATAATTTACAAGCTAAGCGAAGCATAAACTTCGGATAACGAACTATACCCATTAAATAATTAAGGGGAAAAGGAGCTCCTGATGAACAAAAAATTACCCCAGTCTTACCTTTAATTGCCTTAGCGCGAGCGACTGGTCCCATTTTAAAAGTAACCAATGTTAAACATCTTTCTAAAAATCTTTTCATAGCCGAGCTAACACAATATTCATAAATAGGAGAAGCAAAAACTACCACATCACTATTTAAAGCTGATTGCTTAATATCCTCACAAATATCAGAAATAGTACACTTAGCATTAATTGGATTTTTATCTTCAGTGCATTTACCGCAACCGAGACAAAAGGAAATTTTTTCATTTAACAAATCATGGATTTCTATTTCTACATCCGGCTTAATCGTTTTGATTCCCTCTAAAAATTTATTAACCAATTTTAAGGTCATGCCAGTTTTTTGGTGCGTACCATCTAAAACTACTATTTTCATAATTAAATAATTAAATATATTTATTAAAATTAACCATTAACATAATAATCAACTGGAGCAAAATCATCAGTTAAAACTGGGACATCTTGTTTTATTTCTTTAGTCCATAAATGTTTCAAATACTCGTTCAATTTAGGATCATCATCACTAAAGGTGGGTACTTTATCAGACTTAATGGCTACTAAAATTATATTCTGAATTACATTTTCATCTTTTATGTCTTTAACTGGAAATAAATAAACTTGAGGAAAAATACTTTTATACGTTAAGTATTCGGCTCTTAAAAATCTTCCTTTATCACCACTTAGAGATGAAATGGTATTTAAAATAACAACACCGTTATCATTTAAAATATCATATTTTTTCTGTACAGCCTCCTTGGTAGTTAATTGATATGGTATTGAATAATGGGAACTAAAAGCATCTCCAAAAATAACATCATATTTGTTATTAGTTTGGTTAAGATATACTCGTCCATCCTCATGATAGATTGTAAGTCTTGGATCATCCTTTAATCTAAAATGCTGTTTAGCTAATTCGGTAATTTTAGGGTCAATCTCCACTACATCCATAGTAGCTTCGGGATAAGTGGCTAAAAAACTTTTAGGATAGGAATAACCAGCCCCACCAATCATTAAAGTTTTTTTAAAATCTTTATTAAAATGAGCAGCTAAATGATAATACTTAGTATATTCATTAACTAGCTCATCACTATTTAAAAACATGGCCGAATGATTTTCGTTATTGATACCCATTATCTTAACCAATTCACCATCTCCAGCGTTAACTCTATTATATATCCAGATACGATTATAAGCCGTATCAATATCTAAAAAATCACTACCAGCTGCTACAAATTGTAAACTACCAATTGTTAAACCTCCAGCTGTTATAATAATTAAAGATAATAATTTAAATTTTATATATTTTTTAGCTGACAGTAATAAAGATGTAATAATTAAAGTTAGTGATAAAATTACTAGTAGCTTATCAGTGCCAAGATGAGGGATTAAATAAAAACCAGATAAAAATGTCCCGAAGATACTGCCGGCTGTAGATAAAGCATAGAGATTTCCTATGGTAGAGCCAGACGTATCTAAATTTTCTAATTTAAGTTTAGCCGCATAAGGAGAAATCATGCCTAATAAAAAACTAGCTGGAAAAAATAAAATAATAGAAACTAAAACTGAAGACAACATCATATCAGAAATACCGGTTCGCAAAATGATAATTAGATAATCTTTAATAATAGTTGAAAGGCCAATGCCAAGTGCTGCTAAAAAAATAATAAATGCCAAACCTTCAACAGTAGTTTTTTTATCAGCTATTTTACCACCAAAATAATACCCTAAACTTAAACTACCTAAAATAATACCAATTAAACTAGTCCAAACAAAAATGGATGTACCAAAATATGGTCCCAGAACCCTAGAACCAACTAATTCAAAAACCATCACTACTGCCCCACAAATAAACACCACTATCTCTAAAATATATTTGCTTATCTTCATGTTTTTATATTTAGATTTTTAATTTATCTACCTAATATAATACATCTTTAGCCAAAAAAATTCTATTTTTATAAGACTTAACCATAAAAAAAACAAGACTACAATTAGTCTTGTTTTTTTATATTAGCACGGGATGCAGGTGCCGCCCCTGCTCCGTCGGTTTTGGAAACCGAAATACTAGCTGTTATACTAATCCCGCAATATTACCTATCTTTTCTAAGCGCTTAATGATAATAAAAACTTCCTTTAACATTCTACTATCTCCATACCGAATTGACAAGCACCCCTTATAGCCAGGTTTTTTATTAATTCCAGTATGGGGCTTATTATATATGGAAAAATGATTTTTGGGAATACCTGTAACTTTTGACCAATAATCAATCATTTCTTCTTGATTATGATAATTATGTAAATGAATTCTAGCTCTAAATTTATCTTCAATGAGAATAAATGAATTTCTAAATAACCACAAATATACTTTAATCATTTCTGGATCAGAATTAATAAAATCTACGCTATTTCTAGTTTTAGCTCCTTCCCCCCAATACAACAAAGCTAAAAATAACTTATAATCATTTAGGTCGTAATTTTTATTAACTAATGCACCACAATTTTTATCAATTTTGGAAAGTAAATCTAAACTCTTTCTATGGTGAGTTTCTTTGGAACGCAAACGACCATCATCTCCTAACTTTTTTAAACGCTTCAATCCTTCAGCTGTGACAATTTCTTGACGGCACCATAAACCGGCCGTGCTTTTAGCAATATTAAATCTTTCACTTATCTCCCGAAAAGAATACCCGTGAGTTCTTAATTCCCTAGCTTGTTGTTTTAATTCATTATTATTCATAAATAAATTATAGCAAAAGCCGTATTAAGAAAACCTTAAGAAGTGATAAAGATTGAACAACAAAAAAGTGCCTATTTACAGGCACTTTCGTTGTTTTTTTATTTATTCTTCGTCTTCAGTTTTTTCTTTCATCTCTTGTCCGCAGCAGACTAAGCGTCCGCCACCATCTTTTTCAAGACGCACTTCATTGCCGCAAACGGCGCAAAAATAAATCTTGTCAACGCGATTAGACATAAAGTTATAATTAATAATTTTCAGCTAAAATTTCAAAATGAGCTTGAGGGTGAGAACAACATGAACAAACTAGCGGTGCTTCTTCCCCTTCATGAATATGACCACAGTTATTACACTTCCAAAGTTTTACTTCGGGGCGCTTAAAGACTTCACCGTTTTCTAAATTAGTAAGCAGCTTACGATATCTTAACTCATGAGCTTTTTCTACTTCAGCTACCTCTTGAAATAATTTAGCGATATCAGTATGCCCCTCCTCCATAGCTTCTTTAGCCATACGTGGATACATATCTGAATTCTCATATAATTCACCCTCGAAAGCAGCTTTTAAATTAGCGGGCAAATCACCAATTAAATCTAATTGCTTGGCCCACAACTTAGCATGCTCTTTTTCATTTAAAGCTGTTTCGGTAAAAAAATTAGCAATTTGCACATAACCAGATTTTAAAGCTACAGAAGCAAAATAATCATATTTATTTCTAGCCATCGATTCACCAGCAAAGGCCTCCTCTAAATTCTTCTTAGTCTTATCTCCAAGCATAATTTTATTTCTTTATTTTTTTAATCTTTTTCTTGTGGTGAAACGGCATCTTTTCTTCATTAACTGATATTAGTGGCTCTTCGTCACTACAAAATTCTAAACTATAGATATGTAAAATAGTAGCCGCAATCGAAACTATGAGTGGACCAAGCACTACGCCCCAAAAACCAAATAAAATAATACCACCTAAAATAGAAAATAAAATAAAAATTGGATTAATCATGGCCTTACCTTTCAACATCCAAGCTCTAATAATATTATCAATGGTGCCAATTATAAAGAAGCCCCAAGCGAGTACAAAAATACCCTGCCAAGTATCACCCACAATTAGATAATACAAACCAACTGGAATATAGAAAATCATTGATCCAAGATATGGCAATAATGATAGTAATGCTACGAGCACACCAGCTAAGAAAGCTGGAAAGCCGACTACAGCAAAGCCTAGTGCTCCGACTAAACCTTGGGCAATAGCTACCACAAAAGTGGAAACCATTGTCGTATAACTTATCTCCTTAAATTTATTAAATATTTCTCTATCATATTTATCTTCCAAAGG
>JBAQCS010000036.1:0-24874 GCA_049294415.1 Patescibacteria group bacterium
TTATGTTGACGACCAAGCTAACACTGGTAAACTAACTATCACAGAGTAAATTAATAGAGACTTTCGGACTTAAATCTTTTAGGTCCGATTACTTTGTCAATTTATTTTATAAAAAATAATTTATGCATCTATTTAAGACAAAGTCTTTTAAGCTAGTGCTAGCGTCGATAGTTCTAGTTTTCGCGGTAGCTATTTTATCTGTCTCTGATATTTTTCAGACCAGAGATATACCTGGCGCTGAAGCGGCTGGGGTAGCTATTAATGCCACAGATATCGATACTTGTGGTATCTCTACTAGCGTTAATGGTAACATCACTAAATCCGGAGCAGGGGCTAGCTGCGTTATTAAGTCAACCACTGGTATTATTGGTGGTAACTTAAATATTGCTAATGGAGCTAAAGTAACAATTAATGCGGGAGCTAAATTAGTACTTAGTCCCGGACAAGAAATTATTATCGACAAAGCTAATGGCAGTGAAATCATTATGGCTACTGGCGGTGATAGCAATAATGGAATTGTTCACGGTACGGTTTGTGTGCGTGACGATGATGGTGACGGCTACATGAATAGTGGTACTGGTTTTGCAGTCGCTCTTAATAGTCAAGCATGCAGTTCTTTAAATAGTGGTTCTGATATATACATCGCTAAAACTTCTGCTACCTCTCTCACTGAAGCTGACTGTTATAATACAGACAACTCTAAATACAGCTGTTGCACTTCTGGCTATCGTGATTATGATAAAGACGGTTATGGTAGAAATAGTGATGCTAACTCTTGCTATGCAGCTGACTCAGCTTATAACATCGTAGCTAATAATTATGATTGCAATGACAGTGTAGCTGGTATTACTAATAACAATACCGATTATAATGGTTGTGGGTCTGGAGCTTGTGCTGGCACTGGTTCTAATGTTTGTACTAATGGAGTTACTGTTGTTAATCCTTGTGTAGTTAGTGCTCAAGCTTGTTGCGATGCTGGTGGTAATCCAAGACCAAATGGCACAGTAATTAGTAGTTGTTCTAGTTGTAATGGCTCTTCAGCTGCTCCGATTGCTTATGCTAATGGTACAATTTGTTCTTACGGCTCATATGGTGGTTATGGTAACTCAGCTGGTTCTTGTTATATTTATAGCTCTCGCCCATATTATACCTGTTCTTCTGGCTCATGTTCTGGTTCTGTTGCTGGTTATGATTATCAATATCAATATCCATCAACTACTGGTAATGTTTGGAATGGTAGTTCTTGGATAACGGCCAATTGTTCTACTAATGCTGGCTATGGTTCTGGACAATATTGTACTAGTAGCTCTTATGGTGGTTATTCTCAACGTTTAGCTTATGGTTGTACAACTGGCGGTTCACCTGACACAGGTTCTCCTACTGCCACCTGTAACCAATCCCAGTGTCTTAATAGAAATGAAAACGGCGTGTCTTGTTCTGGCGGAAACTGCGTAGGTTCAACTAACTGTGGTGATAGCAGTGATAATGATAGTGATGGTCTGACTGATAATGCCGACTCAGCTTGTGGAGGTTGTGGTCAATGTACCCCTTCTTCTTGTTGCGACAGTAACGGTTGTTTTATTAACGGCCCGGTTTGTAACTATGGTGGCTGGAGCGCTTATACTAACTCCGCTGGTTCCTGTTATGCTTATCGCTCCAGAGCTTACTACACTTGGTCTAATTGTTCTTGTAATTATGCTGGTACTGATTACGAATATAGTTATGGCTCTAATGGTCAAGTTTGGAATGGTTCAGCTTGGGCTGCCGGCACTTTTTCTAATAGATGTGGTACTGGATCATATTCTTGTTCCGGCACCACTTCTATTCAATTAGGTTTTTACGCTTGTAATGGTGGCAACTCCTGTAGTACCTATATGGGAACTGGCCAAGCTGCAACTTGTGGTGGTTGCGAAGATAGTATTTGTGTAAGTGGTTCTTGTCAAAACAAATGTTCCGATGGTTCTGATAATAACAGTAATGGACTCACAGACGGACAGGAATCATGTTGTGGTGGTTATGGTCAATGTAGTAGCGGTGCTTGTTGTAATACAGCTAATGGTAGCTTTTATGGAACTAACACCATTTGTTCTTATGGCAACTGTTCAAGTCCAAGTTCTGGCTCCGGTTGTTCTTATACCTATAATAATAGAAACTGTAGTGGCTCATCAGCTAGTTGTACCGGTAGCTATACTGCCTCAGGTGGAACTTGTTATTGTGGTTCTGGCACTACTTGGAATGGAAGTTCTTGCGCGGCCGCTAATGCTTCTAATTATTGTGGCACAGGTGGTAGTTATAGTTGTAGTGGTAATAATCAATATGTAAATACCTTGGGTTGCAATGGTGCTGGCACTTGTAATTACAACACAGGATCAACCGTATTTAATCAAACTTGTGCTACTAGTTCCTCATATTATTGCAGCGGTAATCAAGCTTATTATCGAACTAACGGTTGTATCGGTGGTAGCTGTACCTATTCTGATTCAACTACAACTTATTGTGATGGTGTTAGTAAAATTTGTTCTAGTGGATCATGTATTTCGCCAAGTTGTGCTCCCGGATCATCTGGTGGTTATTCTTGGGGAACAACTCTTAGTCATGGTTCTGTTACTGGAACCAGTAGATCTATAAGTAATGGATCTTGTACAGCTAACTTGAGTTGTTCTTATGGAACAGTAACTGTCCAAAGTGAAAGTTGTGGTTGTAATTCTGGTTATGATTGGAATGGTTCAGCTTGTGTCGACTGTATCAATGATTCTGGTTGTGGTACAGGTTATTATTGTTACTTGTCTACTTATAATCCTTCATATGATTGGTGTACAGTGGGCACAGTTAACGCTTGTTCTAGAAAATGTTGGAACATCAGTCAAACATTAGCTACTAATAATATTTTAGAGGGTAATACAGCTAGCAATAATTATAATACTTGTGCTACTTCAATTTCTCGTGATGACCCTCATTGTGACGGCGCCCCAGCTTGTGGTTCGTATTGTCAGTCAGGAGGATCTTCTGGATATTATGTAGGCAGTGTAAGTGGCGATCAGTGCTATAAATATAATGGACTCGGCTTTAAATATTGGGTAAATAGAAATATTTATAAATGTTACATGAATCAAACTGTGACTAAGTGGTATAATGATGCCTGTGCTCCATCTAGTGGCTATACTTCTCAGTCCGGTAGAATGAATGAATATGGATCATGTGTAATTCCTTCTTACTGCGGTGATTGGACTTGTAACTCTAATGAAGATTGTTCTAATTGTGCTAACGATTGTGGTCAATGTGTGATTTGTGGTGACGGTATGTGTGTTAGTGGTGAAGATTTTTATAACTGTTCCGATGATTGTCCTGCTGGTGGAGGCAGTTGTAATTATAATTATTCCTGTGAAGACTATAATGGTGAGAGTTGTCGCTCTTGCTACAATGACTGTTATAGTTGTAGTTCCTGTAATTATAATGGTACTTGTGACTACAATGAAGATTCCAGTTCTTGTTATAATGATTGTTGGAATTACTAATAGATTGTATTAATAGTGCTAATTAGTTAAAAAAGAAAAGACTGTCCTAAAAGACAGTCTTTTTGCTAATATAAGATAAAAATAGTTATCAACAGTTGACAATATCGCCAATTTATAATATAATGTAATCAAGTAAGTATTAGTATTTACCGGAACTTTAAAAAATTAATAACTAAACAATAGGAGAACCAAGTAATGAAAAGTCTAATGTTATTTTTGGTCTTATTGACCAATTTTGTTTTGGCCGACTTCGTTGTTGGTCAACAATTGCCGGCAGTTGCCGACAATAGCCAGTGGTTTCCACCGGCAGGCACGCAATACTGGAATAGTTGCCACGTTTATTCGATGGTTGGCTATTTAAAATCTTACAATTGGAATCGCAAATATAATCGTGATCCCAAATTACCTCAAAATCAATTCTCACCTTATTTCGTTTGGAATTTGAATATTGACCCTCTCTATCATTGGACTGAAAGCTATCGTACTTTTGATTTTGTAAAAAATCAGGGTTGTGCAACTATTGATAATTTTTCTTCTTCTGGAGAAAGTCAGGAAATTATTCCTGATTTAATAACCAGAGAAAAAGCATTATCATATAAATCCAATAATTTAAGGGTTAAGAATTTAGGAGTGCATAGCAATGAACAGGCGAGCAGTTATCTAAAAGAATTGAAAGATTCTTTAAATAAAGGAGTTTGTTTTACTTTGCACTTTCCATTATTTAAGAGTATAGACAAGCTTTATGAGCCCAATGAATCGGTTTGGAGTTATGAAGATAACAAGCTGGCCGACATGTATTTTACCCACTTAGCTGTTGTGGTTGGTTATGATGATAACATTGTAACTAAAACAGGCAAAGGTGCTTTAAAGATTCTTAATTCATGGGGCGATGTGTTTGGCGATAATGGTTATTTTTATTTGGATTACAATTTTTTTAAGATTTCCGATTGGAATTTTGCTTGTTATTTTTTAGAAGAAGATTTTTCCCATAAAACTGATTTGTATTTAAATCTTAATTTAAGTCAAACTATTACAGGTGAGGATATATATAGTAAAAAATATATCTTTGCTGATGGAATTGAAAAATTTCAGGGTCAGAATTACGACTTTGCTGATTTACAGACTTATTTAAGTGGTAAGAACTTGGTAAAGATTAAAAATATTAACAATCAGAACAAGCCGGAGCTTAATAACATTGTTGCACTTGATCGTCATAATCATGATGGTAATCATAAAATCATTTTTGATTTAACTGATTATGTTAGTTCGTCTAGTTTTCAGTCTATGCAAATAATTGTTCAAGATCCAGTATCCTCAGTTTACAAGGGTAATAATGATGAAGTAATTTATTCTTATTCAAGAGATTCCAAGATTGGTATTTCTAATTCCTTGGTGAAATTCATTGATTCTGGCAAAACAATTGTTGGTAAAGTAACTAATTTACCGGACACAACCATTGTCATTAATGATTTTTATTCGGTGGTAGTTGGCGCAAATTTAACTCCTTTTCAGGAACAAGTTTATGTCAAATCATGTACCTCAGTATTAAAACGCAAGTTAATTACTTTTTCCGTCGCTGATTTACAGACTAACACCGCACCTGTTTTTACTCAGGTTCCAAGTGCTATCTCTGCTAAAAAAGGCGAATCAGTTAGCTTTAATTTTAAAGCCACTGATGCGGAAAATAATCCTATCGTTTATTCGATGACAAGTGCCTCTGGTGCTAGTATCGACGCTGTAACTGGTTTGTTTCAATATCAAACTAGCCAAGCTGGTACTCCTTCTTTTACCGTTAAAGCTAGTGATGGAATTGAAACTATTTCAACCACTTTTACTATTACGGTAACTGATATAGTTATAAACCCATTGGTTTTTACTAAAACACCAAGTGCTCCTGTTAAAGTCTTAACTAACGAAGTTTATAAATTCCAGTTCGCTGCTAGCGGTCCGGAAGGAAAAACTTTGAAATTTTCAGTTGACCCTCCAGTCTTCAGTTTTGTAACTGTTTCTATTAACGAAACGACTGGTGAATATAGTTTCACCTCTCCTAACAGTTGCGGATTTGAAGCAGCAGTTTATGTCAGTGATGGTACTCAGACCGTTTCGTTTAGATTCGTAGTTACGGTCAATTTGCCATTAGTTAATAACCCTCCGGCTTTTACTCAAGTCCCGAATGGTGATTTAACTGCTACTGCCGGACAATTAGTTAGTTTTACCTTTAAAGCAACTGATCCTGAAAATTCACCAATTACTTATTCAATTGGGGGTGGCTTAGGAGCTAGTATCGACGCTGTAACTGGTTTGTTTCAATATCAAACTAGCCAAGCTGGTACAGTTGTTTACAAGATTGACGCTACTGATGGTGTTAACATCGTCTCAACAATGGCTAGTATAAAAGTTGTTGCAGCAGTTAATAGCTCTCCGGTTTTTACCCAAATTCCGAATGGTGATTTAACCGCTACTGCTGGTGAATTAGTTAGCTTTACTTTTAAAGCTACCGACCCAGAAAACTCAGCTATTACTTATTCAATTGTTAACGGTACTGGTGCTAGTATCGACGCTGTAACTGGTTTGTTTCAATATCAAGCTAGTCAAGTTGGTTCTTTCGCTTTTACAGTTAGCGCTAGTGATGGTGTTAACGCTGTTTCAACGATTGTGAATGTGAAGGTTAATGCTGTAGCTAATAATGCCCCAGTATTTGTTAACCTCCCCGGAACTTTATTAGCATATGTTAATAAAGAATTCACTTATCAATTTGAAGCTACTGATAAAGAAGGTGATAATCTTACTTTCTCAATTCAGAATCCGTTAGCAGCTGGTCAAATTAGTAGTAGTGGCAAGTTGACTTTTAAGGGGACTCAAGTTATGACTTATCGCTTCACAGTGATAGTTAGTGACGGTAAGGCCTCAACAAGTGCAGCTGTAGCTATTAATGTTGATTTAGTTGATGATGTTGAAGAAGTTGTTATACCTGATTATTCTGTTTCCATTTATCCTAATCCGATAGCTGAGAATATGAACATTAAGGTTGTTTCAAAAGACAACACTTCAGTCAAAATGACCATTTATGATATGCAGGGACGTGCTATGTCAACTGTTATCAATGAATGTGGAGTTGGCGACAATACTTTCAATTACGAAGCTTCTGCTTTAAAAAGTGGAGTTTATATTTGTAAGTTCGTAGCTGGCAATACCGTATTGCAAACTATAAAAATTATTAAAAAATAATTCTAAAAGGAGGTTATTGTGGAGATCGATGATAATGAACAAGTCTAATGCCCGTTTCTTAAAATAAAGAGACGGGCATTTTTAATTGGTAAATTTTTGTATTAATTAGCTTGTTTTTATAATTTTTTGACTAATATTAAAATTAGTGGTTTAACGGTTGAAATTATACTAATATTGATGTTATACTAGAGCCAAGTAGAGGTTAAATACCTTGATAATACTGTTAAAATAGAGAATTAATAATTTAGTAGTTATAAATAAGAAAAAAATTATGTCCACTCCTGACAACAAAGAGCAAATCTTTCAAAACCTTATTTCTTTTTGTAAAAGAAAAGGGTTTGTTTTCCCATCTTCAGAAATTTATGGTGGCTTTGCGGCTGTCTACGATTATGGACATTACGGCGTGTTACTAAAAAATAATATTAGAGATTCTTGGTGGCGTGCTATGGTGCAATTGCGCGGCGACATGATTGGACTTGATAGTGCTATTTTTATGCACCCTAAAGCTTGGGTGGCTTCTGGTCACGTCGGTGGTTTTAATGACCCACAAGTTGATTGTAAGAAATGTAAAGAAAGATATCGTGCTGATCATTTACTTAAGTCATATGGCGTGGAAGCAGATAAGGCCCCTTTAGAGTTTATCAATGAACAATTAAACCTTTTAAGAGATAGTGGTAAATTAAAGTGTGCTAAATGCGGTTCCACTGATTTAACAGAAGCCAGAATTTTCTCCTTAATGGTTAAATCCAATATTGGCTCTCCAGTGGGCGATCTTAAAGACGAAGATATTGTTTATTTAAGACCAGAGACCTGTGGAGGAATTTATTTAAATTATAAAAATACTTTAGACTCATCACACCCTAGTATTCCTTTTGGTATCGCTCAGGTTGGTAAAGCTTTTAGAAACGAAATTACTGCTCGTCAGTTTATTTTTAGAACTAGAGAATTTGAGCAAATGGAAATGCAATATTTTGTGTACCCTGATACTGTGCCAGCTAATTATGAAATGTGGCAAAAAGCTAGATGGCAATGGTATTTAGATAATGGTATTCCGGAGCAAAAACTTAAATGGTATAAGCACGAAAAATTAGCTCACTATGCTTCTGAGGCTTATGACGTGGAATATGATTTTGCTTGTTTAGGCAGCGATGAAGTAGAAGGTATTCATGCCCGTGGCAATTGGGATTTAAGTCAGCATGCTAAATTTTCTGGTCAAGATTTAAGTTATTTTGACACCAAGACTAACGAAAGATTTGTGCCTCATATCGTTGAAACTTCAGTTGGTTTAAATAGATTGGTTTTAATGTTTTTAGATTTTGCTTATACCGAAGAGGCTGTCGGGGAAGACACTCGCATTGTTTTAAAATTACCTAAACATTTAGCCCCAATTAAAGTAGCTATTTTTCCACTATTAAAAAACAAGCCAGATTTAGTAGCTAAAGCTCAAGAAATTTATAATAACTTGAAATCTAATTTCATGTGCGAGTTTGATGATAACGGTAATGTAGGTAAGCGTTATCGTCGCCAAGATGAAATCGGAACTCCGTATTGCGTTACAGTAGATTTTGAAACTTTAGAAGATGAAATGGTGACAGTTCGCAATCGCGATACCATGACTCAAGAAAGAATTAAAATCAGTGAGTTGGAAAGTTATTTAGTTAAAAATCTAAAAAATTAATATATGATTACTGATAAAGATAAAATTAAAGCCGTTTTAGATAGAGGGGTAATTGTGAATATGTTACCTTCTAAAGAAGAATTTTTAGAAGCTTTGAGTGCTAGAAAATTACGTTTTTATATTGGAGCTGATCCAACTTCTACCGCTTTACATTTAAGTCATGGTAAAAATTACATGCTGCTTGAAGAATTCAGACAACTGGGTCATGAAGTTATTGTTTTGATTGGTGATTTTACAGCTCGTATCGGTGATCCTAGCGAAAGGGGTTCTGCTAGAAAGCAATTAACTAGAGAAGAAGTTCTAGTTAATGTGGAAAGTTGGTTAGAACAAATTAAACCATTGATGAATTTTAGTGATCCAGTTAATCCACCTAAAATCATGTATAACCATGATTGGTTAGCTAAGTTAACCATGGAAGATGTAATTAATTTAGCATCGAATGTCACCGTTCAGCAGTTACTTGAAAGAGATATGTTTGAAAAGAGAATGACTGAAAATAAGCCTATTTTCTTGCATGAATTTATGTATCCTTTAATGCAAGGATATGACAGTGTGGCCATGGATGTGGATGTTGAATTATGTGGCACCGATCAAATCTTTAATGCTTTAATGGGTCGCACCTTAATTAAGAAATTTAAGAATAAAGATAAATTTGTAGTAGCCGTTAATTTAATGGAAAACCCTAAGACCGGAGAACTTATGTCTAAGAGTCGTGGTACTGGTATTTTTCTTAATGCTACCGCTGAAGATATGTTTGCTGGTGTGATGGCACAACCAGATGAAATGATTAAAATATTTTTAATCAATAATACTAGAATGCCACTAGCCGAAATTGAAGAATTATTATCAGCTGCTAATCCACGTGATGCTAAAATGAAAACTGCTTATGAGATAACTAAGATTTTTCACGGCGAGGAGTTGGCTCAAGTAGCTTCTGATGCTTTTGTTCAAAAATTTCAGAAGCGTGAAACGCCAGACGAAATGCCAATTATTACTTTAACTAAGTCAGAATTATCATTACTAGAAATAGTAAAACAATGTTTACCAGAAACTAGTAATAGTGAACTTAAGAGATTAATAGTTCAGGGCGGGGTTAAGTTGGATAATCAAACCAAAAATAACTCAGAGGAAATAATTATAATCCCGACTGCTGGTTTAGTGGTTAAAGCTGGAAAAAGAAGTTGGTTTAAAGTTACTGAATAAAACTATGCAATTAACTTTCAAAATAGATAGGCAATATGACAAGGAAATGATCCTTGAATTTATGCCTAAAAAGAGTAGAAAATATAAAGAAAATTTGTCTGATTTATTGCGTATAGATTCTGAAGATTTAAATAAACTATTAAAAAATAATAACGCTAAGTTAGATAAAGTTTTAGAAATAGCTATTGCTGATAAGTATAAAAAATTATTACCATTTTTAAAAAATTCAGTTTATGATTATCAAAAATCATGGAATAAAATTAATAATAGTTTTTCTAAATTAGTTGAAATTAAAACAGGGTATAGCTGGAAATACAAAAAATATTATTGCGTAGTCAGTGCCTATCATGAAGGTATTAGTAGCTGGGGGAAAAATATTATTGCTAGACGCTGGTCTATTAATGCTGACACGCAAAGAAAAGTTACTGCCCATGAATTAGTCTTGTCTCATTTTTGGACAATGTTGGAAGATAATAAAATATCTAAGAATTGGTCTGATGATAAAAAATGGCAGTATTCTGAAATATTTGCTTGGTGTTTGTTAGGGTTGGATGAAGATTTTTATAAATTTTGGCCATGGTTATTAAAAGAACATCTTTTTCCAGAAAATCATGAATATCCAGATATTATACCGTTACAGAATAAACTAAAAAAACTATATTTTAGATATAAAAATTTTCCTGATTTTTTTGAAAAAGCAATTAATTTAGATAAATAAAAAAAGGCATATAATATATACGCCTTTAGTGACAAAGATTAATTATAGCTACATACCATTTTGTTTTGCGAAATCGTTTATTAGCCATTCTACTGTTTTTTTTGAATGCTGACAAAATATTTCATCAATTGCCCAAATATTACCATTTCTTATTTCTGCTCGACATGGGCAACCTCCGCCGCATAAACCTAAAGCTACACAATCGTAACATTGAGGCATAGATAGAGGAGATCGCCCCGACCACTCAATAAATGTTTTGTTTTCGTGTGGAGAGAAATTTTTTGTATTTCTAAAAAAATGTTTTTTTGAGCTCATAAAAGCTTGGCATGGTCCAATCTGACCATCTGGTAGTGCAACAAATTGTCTGCCGCAGGCCGCACAGTCAGTAGGGTAAACCTTTTTATTTATGAAGAATTCAACTTTTCTCATTACTCTGTCTTCATAAATTCCTTTTTCTCTTAAGTATTCAAAACATTTGATAATCTCATCGGATGCTTTCTTGGCATAATCAATAGTGGCAACTATATTATTTTCACCATCCATTAAAATATTATACCCAAGACTTGTTACGGAAAATTTTTCTATAACATATTTTGTGTTTTCCAATAAGCTATTAACATTATGATCACCTATAGTAAAAGATATACCGATGTCTTTTACTCCAGCTTCAATAAGATTTTGATAGCCACGAAATATGGCATCAAAAGTTCCTTTTCCAGATAAAAATTTTCTACAGGAATTATTACATTCAGGATTACCATCGACAGAAATGCCAACTTTTACATCATTTATTTTTATAAAGTTGGCAACTTCTTTTGTTATAAGCGATCCATTTGTAATTATGCTGATGTCTATATTTTCTGGCAGAATATTTTCTTTTTTAAGCTTTTGTATATATAGAACAGCTTTTTCAAAAACATCCTTGTTTAGCAATGGTTCGCCACCATAGAAAAGGATAGATTTGTTTTTGGATTTTGTCTTATTGCTCCAATTAACAAAATTATCAATTCTTTTTTTAGCCATGCTTTCTGTCATGTATGAAAACTTATAATCTTTTGGCATGGCGTTTTCAATGTAGCAATAAGTACAAGCGTAGTTGCATTCATCTGTAAGGATTAAATACATTAAGTTAATGGCAGGGCCTGGTAGGTTTTCGTCTCGATACCTTTTTATTTCTTCGTTTTCATCATACTGTATAGGCACGAGCATTTTATTTTTAATCAATAGATTAACACTTCTGTTGAAAATTGCTTTTTCTTCTTTTGTTAATTCAAATTGATCATAAATAGATTTAATCGATTTACCGTATTTAAAGTTTTCTATAATGTCATTTAAATCTTCCATAAGGAAAACCATTTCCATATTCAATGAATGGAATAAAATACTTTGGTTGTTGTCCCTCTGCATTTTATGACATAACTTTGAAAACCTTAGAGGTTCAGTTGTTTTCATTTTTAATTTTTTTTGTGAATAGTGAAAATAGGGCTTATCATTTTTGGATGATAAGCCCATGGTTAGAAAAAATTAGTAGCCATCAGTGCAACTGCATTTACAACGGCAACTTTTAGACCCGTAAGTACTTTGGAGCTTCTTGTCATTTATGTTTCCTTGTACTTTTTGCCTGTCTTCAGTGTTCGGCACTTTAAAACACAATACTCGTTGTTTTGCATTTTCTTTCATGATATACCTCCTTTCTGTTTTTAATGAGCGTTTATAATGTATTTTAGTATTACCAAAATATAGCCATATTGTCAATGGCATAAGAAATTATTATTGTAAAAACAATTAAGTTAAATTAATTGTTAAAATATTATTTTTTTAACATTTTTATATAGTTGTCTTCATCTTAGTAAAATGCTATAATTTACTCATCTTAAATAAAAGTATAAATCAAGCGAGGCGTTTTACTTTTTTTGTTAAAGTTCTCGTCTGCTCATTTTTTAAATTATGCGCGACACATCACATCGCTCAAGTGGTCCAATTTTGATTGGCGCAGCACTGCTAATTTTAATCGCTATCTTCGGTTATTTTGGCTATCAATTAGATCGCCAAGAAAAACAATTAAACACACTTCAAACAGCCGTTCTAGACGACGGCGCTAAGATTCAAGAAGTTGTCAATTTTATAAATAATAGTCTTTCCAATGCTCAACAACAAGCTAAATAATAATAAGCGCGTGCTAGGAGTAAAAAACAGCTCTAGCCGTAATTTAAATTCTAATAATATGAGAAGAGAAACAATCGTGCCATTAGTTATCGGTTTACTTATAGGTGCTTTATTTGTAGTGTTTTTTCAATTCAACAGTCGCTTAAATAACAATGCTTTACGTCTTACTCAACTTGAACAAGCTACAGCTGCTAACACTAAGAACGTAACTGATGTTATTGCTTTCATTAATAATGCTACTGGTGCTGCTCAAAAGGGAGCTGCTGGAGCACAAACTCCTGCTACTACTCCTGCTGAATAATTACAAAAGTTAGTCGTCTAAAATTAAGAACCCTCAATTTTTTTGGTTGAGGGTTTTTATTTTTTAGAGTATAATTTAGTCATACTTAACAATTATATGACAGCTAAAATAAAACAAATTATTGCTCGGGAAATTTTGGATAGTAAGGCTTGGCCTACTCTAGAAGCTACTGTAATACTTGATAATGGCTTAAGCGCTAGCGCTAGTGTGCCGGCCGGTTCGTCTCTAAGTAATTTAGAAGCTAAAGAGTTAAGAGACTTGGATCATAAGCGTTATTTTGGACAAGGAGTACTCCAAGCTATTATTAATATTGAAGAAAAAATTGCTCCAGCCTTAATCGGAAAATCACCTTTAAAACAGGTGGAAATTGATGCCATAATGAAAAAAATAGACGGCACTACTGATAAGGCTTTATTAGGTGCTAATGCTATCTTGGCTGTTTCTTTAGCAGTGGCTCGTGTGGCAGCCTTAGCCTCTAAAAAATCACTCCATGTTTATTTAAACGAAACTTTTTTTGATGGTATAAAAATGAAAATACCAGCTCCAATTTTTACGATGTTTAATGGTGGTTGTCACGCTGATACTAATTTAGATTTTCAAGAATATTTATTACTTATTAATTCCAGAGCTTTACGTTTCTCTGGTACTAAAAAACCATACGCTAAAATGTTGCAAGCTGGGACAGAGATTTATCATTCTCTTGGCGAATTGCTTGGCGCGGCTGGTTACGATACTGATACTGGTTCTGAAGGTGGTTATGCTCCAGATATGGACTCTAGTATTCAAGCATTAGAATTAATAATGGCTGCTAGCTTGAAACAGGGTTATGAAATGGGGCAAGAGACTAATTTAGGAATTGATATTGGTTCATCAGCTCTTTATAATTTAGAAAATAAACAATATATTTTTTCTTTAGACAGTAATCATTTTTCTTCGGCTAATTTAATTGGTTTGTATAATGACTGGTTGAGCCGTTTTCCTCTAACTTATTTAGAGGATCCTGTAGCTCCTGACGATATAGTAGCTTGGCAAGAAATTTCTCAAGAACTTGGTCATAAATTAATTTTAGCTGGTGATGATTTTTTTGCTACTAATACTGATAACTTAAGACCAGCTTTAAAAGATTCTCTAGCTAATGCCATTGTAATTATTCCGGCTGCTGTTGGCACGTTGACAGAAGCCATAGAATGCCTTAAATTAGCCAGACGGCATAACTACCAAATAGTTGTTAGCCATCGTAGCGGTGAAACCAATGATGACTTCATTGCCGACCTAGCTGTAGCTTCGGCTGCTGATTATTTTAAAGGCGGGGCACCGGCTCGTGGAGAAAGAGTAGCTAAGTGGAATCGCTTATTATTACTAGAAGATTTACTCTATGGAAAACAAGCTAGTAGATAACCCTGATAGTTTAGACCAACCAAAAATTGGCCCTCTTCCGGTAGTATTTTTATTAATAGACTCTTGGGGGGTAGGTCAAAATCACCCAGGTAATGTTTTTTTTGAATTAAAGTTAAAAAATTTTAGTACCTTAGTTAAAAAATACCCCATTGCTTTATTGAGTGATCACGGTTCAACTAAAGCCGAGAGATATAAAGCTATGGGTGGTAATGGTTTATTAACTAAAACTTTGGCCGAGGCGGGACTAACCCAATTACACATTACTGAAAGTGAAAAAGTTATTGATACTTGGTTTCATTTTAATGGCGAGAGAGATGTTAAGTTAGCTAAAGAGAGTTTGCAAGTTATTTCTTCGGAAGTAGGTGATAGACAGGACAACCCTAAACAAGTAGCTACAAAAATTACTGACTTAGCATTAAGTGCTATTAAAAAAGATAAGGCTAACGTCTTGTTTGTGAGTTTAGCTAATTTAGATTTAGTAACAGCTACTGGTAATTTGGAGGCCGCTAAAGAAGCCGCTAAAATACTTGATAAAAATATTGGACGACTAGTTAGTACTGTTTTAAAAAATAAAGGATTACTTATTATTAGTTCCGCCTACGGTCGCGCAGAATCGATGATTAATATGGCGACTGAATTACCTAATTTAGAAATTAGTGATAATCCGGTCCCATTTTTAATTGTTAGCGCTGAATATGAAGGGAAGACTATTGGTTTATCTGATCCCTTAAACAGTGATTTGAGCTTGTTAGCTACGGCCGGCAAGTTAGATGATATTACTCCGACTATTTTAGATATATTAAATTTAAAAATACCAGATGGTCTTAAGGGAGAAAGCTTAATTTAAAAAATATTATAGTAAATAAAAAAAGAACAGTTCGATTAGAACTGTTCTTTTTTTATAGATTTTTTTTATTTAAATATCAGGAAGCCGATAGTACTAACTAGTAAACCAATTAGTCCGCCGATAATAACTTGTAGCGGTGTATGGCCAATTTTTTCTAATTGTTTAGGGTAAGAATTATCTAAGAAATCATCTTCTTTTAAATCTTTAACTAAAACATTTAAAGTTTTACCGTGTTGTCCTAAATAATTACGTAAGCCGATGGCATCAGTAATTACAATCATCATAAAGACAAAAGCTACTGCAAATGAGGCTGAGTATAGCCCGTCGCGCCAGAAAACAATGGTAACTAGCGACACTACAGTGGCAGTGTGTCCTGATGGCATATCGGAATAAGCAAAGATGTCGTGCCAGTGAAATTGTTTACGCTTAAAACTTTTAATAAGAACTTTTGTTCCCTGAGCCAAGGTAAAGGCGATAATAGGGAAGATGATGTATGGTATCACCATAATTTTAAATATCTAAGTTTGTTACTTTTTTAGCGTGCGTTTGAATAAAGTTTTTGCGTGGAGCAACATTGTCACCCATTAACATATCAAAGATTTGATCAGCCTTAGTCGCATCCTCATTAGTTACCTGTTTAACAATACGCTTAGCTGGATCCATGGTAGTTTCCCAAAGTTGTTCAGCGTTCATTTCACCTAAACCTTTGTAGCGTTGAATGTTAATTTTAGCCACTTTCTTTTTGTCATTTCCTTTTTCTTCTTCTTCATTTTCGTTTTCAGTTTCGATTATTTCGTTTTCTCCTTCATCATTTTCTTCAATTACTTCAGCTTCTTCAGCGATACCGCCCCACTCAGTAATAATTTTATTTTTCTCTTCATCACTGTAAGCATATTGCATGCTAGCACCTTTCTTTAATTGATAAAGTGGTGGCTGAGCAATATAAACATGACCGCCTTCAATTAAATGAGGGAAGTGACGGAAAAATAGAGTTAAAAGTAGTGTTCTAATGTGAGCACCATCAACGTCGGCATCGGTCATGATAATAATACGATGGTATCTTAATTTATTAACATCGAATTGATCATCAATGTTAGTGCCCATAGCAATAACTAAATTTTTGATTTCGTTATTAGCTAGCATTTTATCAAGACGAGCGCGTTCTACGTTTAAGATTTTACCTCTTAAAGGTAGAATGGCTTGGAAACGACGATTACGTCCTTGTTTAGCACTGCCTCCAGCGGAGTCTCCCTCTACGATATATAATTCACATTCTTCAGGGTGGCGTGATGAACAATCAGCTAGCTTACCTGGTAAAGTCATACCCTCTAAAGCACCCTTTCTTAAAATGGTAGCACGAGCAGTACGAGCAGCTAGACGAGCTTGAGCTGATAAGACACATTTTCCAATAATAGCTTCACCTTCTTTTGGATGTTCTTCTAAAAAAGTATTAAAGGCTTCGCCAAAAATTTGTTCAACATAGGTTTTCATTTCAGCATTACCCAACTTACCTTTAGTCTGTCCTTCAAATTGGGGATCTGGTAATTTAACACTGACAATAGCAGTTAAACCTTCACGAACATCATCGCCAGTTAAATTTTCCTGTTTCTCTTTAATTAAGTTTTTATTTCTAGCGTAGTTATTAAGGGTGCGAGTTAAAGCAGTACGGAAACCAACCATATGAGTTCCGCCTTCTGGGTTATGGATGTTGTTAGCAAAAGCAATTGCTGTTTCATTATATTCATCATTGTATTGTAAAGCCACTTCTACTTTACAATCATTGGTATCTTTATCAATGTAAAAAATAGTTTCATTTTTCACACTCTTCGAGCGGTGTAGTGATTTAACATAAGACTTGATACCGCCCTCAAAATGAAATTTATATTTTTTAGGACGATGACCATCTCTGTCGTCAATTAAATTAATGGTAATACCTTTAGTAAGATAAGCTTGTTGTCTTAATCTGTCTAAAATCTTACCCCAACTATATTCGGTTTCAGTAAAAATTGTATCATCAGCTTGAAAAGTAATAGTAGTACCATTTTCCTTATTTTTTCCTACCTCTTTAATTGGATGTTGAGGAATACCAATTTTATATTCCTGAGCATAAGTTTTACCATCGCGGCGAACCTCAGCTTTTAGATAAGTACTTAGGGCATTAACTACAGACACACCTACGCCATGAAGACCACCAGATACTTTGTAACCAGTGCCACCGAATTTTCCACCAGCATGCAGTTTAGTTAGTACTGTTTCAAGAGCTGATACACCTGTTACTTTATGTTTTTCTACTGGAATACCGCGACCGTTATCTTCAACTGAAACCATGTTATCCTTGCCTAGAATAACAGTTATTCTATTAGCATAACCAGCCATCGCTTCGTCGATACAGTTATCAACTACTTCCCAGATTAAATGATGTAAACCAGCCGCTGAAGTAGAGCCGATATACATACCAGGACGTTTTCTAACGGGGTCTAAACCCTCTAACACTGTAATGGCATCAGCGCCATAGTCATTCTTCTTATCTTTTTCACTCATAAACATAAAAAACACCCATGGATAGGAGTATTTCAATTAATTTTAAAACTAATTATTACTTATATTATAGCAGTTAAAGCTTGGTTTAGCAAACATAAGTCTTGACATAAATTAGCATAAATTATGACAAAAAGCCTTATTTTTTAAGGTTTTTTAGGCTTTATCAAAAATTCAGGAGCGGTTTGTTATAATATTTTTGTTTATAAAAATATAAGTAAAAATATGAAGAAAATACAAGCTCAAGGTTTACAGGTAGCTATGTTTAGTCAAAATGAAGATGATTACATTTCTTTGACAGATATTGCTAAATATAAAGATAAAGAAAGGATGGAATATTTAATTCAAAATTGGATAAGAAATAGAAATACTATTGAATTTTTAGGTATTTGGGAAAGCATAAATAACCCTAATTTTAAACACATCGAATTCGATGTGTTTAAAAACTTAGCTGGTTCAAATAGTTTTTCATTAACACCAAAAAGGTGGATAGAGGGAGTAAATGCCTTTGGCATTATCAACAAATCTGGTCGCTATGGTGGTGGCACCTTTGCGCATAAAGACATTGCTTTTGAGTTCGCCTCCTGGATTTCACCAGAATTTAAACTTTATTTGATAAAAGAATTTCAAAGATTAAAAACCGAAGAAAATAAAAGATCGCTTTTAGATTGGGATGCTAAGCGGATGTTAACAAAAATTAACTATAAAATACACACGGACGCTATTAAAGAAAAAATAATTTTACCTAAAAAGTTGTCAGGACAAGATATCGTTATTACTTATGCCAGCGAAGCTGATATTTTAAATAAAGCCTTATTTAATCTAACAGCTAAAGAATGGCAAAGTATAAATCAAGATAAAGAGGGGAATATTCGTGATTACGCCGACGTTTGCCAATTAGTGGTTTTAGCTAATTTAGAAAATTTGAATGCCGAATATATTAAAGAAGGATACCTTCAAAAAGATAGGTTATTAAAATTAAATAACAGTGCTATTTCGCAAATGAAATCGTTATTAGGTAATATTAGTGTTAGAAGAATTGACAAAATCATTTAAAAATGCTAGAATTTTATGAATGTCGAACCTTAAAAAACGAATATATGATTAAACTAAATTTTACAACCTTCCAGATTTTGTGGCAGCAAGTCTATGATGGAACCGATTGCGGCGCCAGCATTATGAACCGAGCAGATAGCGGCTTAGCTTCTGACTCCGATGTGCCGGTAATGTGGCTGAAGAATGATAAACTAAATTCCAGGTTATTAGCCTTTCTAATAGTTAGTAAAGGAAAAGCTGAAGAATTTGCTTTCTTATCTTATCGCGGTAAAAAAGATGCTCTTCATCGCACTATTGAACGTAAGTTCTTTGGTCGAGTTAAAGGTAAACATTACACCATGCCTTTAATTTTTTTACCGGAAACACTCTCGGCTGCTAATAGTGGTGATATTAATTTAGCTTTAGTTTTCTTAGATCAGAAAATAGCTGAATTAAAAAGAACTACCACTTACGGCGTGCTAGCTAAAAGTTTAACTCTTAAACCTAATCGTAAAATTAGCCCAGGCATGAAATTGCGTGGTGGAATTTCTAGGTCAGTGAGAACTGTTTCTGGTGGTTTATATGGTTTAGGTAAAAATCGAAAACACTAATTTAAAAATTTCAGAAATGACAACAATCATTGTATTAACAGTACTTTTTATTTTTTTTATTTTTATGTCGACCAAGGTCAGGATAAATCAGAACAAAAAACCAACCGTTCCCGGAGGATTGTCCGATGATTTATCAATGGCTAAAAGTCAGCTAGAAATTGCTTATCCGGATAATTTAGGATTTATTACTAACATTATACGAGGCAAGATTCAGCAGACAGGCATCAGTAGAGTAATCCAAATGCATTTTGCTGATGGATTTAAGTATGTGCAGTTAAACCCTGATGAAAATGTTTATTGCGTGGAACGTTTGTATGCCGAAATTGATGATGAGGATAGCGATGGCTATACCTTATTAGAGCTTTATACTAAGGGCGGTAATTTATTGTCTTATTTTACAGCCTCGGCCTGTCCTCGTGTTAAATCTCCTTTTCGGTCTATGCCGTTTCTGTTTAACTTACTACCTAACGGCTATTCGTTTGAACCCAGTAAGGAGCCCGGCGATTTGCTTTATAAGTAAGTATCACGCTTTTTAAACTAATTCCTCGTAAGAGATTGAGGAGATTCTACAACAGAGTCTCCTTTTTTAATACTAAAAATTTATGCTATTATATAAGGGCTTATAATTTTAAAATAACATTATGTCTAAAATTCTAGTCACTGGCGGAGCTGGCTTTATCGGCTCAACTTTAGTTGATAAATTAATTACGGAAGGGCATGAAGTAGTAGTACTTGATAATTTAGTCACAGGGAAAAAGGATTATGTTAACCCTCAGGCTAAATTATATGAGATGGATATTTGTTCTGAAGAAATTATTGATATTTTTGAAATAGAGCAACCAGAAATTGTGTATCATTTAGCAGCGCAAATTGATGTTCGTATTTCTGTAGCTGATCCAGTGTTTGATAATAAAATTAATGCGGTTGGTTCGCTAAATTTATTAAATAATTGTCAGAAATTTGAAGTAAAGAAATTTATCTTTGTTTCAACTGGTGGTGCAATTTACGGAGAAGCTGAAGAAATTCCTACCACTGAGAGTGCTCCAACTTATCCTTTGTCTCCTTATGGCATTCACAAGCTAACGACCGAAAAATATTGTAAGTTTTATCAAACAGTTTATGATTTAGACTACACTATTTTACGCTTTGCTAATGTTTATGGACCACGTCAATATAAAGGCGGGGAAGCTGGAGTCGTTTCTATTTTTATTGAACATGCTGTGTCAGGTAAAGAATGCTTGATTAATGGTGATGGTTTGCAGACCCGTGATTATGTTTATGTTGATGATGTGGTAGCTGCTTTATCAAAAGCCAAAGATGTTAATTATCAAGGCGAAATAAATATTGGTTGTGGTAAAGAAATAACGGTGTTAGATGTAGTTGAAGCTATTAAAAATTCTTTGGGATCTGAATTCGAACCAAAGCATGTGCCCGCTAAACCAGGTGAACAACGCCGCAGTTGTTTATCTCATGACTTAGCTAAACAGGTTTTAGGTTGGGAGCCTCAAGTTGATATTAATGAGGGCGTAAAGAGAACTATCGAGTGGACTAAAAATTTAAATTCCTAGTATATGAAAAAAATATTGATAGCTAATTGGAAGATGCAACTGGATTATAAATCGAGTCTAGAGTTAGCTAAGAAATTTGCTAAAAATTTTAAGAAAAGTAGCGATGAACTAATTGTTTGTCCTGATTTTTCTGTTTTATCACCAATTGCCGAAATTATAAAAAAGAGTGCTTTAAAATTAGGAGCCCAAGACGTGGCTGCTTATTCTTTAGGTGCTTATACTGGTGAAGTCAGTGTTAAGTCTTTAAAACAATTAGGAGTTAAATATGTTTTAATTGGCCACAGTGAGAGACGCCAGTTTTTGGGAGAAGATGGAAAGTTATTAAAATTAAAAGTCGCCCAAGCTTTGGAAGCTGGTCTTGTTCCTGTTTTGTGTATTGGCGAAAGCGCTGGAGAGAAGCGAGCTAAAAAAACTCACTTAGTTTTAAAAAAGCAACTATCTGAAGCTTTAGACGGATTAAAGATTACCGATAGTAAAGATTTGATAATAGCTTATGAGCCTATTTGGGCTATTGGTACTGGTAAAAATATCGCACCACAAGAAGCCGAAAGTAATCACGTCTTTATTAAGGGGGCTCTAGCTGAAATTATTGGTCAAATCCCCCGCGTTTTATATGGAGGTAGTGTTAATGCCGGGAATGCTGGTGATTTCTTAGAATGGCCTAATGTTGACGGGTTGTTAATTGGTGGCGCTAGTTTAAAAGTTGACGAATTTTCTAAAATCGCTAAGGTATAAGATATGTTAGCTTTAATTTCCACAATTTTATTAGTTATTTGTCTAATTGTTATTTCTTTGATTATTATCAAGAAATTTCCGGCTTTAGCTATTTTGGATGTGGAAAATATTCCAGGAAAAAAAGAAGCTAAGTTTAAAGAGGAGATAATTAAGAAAAGATTAGAACGAGACTTAGCTAAATGGGGTATAGTTTTTTTGAAAATTTGGAATATTTTAAATAAAACTATTTCCGGTTCATTACATAAGTCACTTGAAAAATTAGTAGCTCTAAAAGAAACATATCGTAAAAATAAAAAATTAACTTTAGCCCAGCGTCGTGAGAGAATTAGAGAGCTTTTTCGTCTAGCAACAGATAGTGTTAAAGATGATAATTTAGAGCAAGCAGAGGATAGTTTGATTGAAATTATTAGTTTGGATCAAAAAAAGTTACCAGCTTTTATTGATTTAGCTGATGTTTATACTAAAGGTAAGAAATGGCCAGAGGCCCGTCAAACGCTCGGTTATGCTTTAAAGCTAATTAAAGCCCATCGTCGTGATGAATTTTTCATGGATGGCATTAGTTTGCCAGAAATTTATTTTTCTTTATCTTGGGTGTGTGACAATCTAGGAGATAAAGCAGCTGCCCTGGATAATATTCGTGAGGCCTTGGAATTTGAAGCTAATAACCCACGTTATTTAGATTATGCTATTGATCTAGCTATTACTGAAAAAGATAAAAACTTTGCTTTACTGATGTTAGAGCGCTTAAGAGAAGTAAATCCTGATAATGCTAAGTTAGCTGATTGGGAGGAAGAAATAAATAGTTTATTAAGTGATGAGCCTATTATTAAAGAAGAAACCGTATAACTATTGCCTAATAAATAAAAATCGTTTATCATAAGTGCGTTAGACTAGAAAATATTTAAGCCGTCTTAGCTCAGCTGGTAGAGCATTTCCATGGTAAGGAAAAGGTCTCGGGTTCAAATCCCGAAGACGGCTCAGAAGAAAAAACAGACTTTGTAAGTCTGTTTTTTTGTTGGATATAAAAAAAGCCGACCCTCTTTTGAGAGCCGGTTTCTTACGGTGTGAGATAGACCAGAGCTAATATGTGGACATATTGCTCTTTGGTAGTTTTAAAATTGTTAGGCAGAGTTGTTAAACCTAGAACACCCTCGCCGTGCCGGTTGTCCACTAAATAGGAAATATAATTAGCTTCCATAATACCAGCCTTAGCATTAATTGGCAGGTCAATAATTAGCATTTGCTTATTGTTATAAGAAATTGCTTTACTCATTTCCATACCAGATTTAATGGGAGCCTTGTCTTTAGTTAGAAAAAAATATTCAAAAGGCTGATTCGTGCCTTCTTCATTGGGAAAACTTGGTCTAATTCTACTGAGTAACTCAATAATTTCCTGAGCTTTAGTTAGACTAAGGGTGTCGCCAATTTCCTTAGGGCCTAGAGAATACCGGGCTTGAATTAATTTGTAAGTAGGTTTCCCGTCGATGTTTAAGGGAATTAACCAGGACCTAAAGTCGTATTTTATCTCTTCTTCAGCGAAGGGAATCTCTATTTTATTAGAAAAACCTGCCTCCTGATAAGAAATAAAACGGTAACCAAAGAGTTCCTTGGCTCTTTGTTCGCTGATATTTTGGGTAAAACTCAGCAAAAACGAGAACGAAAAAATCGTAATCAACAGAATTTTTTTCATGGCCTATTGTTTTTAATGAACTTTATTGATTTTACTAGTAGCCCAACTTTATAACTAATTTACATATTTGTCAAGTATTATTATAAATTGACTAAAATAGCATTTTATGTTAAAATTAAGATAATTGTTAAAGCTGGTCTATTGAGTTATAATAAAGAAAAATAAGTATAATATTTATGTCTAAAATTTTAATAACGCCAATTTTGCTACAGTATGATTTTCTAGATAAATTGTGTAATGAGGCAGCTAGTTTATTATCCCTAGATTTAAATAATCAGGAAAAACACCGACAGTTTAAAATTTCTATCTTTTTAAATTTTAATCGTTATTTAATGGAGTCGTTATTGTTCTTACCTAATGATGACGCTGAAAAATTGTTAGGCTTACTTACCCCCGCTATGGAAACAGCTAATGAGGCTGAAACTATAAATATTTTAAACAATAATTTAGATTTTTTTCCAGAAGTTAGAAGTGAATTTTTAGATATTATAAAAAATATAAAAAAATAATTTATGTGGAAAATTTTTGAGCATAAAAATAACGAAGCCAATAAGGAGGAGCAGACTGCTAATGAGGCCGTTGAATTGATTCAAGAATCTCATGAATTAGTAGATTCTGAGCCAATTGATGTTCGCCTGAATGTTTTAAATGATTATTTAAAACAGTGTAAGGATAATGGCATCGAGATTACTCCAGAAATGGCTGAAAAAGAAATTAGCGAGAATTTAGGTTTGAATATTTCTGAATTACTAGACACGGAGATTAAGGACGATAGCATTAAAGATGTTAATACTGATATTGCTGCTCAAATTGAAGCTATGATGAATCAAAAGGCAACTAGCAAGGGGACTGCTTTGAGTTTTTTGCGTGACCAAGTTTTTAAGTCCAATTTTGCTAAGGCAGCTTTTGTCACAACTATTTTATTTTTAAAATTTAGTCCTGGCCAGGCTGCTAATGACTTAGTTAAAGATAAAGATAATCAAAAAACAGAATTTAAAAAACCTGTAAAATTAGATGGCGGAGATGATGATAAAAACTATAAGACGGGTGCTGAAGATTTTAAAGGTGCTGAAAAGAAAATCACTATTAAAGCTGGTAGTTTTTTTGAAACTGATAAGGCTGAGATTAAAAATCAATCAGAGTTAGGTGCTAAATTTGATAGTTTTTTTTCATCCATCAATAGTCAGAATTTTGAAAAGATTATGGAGCATAATTGGATATTTTCTAGTTCTAGTGATGAACGAAAAACCTCTAATTGGGGAGGCAGCAACAAAAACTTATCAGATGCTAGATTTGCCGAGTTTAAACAGGCTTTTGAAGAAGCTAAAAATAATCACACTTTTTCCAATCTATCAGAAGATCAAGTTAAGCAAATATTAGATAAGCCAATTTTAAATGTTCAGCCAGAGGATGGCGTTACTCATATTACCGATTTAGTTAACCCAAAAACTAATCAAAATTACACCGAAAAAGAAGTCAAAGCACTTGATTCTGTTACTAGAGATAAATTACTTGAAAAATGTCGTTATGCTAATTTTGAAGTTGAGTCGACTATGTTTGAAGTTGGTACTTATGGCCAGTTTATTTTATTGGTCGACGATAGCCCATCGATGAGAGCGTCTAAAGCTAATATGGCCGAAGAG
>JBAQCS010000037.1:0-45571 GCA_049294415.1 Patescibacteria group bacterium
GCGAATCCAAAGAAATTTCTTACGTTAAAGATTTCAAAATAAATATTGAAGAATATGCGGCAGCAGATGGTATAGAATATTTTATTAGCGCTGATAGTTCCGATGATAAAACTTTATATGGTTTTTGCCGTTTAAGATTAAAGATGGAGAGTCCGATTGCCCCAGCGATGATTCGTGAGCTGCATGTTTACGGCGAACTGATGCCAGTTGGTGGTGGTAAAAAAACTCAACACCAGGGACTAGGAAAAATATTATTACTTGAAGCAGAGGCAATTGCTAAAAAAGCTGGAGCTAAAAAAATAGCTGTTATTTCCGGGGTGGGTGCCCGTGGTTATTACCGCAAAACTGGCTACAAGTTGAAAGATAGTTATATGATTAAGGGTATTTGACATAATTAGCTAATGGTAGTAAATTTATTGGAATTATTGTCGAACTTTAAAAAACTATATCATGAATAGAGATGGAAGGTTTGTTATTAAAGAACTCCAAGAAAGAACGCAGACTGCTCAGAAAAATACTGAAATGGCTAAAGCCGAAGAAGCAATCGCTGCCAGAGTTCGTGAGTCTGAAAAAATAAAAAAACAGGCGAAAAAAATCTTTGCCGAAGTTGTAACTGAAGAAAATCTATTTGCGGTGGCTGATAGGGGCTTTAATGATTACCCTATTTTATTCATCAGAAGTGATCGCAAGCCAGCTAAAGACAAAAAAAATGGCTATAGAGGGTTTAGTGAGTTAGCTGTTTTCTTGTTGGAAGAATTAAAGGCTAATAATTTTGAGCCGCAGATTATTTTTGTTCATAAAGAGGGGCAATTCACAGGACCACATCATATGTTTATGTCTAAAGGCATTGATAAAGTGGGCTATTATTTAGGAATTAAATGGTGAAAAAAACAGGAAGTCAATCTCATTGGTTGACTTCTTTTATTTTGACAAAAGACCCTTACTAAACTATCATAAATAGGTATCAAACAAATATATGAAATACGAATTTTTGCCAACTCAAGACCCTGAATTATGGGGTTTTATTCAAGAAGAAGAAGCTCGTCAGGAAACTGAAATTGAGTTAATTGCTTCAGAAAATTATGCTTCCCCAGCTGTTTTAGAAGCTATGGCTACGGCTTTAGCTAATAAATACAGTGAAGGTTATAGTGGTCATAGATATTATGGCGGAAATTACGTCATTGATAAGATAGAAAGCTTAGCCATAGCTCGGGCTAAAGAATTATTTAGCGCTGAGCATGCTAATGTTCAACCTTTATCAGGATCGCCGGCTAATGCCGCTGTTTATATGGCTTTTCTAGAGCCAGGAGACAAGGTGTTAGGATTAAGACTTGATCATGGTGGACACTTGTCCCATGGTCATAGTGTTAATTTTTCTGGCCGCTTATATAATTTTGTGCAATACGGGGTTAATCCTGAGACTGGTATTATTGATATGGATGAAGTGCGTCGTATCGCTCTAGCAGAAAAACCAAAAATGATTGTAGCTGGTTTTTCAGCTTATTCCAGGGAGATTGATTGGAAGAGATTTAAAGAGATTGCTGATGAAGTTGGCGCTTATACCTTTGCTGATATTGCTCACATCGCTGGCTTAGTAGTAGCTGGTGTGGTAAATAATCCAGTTCCTTATTTTGATGTAGTTTCTACTACCACCCATAAAACCTTACGTGGTCCTCGTGGTGCCCTCATTTTATGTAAAGAGAAATACGCTAAGCAAATTGATCGTGCCGTGTTTCCAGGTATGCAAGGTGGTCCACACGATCACATTACTGCGGCTAAGGCTGTGGCTTTTGGTGAGGCTTTAAAACCAGAATTTAAAGAATATGCTAAACAAATTATTCTTAATGCTCAGGCCCTAGCTAATTCTTTAATTAGTAAAGGTTATAAAATAGTTTCTGGCGGTACTGATAATCATTTGTTTGTCATGGATTTACATGAAAAAGGTTTAGCTGGTAAGGAAGTAGAAATTGCCCTAGAGACAATTGGTATTTCAGTATCTCGTTCCACTATTCCTAATGACCCTAATCCACCAATGAATCCATCGGGCGTTAGAATTGGTACTCCAGCTGTTACTACTCGTGGTATGAAAGAACCGGAAATGGAAATATTGGCCGATTTAATTGACCGTGCTATTATCCATCGTACTGATTTAGAGGTTTTAGCCTCCTTAAAACAAGAAATTGAAAAATTAAGTGTATCGTTCCCGATTTATAAAAAATAAAATCATGAAATTAATTGATGGCCGCCAAATAGCCGAAACAATCAAAGACACCATTGCTCAAGAAATTTTTGAGTTAGTTAAAGATGGGGTTAACCGTCCTAGTTTAGCTATTATTTTAGTTGGCGAGCGACCAGATTCACAGCTTTATGTTTCTCTTAAGGAAAAACAAGCTAAATTAATTGGCATTGATACTCATCGTTATGAATTTTCGGAAGACACTAGTGAAGATGAACTTATAGCTACTATTAATTTTTTAAATAATGATCCAGAGGTAGATGCTATTTTAGTTCAGTTGCCATTACCTAGTCAGATTGATACCGATAAAATCATGGGACAACTTAATCCGTTAAAAGATGCGGATGGTTTTCATCCTAATCATCCTGATTACGTGGAATCTCCAGTTATTGCTGCAGTGGGTGCCATGCTTGATGATATTAAAATCAAACCAGCTAATTTAAGTGCTTGCGCTTTGTATAATTCAGAAGTTTTTGGTTCAGCTTTAACTAGTTACTTAACTAAATATGGTTTTAGAGAAGTAGATGGTGTAACTAGTAGTGAAATTAGAAATAACTGGCCAACTTTGCAAAATGCTGATGTTTTAGTTAGTGCTATTGGCTTTCCTTTATTTGTTAATGAGGAAATGATTAAACATGGTTCAGTGATTATTGATATTGGTACTAATAAATTAGAAAATAAAGTAGTTGGTGATGTTAATTTTGAAAGCGTTAAGGATAAAGTTTCTTATATTTCGCCAGTACCTGGTGGTGTGGGGCCACTCACGATAGCTTTCCTATTCAAAAATGTTTTAGAAATATATAAACATAAAAACCTTTCCTAATCAGAAAGGTAGTTTTTTAAATAAATGCCGCACCGAAAAAAACAATTACAGGAGTTACTTAAAATTCATTTTGGCTATGATTCTTTTCGACCTGGGCAAGAAGAGGCTATTGATTATGTGATGGCCGGACAAAGCACAGTAGTTATTTTGCCAACTGGTGGTGGTAAATCTATGATTTATCAGTTACCAGCTTTAGTTTTAGAAGGGGTGACTTTAGTAGTTTCCCCACTGATTGCTTTGATGAAAGATCAAGTTGATTCTTTGGATCGCGTTGGCATTCCTTCCACGTTTATTAATTCTTCTATTTCACCCCAAGAAACAGAGAATAGATTAAAAAAAATAAAGAATGGTTATTATAAAATAGTTTATGTTGCTCCAGAACGTTTTTATAATTCAACCTTCATGGCTGATTTAAAAACCATTAAAGTTTCTTTATTTGCTATTGATGAAGCCCATTGTATTAGTCAGTGGGGTCATGATTTTAGACCAAGTTATTTGCGGCTTAAAGAAGTGGTTAAAATAGTTGGCTCACCGACGGTTGTAGCCCTAACTGCGACAGCTACCCCAGAAGTTCGTGAAGATATTGCTAAGCAGCTTGGTTTAAAGGATCCTAAATATGTTATTTCTGGTTTTGCTAGACCTAATTTACAATTAGCTTCCGTTCAAGCTAACAATGCTAAGAAGCTAGAATACATTCTCGATACTTTAGATAACAATAATAATTTAGGTTCAGGCATTATTTATGTTGGTACTAGATCCAAAGCTGATGAAATATTAGAAAGACTATTAGAGCGCGATATTAAAGCAGTAGTTTACCATGCCGGTATGGACCCTGAGAGTCGCGATTGGGTACAGAATAGTTTTATGAAAGGCGAAGCTCAAGTAGTAGTGGCGACTAATGCTTTTGGTTTAGGAATTAATAAAAAGGATATTCGTTTTGTTATTCACTTTGATTTACCAGGCACAGTTGAGGCCTATTATCAGGAAGCGGGACGAGCTGGTCGCGACGGCAAACCTAGTTTTTGTTTATTATTTTTTTCACCACAAGATAGATACTTACGAGAATTTTTTATTAAAGGTGATAACCCGTCACCTAATATTGTCTTAGAGATTTTTGATCTACTAGTTTCTTGGTCTAGTCGTAATGCTGAAATTGGTGAAGAAACAGTTTTATTAACCTATACGGAAATCATTCAAAATTTATCAGAAGCTGTGCCAGAAATGGCGGTGGGAACAGCACTTAAAATTTTAGAAAAAGAAGGTTATTTGTCACGTCCAAATGATAAGAGCTCTAATGCCTTTTTAAAAACTAAATTTGATTGTGAGGCTATTTTTCAGGCGGTTGGTAAAAGAGCCAAAACACAAATAGAAGTTATTTCTAAATTATTTGAGAAGTATAATTCTGAAATAATTAAAGGTTTTGAATTTAATCTAGATAATGTCGCGGCTATTATTGGTTGTAAAAAAGATTCATTATCTAGAACTATCAAAAAATTACAAGAAAAAGATTTAATTGAATATCGCCCACCTTTTCGTGGCACAGAAATTAAAATTTTAAAACATGTATCTTCGGAAGAACTTAATTTAGACTTTAAAGCGCTAAAAGAAAAGGCTGATAGAGCTTATGAAAAATTAGATGAGATGGAGCAATATGTTTATCAGATTGGTTGTCGCCAACAATATATTTTAAAATATTTTGGGGATCATGACGCTAAACCTTGTGGTGCTTGTGACAATTGTTTAAAATTAAAAAAGGTTAAAGACGCTGGCGGTAAAGATTATCGTTATAAAGAGTATTTAGGATAAATATGAAAGAACAACAAGTAGAAAAATTACTAAAAGTTGTTAAAGATAACTATCAAGAAATTGCTGGTGATTTTGATGAGACTCGTAAAAAACCAATTTGGCCAGAACTTCTTAAGAGAGTGACTGAAGTAAAAGATGGTAATAGCGTTTTGGATGTAGGTTGTGGCAATGGACGATTACTTGAAGCTCTTAAAGATAAAAAGATAAATTATTTAGGCATTGATAATAGTGAAAATTTAATTGCCTTGGCTCAAAAAAATTATCCAGATAATAAATTTTTTGTTGGCAATATTTTAGACCTTGATGAATTAAAGGAAAAATATAATTTCGTAATTTCTGTGGCAGTCTTACATCATTTACCTAGCTTTAAATTACGTCAGCATGCACTCTTAGAAATGCTTAATACTACTAAAGATAACGGTTCAGTTATTTTTAGTGTGTGGCGTTTGTGGAATAATAAAAAATATCGCCCACTACTATTACAAAATATTTGGAAGAAAATAACGGGACGTTATGATTTAGAAATTGGTGATTTATTGTTTCATTGGAAGAAAGGAAATAGTCAAAGATATTACCACGCTTTTACTAAGAGAGAATTAAGAAAACTAGTCAGGACGGCTGGTTATAAAAATTTTGAATTAATAACCGAGCAATTTAATTATTGGGTAATTATTAAAAAATAAGCTCAACTCTTGACACCCCGAGGGGGTATAGTATATAATAGCTGTATATGAAAACACCCGAACAAAGAATTAATATTTTAATTGGACAACTGGAGTCAATTAAAATTAAATTAGGAGATAAAAAAACTGAATGTGGCGCTTTGATGATTCAGTTAAAAGCTGTTAAATCAGGCCTGTCTTCTTTAATGGAAGAGGTTTTATCCTCAGAATTTGAGTGTTGTTTAAAAAGCGGTCAAAAAGAAAAAATAAAAAATATTTTTAAAGAAATAATTAAATAATTAAATAATAAATTTATGTCACAAGCAATGGATGTAAATAACTCCAACTTCGAACAAGAAGTTTTAAAGAGTGAAATACCTGTTTTAGTAGATTTTTGGGCTCCTTGGTGTATGCCTTGCCGTATGATGGCTCCAACTTTAGACGCCTTGGCAGTTGATTTAGCTGGTAAGCTAAAAATAGTTAAGGTTAATACTGAAGAAAGCGATAACCAAGCCTTAGCTATGAAATATCAAATTCAAAGCATCCCTAATATGAAACTATTTAAGGGTGGTGAAGTAATCGGTGAGTTCATCGGCTTAAGAGATAAAGAAACTTTAAGAGCTGATGTTGACGCTTTAATTAAATAAGCTTCAAATATAGAAAAAAGCGGGCATTTGCATGTCCGCTTTTTATTTTGGTCTTAGTTGTTAAGACCAGTAATACTGTCCAATATTTTTTCTGCTTTTTTAAGCTCAGATGAACTTAATTCCTTGGTGTCTTTAACTAGTTCATCGCTGAAGTCACCTGCTAACAAAAGTAATGACTTATTACTTTTGGCGTTAGCAATGATAAATTCTTCTAATCTTTTAGCCTTTTGCTGATAATCAGGTTCATCTAGCATAATGGATAGTAATACAGATTCCATTAAGAGTTTGGCCCAATGTAAAGAACTTATTCGGTTAGCAGCCGTAGAAAACAATTCCATTAATAATCTTTTTTTATGAAAATCGGAAATAGAATTTTCTAATTCATAAATAAAGTTAGCCAGTTGAGTAAAAGATGCTTCTTCAATTAAACTTTCATAATAACTTTTAATGTTTTTTCTGAAAGCCGCGATGTAAGCGATAGGAATTTGAGCAATTAATTCCGGTGTTAGTTGGTTGTTTCCAGCTAAGGCTTGAAAGAGTTTAATAATTGCCTCGTTTTCAAGAAAATTGATTTCCATTTTTCTTTTCTGTTTTAACAGAACAACAATTAAACAAAACATTGCTAAGGATAAAACGCTTAACAGTATTAAACCCCAGTTGTTAATTATTAGTTTTTCCATGGTTGTTATTTTTTATTCTAACTGAGAAAGTGAATTATTAATTCTTAACATGGCAATTTCAATTTTGTTTTTCCAGCCTTCATTAAAGTGGTCGGATAGAAGTATTCGTCTAATTTTTCCTTCAAATAATTGACTTAACTCCAGACCGAGTTCTTGTTGTTCGGCTATAGTAATTACAAAGCCTATTACTTCAGCTGTTTTGTCTAAATCAGCAGGATCTTGGGCGACGGTTTCAGCTATAATAGCTTGAGTTAAAAGATTGCCCCAGACTTCGATTTTAATTTCTTCGGCTGCCTGATAGAGTAAAGACATTAAATAGTCTCGGCGATCGGAAATAACCACGGCTCTGATTTGTAAAAGATGATCACCCAGGGTAACGGCTTTTAGTTTGTTAAAACAAATGAAATAATGCTGAACAATAGTTCGTCTAATTTCTTTAATAACTTCCAGAGGCGTGATGTTAAAGATGTTAACATCGAAGGTTTCTGACTTTTGACTTTGCTCCAGCATAGCTGTTAACAAATTTGTTTTACTGGTTTCATTGTAAACAATTTTCCGGATACGTTTCACTTTAAGTTTAAAGATAGTGATAACTGCGATTTCAGCTAGAGCGAGTAATACAAAAATAATTACAATTGTTGTAGTTGTTGGCATGATTTTTTAGTTTTTAAGGTTCGTATTATTAACTGTTGATACTAACATTAAATAAAATAAATGTCAATGCTTATATAAACTAGAATATAAAAAAACAGGACCCGTTAAGGTCCTGTTTTTAAAGTGTCTAAGTTCGATTATTGAGCACAACCAGCGGCTGCGGCTCCACCAGTAGCAGCACCTTCACCAAATCCAGCAGCTGGAGTAGCTGAAGAAAGAGATGTTTCACATTCTTTTGGTTGATTATTAAAGGCTGCACAAATAGTCTTTAATAAGCTAGCACTATCACGACCAGATTGAGCCTCTGTACCGTTGATAATTAAAGTTGGAGAACCACCTACACTGTATTTAGTATTATCTTCTTTTTGAACATTGAATCCAGGGAAAGTACCACGGAAATCTTTGTTGTTTTTGAAGTTATCTAGAACACTGTAAGTTTTGTCTGTTTTAGCAACACAAGCAGCTAATTTGTCTGTATCAACATTAGCTTCATTAAGACAAGTAGCACTTTGAGTCTCATCTTTTAAGAAACAAGTTAAATATTTAGCATATTTAGCATTTTGTTCTTTTTGAACACAATATTGAGTTAAACTTTCTTTAAGTTCTTTTTCACCATGCATAGCATAGTCATTAAACTTAATAGAGAAATTAATTTTATTTCCTAAAGCAGCAACTACAGGTAAGATACCTTTTTCCATTTGAGTACCGTATGGGCAATGAGTCATTACGAATAATTCAACAACTGGTTTATCAGTCTTAGGTAAATTTTCTGGAGTAGCTGGAGTATTAGCAGCTTGATCGCCGCCAGCAGCAGCTTCAGTTGATTCACCGGTCTTCATAGCTTGAGGGAAGAATAATTTACCATCAAGAGTAGCGTATGATTCAACTTTTTGGTCACTACCAATATTTACCATTACTTTATAAAGACCATTTTCTTTAGTAACGCTGTCAATTTTAGCAGTAGCGCCAGGAGCCATTAAATTAGCGTTGATATAGTTTTCAAGGACAGTTTTAACAGCCTCAGGTTTTAGATTACCTTTGCCTTTGAATAAAAGAGTAGCCCCTAGAGCAATAAGGATAATAGCGACAAGCGCAATTGAACCAAAAATAATTTGCTTCTTCATTTTTTGTTTCATAATTTTTTAAATTAATTTTTTATAATCTTTGTCTATTATAGCTGAAAATAAAGTAGTCGTCAAAAGAAAATAACGGATTTAAACCGTTATTTTAGCTTATTTAAAAAGTCGTCTAATTCCTTCGGTAATTCAATAGTATACAATTGTTTATTACCGTCTAAATCCTTAAAACCTAGTTCTTTGGAAACTAAGAATAAACGGTTTAAGCCAGACTTCTCGTTGCGTACCTTAGTCTTTTTAGTAAAATATAAGGGGTCGCCAAGTAAAGGACAGCCATAAGCAAACATATGAACTCTAATTTGGTGAGTACGACCAGTTTTAATTTTAACTTCTAATAAAGTGTAATTAACAAAACGTTTTAGTACTTCAAAATTAGTAATAGCTTCCTTGGATTGATCTTGGGCTTTTAAAATACCACGGTCGCGGTTACCAATTTTATTTTTATCAGTGATGGTATCTGAGACACTAGGCAAAGCTGCCATTTTATAACCATCGCGAGATCTTCTAATTGGAAAATTAATAACATCTTCTTCTTTACTAATTTTACCGTGAGCTAAAGCAATATATTTTTTAGTAACGCGTCTAGCTTGAAATTGTTTTTTTAGATATTCAAAAGCTTTGTTATGTTTAGCCACTACCATCAAGCCACATGCTTCTTTATCAAGACGATGAACTAACCCAGGACGTAATGGGTCATCACCAACTTTCTCAATTTTAGGATATTTCTTTTTTAACCAATCAACTAAGGTTTCCTCTTCGATAGTAGGTCCTCCATGAGAAATTAAACCAGCCGGCTTATTAAGCACTAGATAATCATCATTCTCAAAAACAATAGTCGGCTCCAATTCTTTAGTCATATTATTTTTTGTTTAATAAGATTTGTAAGTCGTTTTTAGTAATGCCTTTTAGTAGATATAGTATAGCAAAATATATGATACCCGATAAGGCTATGCCAACCAGCAGCCAGGACCAATTATAAAAGTAATGGGAAGGTATTAAATATAAGAATAAACCCATTAAAACAGAGGCTATAATTGACTTGGACACTATTTTAAAACTAGGAATAAATTTAGTTTGACGCCAGACTACATAGGCTGATAATAAGGCAATAACTAATTCACTATAAACAGTAGCTGAGGCGGCTCCAAGGTAAGAAAATTTTGGAATAAGTATTAGATATAATAAGACTGAGCTGATACTAACAAATAGATAATATTTAATCATCTTTTTTTGCTGGTCAATTGCCACTACGGCGTGAGCAAACATGCAACCTAGAAAAATAGCCAGAATCGCAAAAATTAAAATTTTTAAAATTAAACCACTAGGCGCGAATTCAGCTCCAGCGACTAATACGACAATTGGCCTGGCTAGAATTAAAGCCCCGGCAATAATTGGTAGTGACATCAGTGCCATTAAATCAAAAGATTTTTGGAGGGTGATATAGAATAAATCTTTTTTTTGTTCGAACCAGTAAGCTGTTAAGAGTGGTAGAATAATGCCCGCAAACATAAAAGGTAAAGTGCTAAGTACATCAATAATGCGATAAGCAGCACCATATAAACCAACCTCAGACGGACTTTTAACAAGTGATAAGATTAAAGTATCAGTTTTTAAATATAGTAAATTAAGCACAATCGTAATCGCTAGTGGCCAACTTTTTTTGATAGTGTCTCCCCAGATTTTTTTATCAAAGCTTGGTCTTAAACCAATAAATTTTAAAGCTAATAAATAACTGATTAAAAAATTAGCAGCTGCACTGATAACGCTGGCCCATAAAATACCATTCAAACCATAGTTAAATTTAATTGATAAATAAATACCGACAATTAAAATTACGCGGCTGACATTTTCAGCTATCACAGCTTTATCCATTCTTAATTTCTTTTGAAAGAGGCCGATTAAAACTTGGCTTAAAGATGGAAATAAAAAAGAACTGGCGGCAATTAAAATACCAGTTTTAACAGCTAAGGAATAAGGTAAAAATAAAGCCACTAGTGGTGCTAGCCCAATAAATAAAATAATAGAGACTAGTCTTAAACCGAATAAATTATTAAGAACTTTTTTTTCATCAACGCCCGGGATACTAATCATTTGAACTGTTACTAAAGTAAGACCTAGATCAGCGATGATAGCAAAGAAAGATAAAAAATTAATAACAGCTGTATATTCTCCGAAGCCAGCGCGTCCTAAATATCTAGTCATCATGGCTAGTGAAATAAGACCAAGAGCGGTAGATAAAAATTTACCAACTAATTGAATGATTGTATTGTGAGCAATTTTAGAAGAGAGTGACATTGGTTTGTGTTTCAAATGATTTTTACGTATAATTAAGACAAGATACGATAATTATATCAAACTAATATGTTTATTACTAAAAAACAAGTAGCATCTTTCATCTTTGTTTTAATCTTAGGAGTTTTACAGCTTAGCTCACTATTTGCAATTAGACCAGCTCAAGCTGATGAATCATTACTTAGTCAACAACCCTTATTAAAACAGGTTGGTGATCGCACTTATGGTGCTAACCAAAAGGATGTGCAGCTACTAGCAGTTGATATTATTAAAGTAGCTTTAACTTTTTTGGGTATTATTTTTCTAGGATTACTGTTATTTGCTGGTTTTAAATGGATGACTTCGGGTGGTAATGAAAAAACCATTGAAGATTCAATAGGTCAGATTAAGGCGGCTGTCATTGGATTATTGTTAGTTTTAGCGGCCTGGGGAATAACCACTTATGTTGTCAAACTGTTGATTTGTGTCACCACTGCCTCAGGAACGGTCTGTAAATTCAAATAACTTTGACAAAACTGTAAAATTTGCTATTATATAGGCAGAAAGCTAGTTGTTAATACAATTAGCTTTTTCTATAATTATCAATCAAAAGGGCTACTTTTTTAGGTTAGCCCCTAACAATTTAATAATATGTCTGAATTATCAGCAGCCATCAAACAGGTGTGCGAAGAGAAAAATTTAGATTTCAACACGGTTATTTCCACGATTGAGTTAGCGCTAGCAGCTGCTTATCGCAAGGATTACGGTGAAAAAAATCAAAACATTAAAGTAAAGTTCGATCCTAATAATGGAACGAGCGAGATTTTTGATGTTAAAACTGTGGTAGAAGATTTGCCGGAGCAAGAAGAAGCAGAAATGCTACAACACCTTTATAGCCACCCAGAAAAAGGGGCTAAAGAGGAACAATTTCATTTTGAACCAGAGCTAGATGCTAATGGTCAAGAAATTAAAAAGTTTAATCCTAAAACTGACATCCAAATTAAAGAAGCTGGTATTTTAAGATCCGGCGCTAAAGTTGGTGATGAAATTATTACTGAATTACCTATTCCAGAAAGTTACGGTCGTATGGCTGCTCAAACAGCTAAACAAGTTATTATTCAAAAACTAAGAGAAATGGAACGTGATATGATTTTCTCTGAATTTAAAGATAAGGAAAGAGACGTTGTTTCCGGTATTGTTCAACGCCGTGAAGGCCGTTTAGTTTTTGTTGATTTAGGTAAAGCTATTGGTATTTTACCAGCTGAAGAACAAATTTACGGTGAAAGATATAATGTTGGTGATCGCGTTAAGGTTTATGTTAAAGAAGTACGCGAAGGACATAAAGGTCCTGAAGTAGTATTATCTCGCCGCAGTGAAGAAATTTTACGTAAGATTTTCTATTTAGAAATCCCAGAAGTAGCTAACGGTTTAGTAGAACTTAAGGCTGTGGCTCGTGAAGCTGGTTCTCGTTCTAAGGTAGCTATTTGGACTGACGCAGAAAATGTTGATCCAGTTGGATCATGCGTTGGTCAACGTGGTTCTAGAATTCAAACTATCATTTCTGAACTTGGTGGTGAAAAGGTTGATATCATTGAATATAGCGAGAATCCTGCTAAATTTATTTCTAATGCTTTAGCTCCAGCTAAAATTACCGATATTGAATTAAATGAAAAGGAACATAAAGCTGTAGTTAAAGTAGCCTCTGATAAATTATCATTAGCTATTGGTAAGAGTGGTCAAAATGTTCGTTTAGCTGCCCACTTAACTGGTTGGAAAATTGATATTATTGAAGATGGTGCCGCTGGCCCAGTTTTAATTGATAGTGAAGATCCTAAGGCAGCTGAAGAATTTGAGGAAACTGCTCATGTTGATGCTGAAGAAGCTCAAGACTTCGAAAAAGAGTTAGCCGAATAATTATCTAAAAATTTAAATAACAAGATTTATGATCAACTTGATTATCTTGGGTAGCGCACTAGCCGCCATTATCTATGGAGCTATCGTTATCCGCATGATTCTTAAAATGTCTGATGGTAATGAGCGTATGAAAGAAATCGCTCTAGCTATTCAACAAGGAGCTAGCGCTTTCTTAAATCGTCAGTATAAAACGGTAGCTATCGTGGCTGCAATTTTATTCTTAGTAGTTGGTTTTATCCCATCTTTAGGTTGGATGACTGCTGCGGCTTTTTTGGGCGGAGCTATTTTATCAGCTTTAACTGGCTACATCGGTATGTTTGTTAGCGTGCGCGCTAATGTTAGAACTGCTGAAGCTGCTCGTGGCGGTATGCAAAAAGCCTTAAACGTTGCTGTTTGGGGTGGAAGCGTAACTGGTATGTTAGTAGTTGGTTTAGCTTTAATGGGTACTGCCGGTTTTTATTTCTTAACTCATGATTTAAATGCCATTATCGGTTTTGCTTTTGGTAGCTCACTTATCTCCATCTTCGCTCGTTTAGGTGGTGGTATTTATACTAAAGCAGCTGACGTTGGAGCTGACTTAGTTGGTAAGGTTGAAGCTTCTATTCCAGAAGACGATCCTCGCAACCCAGCTGTAATTGCTGATAACGTTGGTGACAACGTTGGTGATTGTGCTGGTATGGCTGCTGACTTATTTGAAACTTACGCTGTGACTACTATTGCTACTATGGTTTTAGGTCACTTAATTTTCAAGGGCAATGAAACTATTATTTTATTTCCATTAGTTCTTGGCGCTGTTTCTATTATCGCTTCTATCATTGGTATTTTCTTTATCCGTTTAGGAAAAAAACAAAATATCATGGGAGCATTATACAAAGGTTTAATCGCTGCTGGTGTACTATCAGCTATCGCTTTTTACTTTGTAACTAATTACTTTATTGTTGAAAATACTTTAAATATTTTCTTTGCTTCTTTAATTGGTTTAGTAGTAACTGGATTACTAGTTGTTATTACTGAGTATTATACTTCCACAGCTTTCTCTCCAGTTAAATCTATTGCTGAAGCATCACGCACTGGTCATGGTACTAACGTGATTGCTGGACTTGCAGTTTCTATGAAATCAACTGCTGCTCCTATTATCGTTATTTGTTTAGCTATTTTAGGTGCTTACTCTTTAGCTGGTTTATACGGAATCGCTATTGCAGCGATGGCTATGTTATCCATGGCTGGTATCATTGTTACAATTGATGCTTACGGTCCAATTACTGATAATGCTGGTGGTATCGCTGAAATGGCTGAACTAGGGGACGATGTTAGAAACATCACCGATCCTCTTGATGCAGTTGGTAACACTACTAAAGCTGTAACTAAAGGTTACGCTATTGGTTCTGCCGCTCTAGCTGCTCTAGTATTATTTGCTGATTTCACTCAGAAGATTAAAGATGGTGGTGGAAGTGCTGAATTCTTAATTGATAATCCATACGTTTTAATTGGTTTATTTATTGGCGGACTATTACCATATTTATTTGGTGCTATGGCTATGAAAGCGGTTGGAAAAACTGCTGGATCAGTGGTAGAAGATGTTCGTGCTCAATTTAAAGAAAAACCAGGTATCATGTTAAATACTGAAAAACCAGATTACGGACGCACCGTTGATATCGTAACTAAAGCAGCTATTAAAGAAATGATCGTGCCTGCTTTAATTCCAGTTTTAGTACCTATTATTGTAGGCTTTGCTTTCATGTCTCATGGTGTTGAGGCTTTAGCTGGCGTTCTTGTTGGTTCAATTATTACTGGTTTGTTTGTAGCTATTTCCATGACTTCTGGTGGTGGCGCTTGGGACAATGCTAAAAAATACATTGAACTTGGTAACTTTGGCGGTAAAGGTTCAGATGCTCACAAGGCAGCTGTAACTGGTGACACAGTTGGTGATCCTTATAAAGACACTGCTGGTCCAGCTATCAACCCAATGATTAAAGTATTAAACATTGTAGCCTTGTTAATTGTTGGCTTACTTCTAAAATAATAATTAGAAAATTGGATAAGAAAAAAGCCGTCTCATTGTGAGGCGGCTTTTTGTAAGAGTGACATTATTTACCAACTAACTCCGTGATAGCTTCCCAGTAGATGGGATGAAAAAAATTAATAAATTCACCGGGGGTGAGATTTAAATCGCGATTTTCTTCATTGAGCTTATCAACTGTGTTAATAAAGTAACGAGTCCAGATGACAGGGCTAACGGCCAGTTGTTTTATTTTGTCTTTAACAACTAACAGCATAACATTTTCAATAACTATTTCTCCTTGAATAGAATCTTCAAGACGCTTGGGTAGTGCTTCTGATGTGATGCGACAGTAAGAAGTCATAATGGCGGCGTACAAATCATAACTTCGGCATTCGATGTCCAGTTCCGGTTCGTCGAGGCGAATGTCTTCTTGGCTGCTAATAGAATTTTTTTCGATAATTTCTTTTCTAACGTAGTTGTCAAAAAAGGCTTTTAAAATTTGTTCTTGTCTTTCAGTTAGTTCCATGATGATGGTGTTTTAAAAGTTGGGAATGAGTTTTAATCTGTCAAAAATTTCTGTGACGACTTCTAAATAGAGAGGCCCAAGAAAGGCGGCTAGCTCTCCGCTCATTAAATCTAATTCGCGGTCATTTTCATTAAGCTCTTCAGCTAAATTATGAATTGATGGCTCGAAATAAATTAAGCGGGTCCGTAAATTTTTAAGCTTATGTTTTATAGCTAAAATCATTACGTCAGTCACTTGTTGTTCTTCGGCTAAATCTTTAAACCGCTTAGCTGGTAATTCAGTGTTATTAATTTTACAGGCAGCGGCTTCAATGGCAATAAACAAATAAGTTTGTTCACAATTTAATAATTTAGCGAAGGTCACTAGTTCGGTTAGATTAGTGCTCTCGCCATCTCTAATTAATTTTTTTTCAATCAGATCTTTTTTAACAAAATAATTAAAAACTGCTTTGAGAATTTCTCGGTGTCTTTCGGGGCTCAGTTTCATGTTTAATATTTTTAAGGTTCAACAATATTTCTAGTTAAATATTGTAATAATATAAGACAAAAGTCAATAAAAGAAAAAAGCCTCCGAGTTATTCGAAGGCTTATCAGCGATGAGGAGCTGTTCTTGTTCTCTAACCAGTCTTGAAGAGGGTTAGAATTACCAGTTTAGGGAGTAAGACTCCACCTAGATCGCTAGAGAGTTAAAATCCAAAAACTTCATCGATTACCTCTACGTAAATAGGGTAAACGTATTGAAACAGTTCGGCTGTTTTCAAATGCAGACCGGGGTATCTTTCATTGATATCCGCAGTAACATTGCCGAATTCCCGTTTGAAGTTTTTGAGAGGCACTGAGATTTCTTTAATGCGGTATTTAGCAACCGCTAATAACACCGCTGCTTCTTCTTCGGGCGGTAAAGTTTCTTTAGGCTGATCAGAGATAAGTCGTCGGCAGGCCATCATAATAGCAATTGATAGAGAATGGGCCTTGCATCCAACTTCTTTGGCGGCGTTGTTTAGGTAGCGGATTTCGATTTTACCGTCTTCACCAACCAAGCCTTCGTTAATCAGTTTGTCGAGCACATACAGGTCAAAGGCTGCCCGAGCAATCTGCCTTCTTCTTTTAGGAATCAGATTCATTTTTTCAAGTTTTTAAAATACTTACTAACACTATCGCTTTCTATAATACAATAAAATAAGCAAAAAGTCAAGATTAGCTCTTTACAATTATAGTCACTGGTGGCAAGATAAGAAGAATTAATCGAACATTAACAATTTAATACGATAAAGAAATGAAAATTAGTTCAAGGGAGAAAAAAATTTTTCTCTATAGCTTGCTATTTTTAGCAGCTAGTTTTGTATTAGCAATTTTGGCTAATATTTGGTTTACCTTTAATGAATCTTCCAGATCATTTAATATCTTTGTGGCTGGTTACAGTGTCGGATTTTTGGGCTTTTCTGGCTTAGTGGCGATTGCGGCTGGTAAATTTCTATCCAGATTAAATCGTAACGGTATTTTAACAGCCTTATCTTTTTATGTGATTTTAGCGATACCGAGCAATTATATGTTCTGGTTGCTGTTAGGACTACTTATTAAAAAGTTGCCAAAGATATTATTAGATCTAGTTACTTACACTGATGGCAAACAATTAGCCATTTCCGCACTTAGCACCTTAATAGTGCTTATTAGCTCAACTATTTGGTTCTTTTTGGCCAGAAAACGGCGCAAGAATCGAAAATTAAACAGTTAAACATTAACAATTTTACATTTTGCGACATGGAAGTTAGTTTAAGAGAAAAAAGATTTTATATTATTAGTTTTGCGCTAATGATAGTCGGTTGTTTAGTAGGATTAATTGCTAACACCTGGTATGCCTTCACGGAATCTCCGGAATCAGTTAAATTGATGAATAGTGCTTATTTGTTTTGTTTTTTGGGTTGTTCAGTTTTAATTTCTATCTTTTTAGGTAGATTAATAGCTAACATAAGCGATGAAACAGATATTTTGGCGGCCATGGTTATCTTTATGATAACGGCTGGACCGGCTAGTACCATGACTTGTTTATTTACCAGGCTACTAATTGAACCAACCCATCAAAGCCTAGCTTTTCTAATAGATGAGCACATGTGTTTCTTGTCTTTTGCTTTTCCATTATCTTTATCACTTATGTCCTTTTTATGGTTTCTTTCCGCAAAAAAATTGCGAAAAAGAAAGCTACTGCTTAACCCGACTAGCCAAAACTAGCGGGTTTTTTGTATTGATTTTTATGCTATAAATGCTATTATATAAATTCATAAACTAGTTAAATAAAAATTATGCAAGTTACTAAAAAAGATTTAGAAAAGTCACAAATTGAATTAACAGTAGAATTTAGTGCTGAGGAATTTCAACCTTACATTGAAAAAGGTGCTGCTAAAATTTCTGAAAAGGTAAAAATTGAAGGTTTTCGCCCAGGTAAGGCTCCACTTGATGTTTTAAAGGCTAAAGTTGGTGAAATGTCTATCATGGAAGAAGCTGCTAATATTGTTATTAGAAAGACCATTGATGACATTGTTGAGCAAAACACTATGGACAGACCAGCGGTTGGTCAACCTAAAGTAGAAATTACTAAGCTTGCTCCTGGCAATCCAGTAGAATTTAAGATTGTGTTAGCTATTATGCCGACTGTGGCTCTAGGTAAATATAAAGAATTAAAAATTACCCCAGTTGAAGCTAAGGTGGAAGAGGCTGATATCGAAAAGACTTTAAAAGAATTGCAAGAAATGCGTGTAAAAGAGGTTATTTCTGAAGAAGGTGTTAAAGATGGGGATAAAGTGTTAGTAGATGTGGAAATGTTTATGGAAAAAGTACCACTCGAAGGTGGTCAAACTAAAGACTTAGCTGTGATTGTTGGTAAGAATTATTTTGTAGCTGGTTTTGATAAGAATCTACTAGGTGCTAAAAAAGGTGAAGACCGTGATTTTTCACTACCTTTTCCAACTGATCACCACCAACAAAATTTAGCCGGTAAAATGGTGGATTTTAAAGTTAAAATTTCCGAAGTATATACTAGAGAATTACCAGAAGTTAATGATGAATTTGCGACTGGTTTCCGTTTTGAAAGTTTAGCTGATTTAAGAAAGGCGATGACTGATAATATTTTAGCTGATCGCACCAATCAAGCTAATCAAAAGACTGAAATTGAAATGTTAGAAAAGATTGTAGATGATACTAAATTTGGTGAAATCCCAGAAATGATGGTAGAAAGCGAAACTCATAGCATGTTACACGAAATTGAAGATAACTTAACTCACCAAGGTTCTAAAATGATTGATTATTTACAACACTTAGGTAAGACTAAAGATCAATTCGTGTTAGATTTAGTGCCAAGTGCTTTAAAGCGTGTTAAAACTGCACTAATAATGAAAGAAATTGGTGTGATTGAAAAATTAGACGTTAGCTCTAAAGAAATTAGCGATAAGATTGCTGATCTGAAAGAAGAACATAAAGGTGATAAGTCACTTGATGAATTAGAAAAGAACCCAGCTTATCTTCGTTACTTAGGCAATGTCTTACAGAATGAAAAAGTGCTTAACAAACTAAAAGAATGGAACTATGCCGATTCTGGCAAAAAACAAAAGAGCTAGTTTTGATTATAAGATACTTCAAACTTTTGAGGCTGGTTTAATGTTGCTCGGTCACGAGGTTAAATCCATTAAAGCCGGTCACATTAGTTTGAAGGGTTCTTATGTATCTTTTAGAGGAGACGGACTGTATTTAATTGGTGCCCATGTGTCTAAATATAAACAAGCGGGCACTATGGATGACTATAATGCCACCAGAGAACGTAAGATATTACTGAAGAAAAAGGAGATAAAGTACCTATTAGGGAAGAAGCAAGAGGGTGGCTTGACACTGGTGCCTGTTAAAATATATACTAAGTCTAGCCTGATTAAAATCGAGCTAGCGCTGGCAGAAGGTAAGAAGAAATATGACAAGCGCGAAGATCTAAAAAAGAAGGATATTGATCGCGATTTGCGAACTTTGACAAAGAGATCTTTAAGGTAGGGGGATGTCGGGCTTCGATAGCGAGACTTTCCTTAAACGTGCAAAACGCGGTGAACTACACGCGTAAAACTGGTTCGAAAAACAAATGCAAACAAATCTGCAGCATTCGCTTGGTTAGTTCCAAGCTATGCACCTGTTGCCGCTTAAATTGCCGCAACCATCGAACTAGCGACGTCTTATAGCTAGCACTCGGTGTCATTAATAAGACTAGGGTCCTTGGGTAGCTTTCCTCGAGTCTCCGAAAACAATGAAAGATATAGGTTAATTGCTTTTCTTTTCAGTTTTGATGATTAACCTGAACAAAATAAACTGGAATATTTTTGTAGAAGCGTTTAAAGGTAACTTGTTACACATGGGTTCAACTCCCATCATCTCCACATTTATTTTTTTAAATAAATACCAGCCGCGGTGGCGGAACTGGTAGACGCGCTGGACTTAAAATCCTGTTATGGCGACATAGTGCGGGTTCGATTCCCGCCCGCGGCACATTAAATTTTAGTGTGAAAGTTGGTATTGATTAAGAAATAAATATTTGCTATATAATATATAGCAATTTGCGGGTATCGTATAATGGTTATTATGCAACCTTGCCATGGTTGAGAAAGGGGTCCGATTCCCCTTACCCGCTCAGAGAACACAAAAGAAGTTCCATTTTTGGAGCTTCTTTTTGTTTTGGGGGAAAATTTACTGTCTTGCTAAGGTGTTTAGTGGGGTATAAACTTAGAATAATTGATAGATTTGCTTTAAAAATATGACTAATGAAGAATGTAAAGCTGGCAGAGAAGTTGATGTAAACAAAATTGTAACATCAAAACATCCAAAAAAAATTGTGGTAGCCGGTCCAGGAACGGGCAAGAGTTTTTTATTTCAGAAACTTATTAAAGAAAAGAAAAAAGAGGGAAAAAGTAATTTTCTGGCGATTACATTCATTGGTAAATTAGGTGATAATCTTGCAGATGATCTTTGTGGGTTAGCTGATACTTATACGATGCATGGTTTTGCGCGTAAACTTATAAACAAATTGTTGGGGTGGTGGTACTACCCAAATATTTATCAAATAATTGAAGAAGATTTAAAGAAAGATGGCGTTACCGATTTTGCTATAGGGGATAAAAATTATTTATCAAAGTCTAAATTTTATAAGACAGCTGGTCATGCCGATGTAATACATTATGTCGTGGAGGTAATGAAAAATGATAATTCAAAAATTCCAATATTCGACTTAATTTTAGTAGATGAATTTCAAGATTTTAATAAAGAGGAGGCTGAGTTAATTGATTTGTTAGCTTTAAAAAATGAGGTTGTTGTCGCGGGAGACGATGACCAAGCTCTGTATAGATTCAAAGGATCTTCACCAGATTTTATCAGGGACAAATATAGTGACTCCAACACCGACTTCGAAAGTCATACGTTAAGGTTTTGTTCTAGATGTACGGAAATAATAATGAAATATTTTAATGCGATAGTAGAAAAATACAATCTGAATGATCCTGCTAAATCAAGAATAAACAAAGAGTATATTTGTTATTTACCAGATAAAACTGAAGATTCAGAAAAAAATAAATTTATACACTTAATCCAAAACTGCCCCTCAGGAATGGCAGCCTATAAGATTCAGAAGAAGTTAGAGACAATGATAGGTGATCAGAAAGTAAAAGACGTTCTGATTATTGGTGAAGGTAGATCGTGTAAAGCTAATTTATTAATGATAGCTAATCAGCTTAAAAGATATGGATTTAAAAATGTTGATTATAATGATGATAACGGATTATTGAGTTTTAATTCCGGAACTATTGATGCATATAAATTTTTAAGTCAGAATGAAGAATCTGAAATTGGATGGAGGCTATTAGGTGATCCTGCTGATAAAGAAGAGAGAAAACAGCATATAAAAAACGCTAAAAATCTTAAAATTATAATATCTGGAACTTCGTCACAGATATCTGGAATAGGCGAAAAGGGATTTCAAAATTTAGAAAAAAATATAGGCAGTGATTTAACGCCTGATAATCAAATAAAAAGAGAGCTTTTGATAAGAGAGTTAAAAGATACTAATAGCTCATTGCCAAGACCTTTATGTAATTTAAATATAACTGTGTGCAATATTTTAAATTCAAAAGGGCTTGGCGCTGATGTTGTTTTTTTAATTGGTTTTGATAAAAAAAGATTTCCAAGTACCCCCGCTCCTACTGACGATGAAATATACCAAATGTTAGTAGCAATTACTAGAGCCAAAAAACGATTATATTTGATAAATTCTTCGGATAAAGATGTTTCTGATTTTATAGGTTGCTTAGATGCATCGGATGTACGTGCGGAAAAAATAAAATATAAATAATATGGCAAATACAAAAATATTATCTCAATTAATCGAACCTTATATAAGAGAGTGTCTAAGCCAAAAAATGGGGTTAGATTTCTATGCTCGGGATACTGAGCTAGTGCTAAATACTGGAGGAAAGCATAAATTTGATATCGTTTCATTAGATAAAAGTATTATTGGGGATATTAAATCCCACCAAACTAGAGAGAATGGTAATGTGGGGATAGGAGTAAGAAAATCCGTTTATTTTGATATATATATGTTGTCTTTGGTTGAAGCAAAACAAAAAATGTTAATTTTAACAGATAAGGATTTTTATAAATTCTTCAAAAGAATATCATCAGGGAAAGTTCCTTCTGATGTTGAAATTTTATTAATGGAATTACCAGCTGATATAAAATTGGAAGCAAAAAAAGTTCATGATTTAGCTAGTAGAGAAATAGGAAAAAGATAACGTAGTAATGTGAATTTTAGTCAACTAATAATAAATTGGTGCATCAAGATATTTAAGTAAGATTATTTTTCTAAAAAATTACTATACCATTGCTAATAGCTATATTCATCGCCGTTGGTTAACTAGGATAATTTAATAGTATCTGATAATATATGAAGCCCTTTATTTATTGGTTTTTTTTGTGTTTTAGTGATATTTGCACAAAATTAGGAGCTTTCAAATAATATAAAACTAAGCTACAATAGAATTATAATATAATGAAAATCCTGAGTAATTATGCAGAAAAATACCCAAAAAAAGAGGGTGGAGCCGTTTTTGAAGTGGGCTGGAGGTAAATCCCAATTATTAGAACAATTTAAACCATTGTTTCCTAAAGAAGGAACTTATAAAAGATACATCGAGCCGTTTATTGGTGGAGGTGCTGTCTTTTTTTATTTGGAGCCAAAAGAGGCTATTATATCTGATTTAAATAAAGATTTAATTGAAGCTTATAAAGTAGTTAAAAGTCATCCTAAAGAACTTGTAGAATTATTAAAAAAATACGAAAAAAAACATAACAAAGAATTTTATTTAAAAATTAGAGAGGAATACAATGCCGATAAATTAGACAAAATAAATAAAGCTGCTCATTTAATATATTTAAATAAAGCTTGTTTTAATGGTCTTTACAGGGTTAATAGTAAAGGTGGCTTTAATGTTCCATTTGGTCAGCATAAAAAGTTTTCTGTTAATGAAGCTGGAATATTGGCAACTAGTAAAATATTAAAAAAAACTAAAATAGAACACACTGATTTTACACAGGTTTTAAAAAATGCCAAGAAAGGAGACTTTATTTATTTTGATCCACCATACTATCCATTAAATACTGGCTCAAATTTTACTACTTACACCAAGGAAAGTTTTTTAGAAAAAGAACAGGAAAAATTGATGAAAACTTTTGAGAAGCTTGATGCCCGAGGGTGTATACTTATGTTAAGTAATTCGGACACTCCTTTTATTAGAAAGCTGTATAAGAAGTGGTATATTACAAAAGTAAGTGCTAAACGTTTTATAAATTGTATGGCCGAAAAAAGAGGAGATGTATTTGAAGTTGTAGTAAGAAACTATAAGTAATATATGTGTTTATATAAAAAGCAAAAAAACTTTGCTCTTTATCATGGTGATTGTCTGGAAGAATTAAAAAGATTCCCAGAGAATTATTTTGATATGATATTTGCTGATCCGCCATACTTTTTGTCGGGTGGTAGTTTTAGTTGTCAAAATGGAAAAATGGTTAGTGTTAAAAAAGGAGAGTGGGATTTAAGTAATGGTTTCCAAAAAGATTTTAATTTTCATCTGGAGTGGATTAAAGAATGTCGTCGAGTATTAAAACCTCACGGCACAATTTGGGTTAGTGGAACTTATCACTCTATATATCAGTGTGGTTTTATTTTACAAAATACCAAATATCATATTTTAAATGATATTTCTTGGTTTAAACCAAATGCTGCCCCTAATTTGAGTTGCCGCTTTTTTACTGCTAGTCACGAAACTTTAATTTGGGCGAGAAAAGAAAAAAAAGCCAAACATATTTTTAATTATCAAGATATAAAAGAAGGTGCTTGGTCAGAAGATGAGTTTAAAAAACCGCACATGCAGATGCGTTCGGTCTGGTCTATGGGTACACCTAAAAAAGAAGAAAAAGTATTTGGTAAACATCCAACTCAGAAACCTTTAGATTTACTAAAGAGAATAATTTTAGCTAGTACCAAAGAGGGTGATATAGTGCTTGATCCTTTTACGGGCAGTTCGACTACTGGTGTGGCGGCTAATTTACATAAAAGAAAATTTGTTGGCATAGATTCCGATAAAAATTATTTAGATCTTTCCCTGCAAAGATTAAAAGTATTAGCGTAAAAAAATATGTCAGAAGCTTTACCTAAAATGGAATTTAAGAGAAAAGAAGTGACCGTTTTTCCTTTAGCAGTTTTTCCGGCTAACAGCCATTTTCTTATTGGTATTTATCAAGGGTCTTTAAGTAAACATGATATTTTAATAAAGTATAGACAAAAAAATAATGAAAAGTGGTCTAGAATAAGAACCCCAAAACATATACATTGGGCTGTCGATATTATGATAAAAATGCACTCAGATCCTAAAACAACAAAGTTATTTTTAGATTTTCTGTTAAATATTTGGGAGAATACCGCAGGAATAGAAAACAATAGTGATAGAAGGAAAATTTTAAATATAAAAAATTTGTTAGAATCTAACAGCAAGGAAATATCCGAATACTATAAATTAAGTAACCAAGGCGAATATAGCATCAATTTTTTAGTTTTATTAGCAAGGCTTTTAATGGTCCAAGAGAAGACAAATCTTAAAACTGCATATATGTTTAAAAAATTGCTTGAAAAATTAAGAAAAAATGAAGATATTTTTTCTATAGTTTCAACTGCTACACATAATGGTAAATAAAAAATATGAAATTTATTAAATTCTATCAAGAAGCTCTGGGATGTAAAAATGAAGATGAAGTTTTTACTTATTTTCTAAATAATTTAAAACCAAGTAATATGCTTTGGTCTTATTTTGTTAATTGGGAAAAAGTTTTTGAAAATACTAGTAAAATAGAATTAGCCTTAAATAGTTTAAATTATTTAATTGGTAAGGATGATTTTGATAAAGCATTTAAATTTTTAGTTAAAGAAAACCCAGAAATTATTAAAGTAATTCCAGCCCTAGTTGTTCGTGATGGTAGTAAAAGTACTAAATTTAAAATTTTAGTTGATTATACAAAGAAAAAATTAGTCTACGAAGATTACGACTTTTCTAAAAAAGAAATAACCGATAAAGATATAGATAATTATTTATTATTTGTAAAAGAAACAGGCCTAAAGGATTTAATTATTTCTCAAAAGATTAAAAATCTTGTTGATTACATGATTGGAGTAGAAGCTGGTTTGGATAGTAATGGCCGAAAAAATAGAGGAGGACACTCGATGGAAGATATTGTTGGTTTTTTTATTGCTGATATTTGTAAAACTAAAGATTATAAATATCTAAAAGAAGCCACATCTGAAAAAATAAAAGTTGAATGGGGTTTTGATGTGCCGGTTGATAAATCATCTCGTCGTTATGATTACGTTATTAATACTGGTAAAGAGCTAGTTATTTTTGAAACTAACTTTTATGGCGGTGGAGGCTCAAAATTAAAATCAACCGCTGGGGAATATAGAGATTTATTTAATGTTTTAAATAGTAAGTATAAATTTGTTTGGATTACTGATGGTAAGGGGTGGATTGGCACATCTAGGCCGTTAAGAGAAACCTTTAATCATAATGATTATATTTTTAGCCTAGATATGATTGAAAAAGGTATTCTGGGTGAAATTTTGTAATTTTTAATTGATTATTTGCTAAAAATTTAAATATAAAAAAAGACTTGTTATTTTTGTTAAATAGGAATAAAATCTTATGAAACAATAAATTTGCAATAATGTCTGTAAAAAAAATAAAAATTTTACTTATTTTTCTCATCGGTGCTTTTATTTTAGTCCCAGATGTTTTTGCGTCTTCTAATAACGATCAGATAATAGAAGAATTGAATAAAAACATTAACTTTGTTATTGAGGAAAACTCAAAACTAAAAAGCGACATTAATTTTATAAAAAATAATCAACAGGATTACGAAAATAAGTTAGATTTAATAACTTCTAATCAATTAAATGTATCGACAGCGAATGAGAAATTATTAGAAGCTATTAACACAAAGAACGAGGGGGTAGATTTTAAAGAAAAATATTGGGACATACTATTAAATCATGTAAAAATATATGGAGCCTTGTTTCTTCTAATTGCCATTGGTCTTGGTATTTATAGAGCCGGAGAAGTAAGGAGTGCTAAGGAAGATTTTGATAAATTTATAGATCGTGGAAATGAAGATCTTGCAAGAATTATTAAAAAGCAGGAGAGTGATTTTAGTGAAATTAAGGATAAATTTATTGTCGAAATTGATGAAGTTAAAAACCAATATGCTGCGAAACTTGCAGATAAGATTGATTCTTTGAAGATTGAGGCGTCGCAGATTGCAACGAGAGACATAATTGATGGAATTTCAAAAAAATTATTAGACTATGTTTACAATCAGCCAGGTTATGATGAAACTAAAATTAAAGAAATAAAGGAAATTATGAATGGACTTGCTTTGTCGGAACCAATTGATGATAATTTTGATTTTAAGGGTAAAGACCCTAGAAAGGATTAGATTTTCTATGAAAAAAATAAATATTTTAAAAAACAATTCAATATCTAGTAATACATTTACGGCAAATATTAATTTTTTTGATTTGCAAAAAATAGCCAGATTAACCGTTAGAGATGATGATAACAAAGAAGATTCATATCAAAGAAGAATTGATCCGGAAAGAACAAAAAAAATAGTTAAATATATTGAGAAGAGTTTATTTACTGAAGATGAGGATAGATTAATGGACAAAAGTGATATTGTATCTTTATTCCCATCTTCAATAATAATAGCGTTTGATTCAGAAATAATTGAAGACGAAGATGATCAAAATTTTGATAATTTAACTATATACAAAAACGGAGATAATTATGAACTCTTAATTCCAGAAAAGATTGATAATAAGCCAGCATTAATTGTTGACGGTCAACATCGATATGCTGGTGTTAATTATTTTTTTGAAAAATATTCGAATTTAAGAAATTTGGTAACCATTGAATTTCCAGTAACTATTTTATTAAATTATGATTTTTATCAGCAATCAGGGGTTTTTGCTAATGTTAATTTTAATCAAAAACAGGTTAATAGATCTCTTTACTATGATATTTTTGGAGAAATGCCAGAAGATAAAAATGATATAACATTTGTTCATTTTTTATCTAAATATTTAAACAATGAAAATGATAGCCCATTTAAAGGAATGATTAAGATGCTTGGTGATGAAAAATTTGGCATAATAACTCAGTCATTTATTTCGGAGTGTATAACGCCTTTAGTTAGAAAAAATGGTATTTTTTATAAATATTTTTGCGAATATAAGGATGGCAACAGCGGTAAAGAGTCATTTAATTTTGTTCTTAATTGTATAAAAGAATTTTTTAATATAATAAAAGATAATTTTCCCGATCTAGTCCCAAAGAAAAATATTATAGGCTATTATGTAAGACAAGAATATAAAAGTATAGTCTTTAAAACAACTGGAATAGGAGCGCTTTTCAAGTTGCTAAATTATGTTGGCATTGATAATCAATTAAATGAAGTGTATATAAAATACTTAAAGGAGGAAAATATTTTTAATGATCCTGCTTATTATCAAGGTGCTGGCAAGGGGATGCAAGACAAATTGTTTAAAAGAATTAAAAATATTATTGACTATAAAAAAGATATTATTGGTAAAGAGTTTAATAATTCAATAATAGATGATATTAGATTAAAAGACGTCGATGGAAGATTAATGAATGAGATTTTTATGAGAAATGGTACAAAAACATTAATTAATGATATTGAGTTAGAAGAAATAAGAAAGTTATTTTAAAAAGCTTATATGAAATCCCCCAAAAAAATAGCCATCTTCGATATTGACGGCACTATCTTCCGTTCCAGCCTACTTATCGAATTAGTAGAAGCCTTGATTAACAACGACCTATTTCCACAAAAAGCCAGAAATATCTACGCTCAAGCTTATAAGGATTGGTCTAACCGCCAAGGCTCTTATGAAGATTATATTGATGCGGTAGTTTTAGCTTTTAAGAAAAATATTAAAGGCACAAATCATGATGCTTATCTTAAAATTGCTAAACAAGTAGTTAGTGACAATAAAGATAGGGTTTATCGCTATACTCGTGACTTAATTAAAGATTTAAAAAAGAAAAATTACTACTTACTAGCTATATCTAATTCTCCTAAAGAAATAGTTCAAAGTTTTTGTCATGAATTAGGATTTGATAAAGTTTATGGTCGGGAGTATGAAGTTGTTAATAAAATATTTACAGGAGAAACACTTCATTTAGATCTTATTTCTGATAAAGCTAAAATGTTACAGCACGCTATAGAAAAAGAAGAACTAACTTTAGTTGATTCAATTGGTGTTGGTGATTCAGAGGGCGATATTCCATTACTCAAGATGGTTGAATATCCTATTTGTTTTAATCCTAACAGCAAACTTTATGTTAAGGCTAAGAAATATGGTTGGAAAATAGTAGTGGAGAGGAAAGACGTCATTTATGAGAAAATTTAAACTAGAAAAATAAAAAAGCCCGGAAATTTCTTCCGAGCTTTTTGTTTACACCTTTGTGTGACTAATTTATCTGAACTTTAATTTCACAATATCAAAGGCAGTTATTCCTTTGTCTGTGATGTCGCTGCACTGATTAATTATCCAAGCTGTTGGCTTAAAGAACAAAACCCCAGCCCAGCTTTTTGAGTAATCTGCGCCGTCAAAAGGATCGACTTCTCCGGTTAAAAAGGTATAGAAACGATTAATAGTTTTGCCACTGATAGCTGATATTATTTTTACCGCTAAAGCTGATAACGCACCAGTTAGAAAAGCTACCAACCAAATAACTACCTGATTATCCAGATGATTGTAGTAGATGAAATAACAGATAGTGGTAACGGTTAGGGTTATAATTAACACGCTTAATTCTTGTCGACTCTTTATTAATTGGATTATGTATTTACATAAACCAACTATGGCTATTAATATCAGGCTTATAACAAGTAATGTTAACCCGTAAGAAAACATATAAATAATCAGAGTAATCATTCCTGCGACAAAGATAGCAGCCAACACCATCAAGCTAAAGAATTGAGCCGTCATCTTAACAATCACGCCAATCGTTTTCCATTTAGTGTAGAATTGAAAATCGGCATAGAATTCATTTAAGGATTTTTCCGATATTTTTAGAGAGTTAATCCCCGTGCTAATAGCTAATGATAATAATGACAGTAATTTAAATGAATCAGAAAAAGACATTTTTTGACCACCACCTTCAAATTCTAAAAATCCAGCCTGATACATTAGATATCCTGTCGTGATAGATAGAGCCGCTAAAACAATTATTTCCTGAACTAAATAAAAGTTCATAGGGTGTTGTTTTAACCAACGGTTAAATTCCATAATTAATCTGGCCGCCCATTTCCCAAACATAATAAATGGTATTAGCAATACGCTCAGCCTTTTGAGATTAATTGAAAGCACTAAGTATTTTAATTTTTGGTAAGTTGCCTTAATCGGTAAATTGATATGAGGCAGCGTGAAGCTTAGCTTTTTAATTATCCAATTTGGCCAATTTGCCAATTTAGTTAAGTTGCGCCAGACGTAGCCCAGAAAACAACCGCAGAATGTTCCTATTGGAACCATTAGAAAATGGTGTTGTCCCGTAAAATAATAGGCATAACCGCCCATTAAAATACCCAGTAAGCCACCCAAAAAAGCAGACAATAATTTACTTTTCATTTTGCTAATTTTTAAGGTTCGATTTAACTAACTAAAATACCACTATCGTCAAATAACGTCAAGACTCATAGATAATGGGTAATTGTCACTATAATTGACAAATAATCAATTTTGTGATATAATATCTTTAGTTAATTAATAACACTAAATATACCAAATCATGAAAGAACTAATGTTTTTACTGCTTATCGTGTTCGCAATCTCCATGATCTTCGCTTATCGCCACAACCTGAAGCATTTCTTCAGAGAAATGCATTATGGTAAAGACAAGTACGTCACCATAAAAGCTATTATGTATGGCGATTACGAAGAATTTCGGGAAGCGTGCTACAAATTAATTAATTTCGAACGCTTCGGGTACGGAGGATGTGGCTGCTCTTATAGTCACCCCTCTGAAGAAGAAAAGAGGCTGATTGTCGAAGTAGCTCGTCAAAAAGGCTGGTTGTTAAGATTTATGTCTGATACTTCGGAAAATATGAGAAAAGTTTTCATTTATCCTGACAGCGTTAAAGAAGAAGAAATTTTTAGTCCAATCTTCTAAAAGTAAGTTTGAACTAATAACCTTCTAATGAGATCCAAGCAATTGGGTCTCTTTTTTTATACCAATTGATTTTATTAATTCTAAGTATTAGAATTAATAAACGGTCTATTTTCAAAATCAATTAAATTAAAAATATATGTCTCACGAAATTGAAGCTGACTTCGTTGCTTATCACACTAACGAAGACAAGCAATGCCACAAATGCACTAGTTATGCTGAGTTTGACGGCAAAGGTTACTGCAGTGAATTACAAATGGAAGTACCTCCTGTTGGCCACTGCGATTTTTTTCAATCTAAAGACTTCTAATCTAAACTATGGATCACATAATTTCTCACCCCTTATTTACTAAGGGCCTTGTTCTGGTTGATAGCACTATTCACTGTCTTAGTCACTTTCAAAGAGTTGAAAAATTAGGACACATAATGGCTGAAGAAAATGGCGCTGATAAAAACGTTATTTCTTTATTTGCTTATTTACATGACGCTAGACGTCATGATGATTTAGATGATATCGGTCATGGTCATCGCGCTTCTTTATTACTTAAAGAATTAATAGCAGCGGAAGCTATAACTTTATCTGACTTCCAATATGATCAGTTAAAGATAGCTTTAGCTTGTCATGAACTGCGAGAGGCAACCTCTGATGATGTTACTATTCAAACTTGTTGGGATGCTGATCGCTTAGATTTATGGCGTGATGGCATTACCCCTAATCCAGATTTATTATTTACTAAACAAGGTAAGAGTCAGCATATGATTAATTTTGCTAAAGAGTTAAACTTTGGAGTATAATATTAGTAAATTAATATTATAAAATTTATGCTTATCAAGTGGAGTGATATTCATTCGGTTAATGTTAAAGAGTTTGATGAACAACATAAAAAGTTAGTAGAGATAATTAATGAATTTTTTGCTAACGGACCAGAGAAAAAAGAAGGACTTATGTTAATTGTTGGTAAGCTTATCGAATATGCTAATTATCATTTAGAAAACGAAGAAGCTTATTTTAAAAAATTTAATTACGAAGACACGGCGGGTCATATTGAAAAACATAATTTTTATCGTCATAAAGTATTAGAATTATCTAAGAAATTAAATGATACAGATGGCGATGTAATTTTTAAGGAGTTATCAGAATTCTTGCGAGATTGGTGGATTCTACATATTAATAAAATTGATCAAGAGTATAGTGAATTTTTTAATCAACACGGATTACTTTAAAGTTTATTATTCAAAAGCAGCCTCAGGGCTGTTTTTTTATTGGTAAAAGTATCTTTATCAAATTTTCATGTCTAATAGTTTATAATAGTTTTAGCTCTTAAAAACTTTTGACAGGTTAATCTATTTTATATACAATATGTTTACAATTGTAAACATAATTAATACGATATAGATATGTTAGATTTTTTACGTAATGGTCAGGGAGAAATTTTAAATATTTTTTTTAATAACCCCGATCAAGCTTATTACTTTAGAGAAATAGCCAAGATTTTAGATAAGGAGCCGGCCTATTACCAAAGACAATTAAATAATTTGGTTGATTTGGGTATCTTACAAGATGAACGCAAAGGTAATATGCGCTTTTTTAAATTGAATAAAGATTATTATTTATTTTCAGAATTAAAAAGTATTATTTCCAAAACTATTGGCTTAGAATTTCAACTTAAGTCACTAGTTAATAAATTATCCGGAGTAGAAGCAGCTTTTATTTTTGGTTCTGTGGCTAGCGGTCAGTATAATGTTAATAGTGATATTGATTTATTGTTAATTGGACAAGCTGATCAGGATATTTTAGTTAAAGAACTTAGTAAATTAGAACGTCAGCTTGGTCGTGAGATAAATTATCATTTAGTTAGTCGTACTGAAGTTATCAAAAAAATTAAAAATCGTGATGGCTTTTTTATAAACATTTTTTCCTCTCCACTTATTAATCTAAAGGGAGAGCCATATGAATTTATCAGTCTTATCAAACAATGAGTGGTTAGAAAACACTAATTGACACCAGTAACTTTTTATCTTAATATAAGCTGTTAATGTTATTTAAAAACTAAATCTAAAAATAGGAGGTAAAAATGAAAAACTTGTTGTTTTGTTTTCTGATGGCGCTAATGGTGCCGGTTTTTGGACAAGATTTATCTGTAGACATCAATAAAAAAGGTGTTTATCAGATTTATAGTTCTCCGAAAGTTGTTCCCGACAAAGTCTTAATTGACTCTCTGCTATGGGTTGAGAATAATCTTCCTGATTATTTAATAATTGAAGTTTATCAAAAAGGTATAATAACTCGTGATTCTGATGTAGTAGCTATGAATTATAGTTATAAGGATTTATGGCTAAAGCGCACCAAGGAAATAGATTATAAAATGGCTGTTTATTGTAAAGATATTAAAGTTATTAAAACAGTAACAAAAACAAGAATATCTTCTAATTCAGCGGCTGTAGAAATTTATTTTTTACTTTTTTCTATCCTAATTATTTTCTGTGCCTTATTTTATGTAGCTAAGAGTAATTATGGTAAAGATTATATTCATGAAAAGGGGCGCTTTGGTTTATTTATGTTTGTACCCGTCGCTCTAAATTTGATAGTAGTATTTGTTATGTCTTGTGTTGTTGGTGGCATATCCTTGTGGTTTCTATGCTTAACTTTATTATCTTTTTTTGTTATTGCTCGCAACCAATCAGAATATCGTTGGACTCAGAAAAAATACTTAAATTATCAAAAGGTTAATTTTCTTTTAACTGTTTTGGCTATAGGAACTATAACGTTAAGTATTCTCCCGTTAATTATACTGCCGATAATCTTTGCGTTGATTTTTTTCTTATTATCACGCTCCGCCTTTTATAAAATAATCGGCTTAGCAAAATACCAAAAATATCGTCGAGATTTTAATTACGAGAAATACAGACAATATCTGTGGGACTCTAAATTTTTTGTTCAAAAGTATTTTAGTCATAAAAATAGGAGGTAAAAAAATGAAACAGTTATTATGCTTTTTGTTATTGGTGGTTTTATCCTTATTAGCTTATGGACAAAAGCCAGAAACAGAAATTGTTATTGAAAAAGATAGTTCTTATCAAATCTATCAGATAAACAAAGTGCCGTTGGGGAAATTAAATTATGTTGATAAAGATATTCCCTTGTACGCTGTTAACAAAGCTTATAGCCTTGGTTCAGCGGTTTATGATTCAACCGTTGTAACATGTCACTATAGCTATAAAAATCTTTGGCTTAAGAGAACTAGTGACTTAAATTATAAAACGGCTGTTTATAATGAGGCTACGCAAGAGGTAAAAATTATTAATACTATCGGTACTTGGCCTAAACTTCCTGCCTACGAAATTTATGTTTTATTGTTGGCTGTCGTAATTTTATTTTTTTCATTATTATTTGGCACCAAGGAAGACTATGATGGTTGGGACATCCAATATAATCAGGTGATTGGTGCATCTTTTTGTTTTCCAGTGGCCTTTTGCATGGCGGTTAATATAATTGTTTATTTTAGTTTAGGTAGAAATCCTTTTACTTTGTTTGTTTTTAGTGCCGCTTGTTTTGTTTTTCTTGCGGCCATAATCAAAACTATCAAAGCCAATTGGACTAAGAATCTTTATCTTATCCTTCAAAAAATAGTTTTGCTGTCGACCTTAGTCTCTTTAGGAGTTATTACTCATAGTATAATTTTTCCTACTATTATCGCTGCACTGTTTATTGGAATCTTAAGTATTTTTATACCTATTAGATTTTCGAGTGTTAAAGTTCGGTCAGCGCCATCAGTGCCAAGTAATAAATTTATCGATTAAGAGTACTAAATTAAACCCATAAAATTGACTTAAGTCCCGGTAGCACAAAGTTATCGGGATTTTTTTATTTAATAATACATAAATAAAACTCTAATTATTGACACTTTTCTTACTTTGTAGTACAATAATCTGTTAACGTTACTTTAAAAACTAAAAATAAATCTAAAATAGGAGAAATTAAAAATGAGAAATGTACTGCTTGCTTTGTTGTTTATTGTTATTTCTGGGGTTATTTGGGCTCAAGACGTTAAAATTGTTCGATACGCACCTGATGCTTATCAAATTTATGAAATCAAAGAGGTCCCGATTGGCACTTTATCGAAAGTTGACCCTGATATTCCAGAGTATCTACTGACAGAAGTTTATAAACGCGGTTTGTTAACTCACGACTCTACCATTACCTGGAAAGAGTATAACGCTAAACATTTTTGGTTAACCAGGAATACTGACGTTAGTTATAAAATTGCCGTCTTTGTCGAAAAAGATAGAGAAATAAAAACAGTTATTCAGCCGGTTAGATCCAAAAAACTACCAGCTGTCGATGTTTATGTTTTACTATTTTGTTTTTTAATTACAGCTGTCTCTTTATGTGTGGTGAGTGTTCGTAATTTGATTATGCCAAACAATTTTATAGTTTTTTTTGCCTTTATATTACCAGTAATTTTTTGTTTCGCTATGCTAATCGTTACTTACATATTGCTTGATTATAGTCTATTGTATTTAATTGCTGCTTGTTTATTTATTGCTTTGCTTATTTATTCAGTTGTAATAAATACGACTAAATTTTTTACAATCAGGAAAGTCTATCTTCAATCACAATGGGTAAATTTAATTTTAATTATTTTATCTTCAAGTTTGATTACTAAAAGTTTTTTACTACCGCTTCTATTAATCGTTATTTTTTGGGTGCCATTTGGTATTATTGTTAAAACTGTAAAAAATAACACAGTGCCAGCACCACCAGTGCTAACCAATAAATTTGTTGACGAAGAGTATTAGCCGAACTTATGAAATTGATTGCAGTCCCGGTAACACAAAGTTATCGGGATTTTTTTTATTTTAAAACATTGACTAAACCATTATTTTCCGCTATAAATAGAGTGTTAATATAATATTTAAGTAAATGACCCATATTAGGTCATTTTTGGCTAGGACACCCCGGTTCCAGCCCCCAATAAACTAATGAGAATTAAATTCCACAGAACAGAGGCCAAAGAAAAGGTTTTCTTCAAATCAAACTCACAAATCAAAGCCCCAGAGGTCTTTTTGATTGATGAAACAGGAGAAAACATTGGTATTATGCCTACTAGTGAGGCAATTGCCATGGCTGCTGACTTAGAATTAGATTTAGTTGAAGTAAATCCTAAAGCTAACCCACCAGTTGCAAAAATCGTTGATCTTGGTCAATTAAAATACGAAAGAGAGAAAAAAGCCCATAAACAGAAGATGCAACAGAAAAAAGTAGAACTTAAAGCTGTTCGTCTTTCTTTTAGAATTAGTGACCATGACGCCGAGCTAAGATTTAACCAATCAGTTAAATTTTTAAGTAAAGGTGATAAGTTGAAAGTAGAGCTATTGCTGAAGGGCCGCGAGAAGCAATATCCACAAAAAGCCGCGGAAATAATGAATGAATTTTTTAATAAATTAAAAGCCGTACCTGACTTTAATATTGAAGCTGAACAGACCTTGACAAAACAAGGTGGAAGATTTAGTATGATATTAATCAATAAAAAGTAAGGATATTGTTTAAATCAGGTTTGAACCTGTTTTTTTCTTGAAAAGTATGCCAAAAATGAAAACTCACCAAGCAACTGCTAAACGTTTTACAGTAACTGCTGGTAAAAAACTTAAAAAAAGAAAGACCGGACAGGCTCATAATAACGCCCATGAATCCGGTACTACTACTCGTTCTAAGAGAATGGACGTTTCAGTAACTAAAACTTTGACCAAAACTATTAAGACTTTGGCTCAACTTAACTAACTCAAAAAAGATTTTTTTAGAAATTAGAATTTTATGCCTAGAGTAAAACGCGGTACAAGCCATGTTAAAAGCAGAAAAAACCTCCTTCAGGATGTTAAAGGCTATAAATGGGGCCGCAAAAAATTAATCAAATTAGCAAAAACTGCTCGTACTTTAGCCGGTGCTCACGCTTATGTTGATCGCAACAAAAAGAAAAGAGACATGCGCGCTTTATGGCAGATTCGTTTAAACGCTTTTGTTCGTGAATACGGTTTATCATATTCTAAATTCATGGGCTTATTAAAAGCTAATAACATTGAATTAGATCGTAAGGTTTTGTCAGAAATGGCTATCAACAACAAACAAGTCCTAGCTAAAATAATCGAGAAAATAAAAAAATAATTTATGTCTTGGATTAAAATTGCCCAAGTAATTGTTTCTATCCTGCTTATAGTAGTTATCTTATTACAAAATCGCGGCGCAGGCCTTGGTTCAGCTTTTGGTGGATCAGGCGGCGTATATTTGACTAAACGTGGCTTAGAGAAAAAGTTATTCATTGCCACTATTATTATTGCTGTTATTTTTTTCTCTCTATCACTTTTAGGTATTATTTTATAATCCTCTTAACGTGAATCCTCTTAAAAGCAAAAGAAAAATCCTAGGTTCTGTAGGAAAAACTTGGTCCCGTTTTTCAAAGTCTTTTTGGAAAACGGCCAGTTTTTTGGTAAAGAGAAGGAAGAGTCAAATGGATCAATCGAGAGCTGATCAGAATTTAGTTTACACCTTAGCATCGAGCAAGATTCCTAACAGTGAACAAATAAAACAATTAGATAAAACTTTATCTCATAAAGAACGTTTAATTATTCGTATTTGTTTAGCGATTGTTTTAGTTAACGTTATTTATTTAGGTGTTCGTTATTATAATAAGCACGTAGCTTACTTACCGGTGGTAGGTGGAGTATATCGTGAAGGTGTTGTTGGTTATCCTCAAACTGTTAATCCTTTATATAGTGTTAATCGTGATGTTGATAGTGATTTAACTAGACTGATTTATTCCAGTTTATTTAAGTATGATGAGACTGGTAGTTTAATCGGTGATTTAGCTAGTAATGTTGAAACAGCTGATAGTAAAGAATTTGTAATTACCATTAGACCTGGTGTTAAGTGGCATAGCGGAGAAGACTTAACAGTTGATGATATTATTTTTACTTTTAATTTAATTCAGAACGCTGAATATAGATCTCCACTTCGTCAGAATTTTGCTGGTGTAACAGTTGAAAAAGTTAGTGATAACTCTATTAAATTTGTTTTACCAACTGCTTATTCTTTCTTCCCTAATTTACTGACTTTTGGCATCATGCCCCAAAGTGTTTGGGAAAATATTGCTCCTGGTTCAGCTAACTTAAGTGAACTTAATTTACAAGCTATTGGTTCTGGTCCCTATAAATTCGAGTCTTTATTAAAAGATAAACGCGGAGAGCTTAAAGAATATAGATTATTAGCTAACTCTAATTATTACGGAGCTAAGCCCTATATCGAAGAAGTAATTTTTAAATTTTACCCAGATTCTAACGAATTAATTACTGCCTTAAATGCTGGTGATGTTCAAGGTATCGCCCACTTATCAGTTGATCAGAAAAAAACTTTACTAGCCCAAAATTCTTTACGTTTTAATTTACTTGATTCATCTCAAGAAAGTTTAATTTTTATTAATTCAACTATTAATAAGAATTTAGCTGAAGTAGAAGTGAGAAAAGCGTTAGCTTTAGCAATTGATAAACCAACAATTGTTAGAGATAATTTTTTTGACTTTTACAAAGTCCTAAGTGGACCAATCGCTAACAATTCTCCATTATTTAATACGGAGATTGATCAATATAATTTTAACGCAGCGGCAGCTAATACTAAATTAGATGAAGCTGGTTGGCAGAGTATTGTAGTAACAGCTAATGACGCTAGTGTTAGTGAACCTAGTGATGAATTAAAAGCTGTTATCGATTATGCTTCTAGCACTAAAGAAGCAATTGATGGCACTTGGCGTTTTAAAAAAGATAAAAAAGGTAATGTCTCATTACTAACAGTTGTTTTAACAGCCGTTGATAATGGTGATAGTTTAGTGGTTGCCCAAAGAGTTAAAGACTATTGGAATGCTATTGGAGTTCATACTAGTTTAAATTTAATTTCTTCTAGTGATGCGGCTAATGTAGTTATGTCTCGTAATTTTGAGACCATGTTCTATAGTGAATTAATTGGCAGCAACCCTGATTTATTTTTCTTCTGGCATTCTAGTCAAATTGGTAGCCGCGGTTTAAATATTGCTGCTTATCGCAATGACAATGTTGATAAACTTTTAGAAGAAGTAAGAATCAGTAGCGACACTAATGTTAAAAATAATAATTACCGAGAAGTTCAGAAAATTATAGCCTCTGAATTACCAGTCATTTTTCTATACGAAAATAACTATCTTTATGTTCAAAGCAAAAAGTTAAAAGGCTTTGCAACTACTGCTATTAACGATCCATCTGATCGTTTCGCTGGAATTTCCAGTTGGTATTTGAAAACTAAGAATAAATTCTCTTTTTAAAAATATCTCTTTAATTTAAATTAATTAAACGAATTAATAACTGCACTTTTAGTCTTATGATTTTAAGTTATTAAGTTTTAATTCTCTCTCAAACAAAAATGATTACTAAGTACAAGTCACCTTTGGCTGCGGCCGGCAATTTTTCGTCTGGTCAAAAGTCCAATGATGACTCGTTGGTGTTAAAACCAACTCGGCCGGTTTTTAATCGCCGCCGACCACAAAATTCTAAGCCCTTATTAACAAAATCTGTTTTAACAGATCCTTTTAACATTGATGCAATTTTAAAAGAGGACAAAGAATTTTTAAAAAATGAAGGTAAGCCAGTTACTGGCGTGGTAAATCGTCCGACTATTATTCGGGCCGTGAGTCCAGTTGCTCGTCCTACTGTTTCTGTTGCTAAACCTAGTGCACCTCGTCCCTATAATAATGGTGGTGCTCGCAGTTTTACTAATCGCCCTATTAATCCTAATGTAACCCGTAGTCGTAATAGTGTTGTGCCAGCTGCCGTTGGCGCTCCAGTTTTTTCTAAGACCAACGGTCAAGATAACTTACGCGTTATTTTCTTAGGAGGCTTAGAGGAGGTTGGTCGTAATATGTCTGTCATTGAATGTAATGATGATATCATTACCATTGATATGGGTTTACAGTTTCCTGAAGAAGACATGCCTGGCATCGATTACATTATTCCTAACGTTGCTTACTTACAAGATAAGAAAGACAAAATTAGAGGTTGTATTATTACTCATGGTCACTATGATCACATCGGTGGTATTCCACACATCATGGGCGAAATTGGTAACCCACCAATGTTCATGGGTAAGTTAACAGCTGGTATTGTCAGAAAACGTCACATGGAATATAAGTCAGCACCTGCTTTAAAGATTAAAGAAATTGATGACACCATGAAAATTAAATTAGGCGCTTCGATTGAAGTAGAATTTTTACGTGTTAATCATTCTATCCCTGATTGTTTTGCTATTATTGTTCATACCCCACTTGGTACTTTAATTCATACTGGAGATTTCAAAATCGATTTCTCTCCTGTTAATGATAAACCTGCTGATTTACAACGTATTGCTCAAATCGGAAACAAAGGCGTGTTAATGTTAATGTCAGATTCAACTGATGCGACTCATGCTGGTTACCAAATTTCTGAATCAGCTATTGGTGATGAAATGGGCAAATTATTTGAAAAGATTGATGGCCGTATTATTATCGGAACTTTCGCTTCTCAATTATCTCGTATTCAAAAGATTTTTGAATTAGCTGAAAAGAATGGCCGCCGCGTTTCTTTACAGGGTCGCAGTATTGCGTCGAATGTAGAGATTGCTCACGGTATTGGTTATTTAAAATTCAACCCTCGTTTAATTATTGATGATAAAGAATTAAATAGTTTACCAGATAATAAAGTTATTATTATTGGTTCCGGTGCTCAAGGTGAAGACAACGCTTTCTTAAGTCGTGTGGTTAACGGTGAACACCGTACTGTTTATTTAAAACCAGGTGATACTGTATTATTTTCATCTTCAGTTATTCCTGGTAACGAAAGATCTATTCAAAATTTAATGGATAGAGTTGTTCGTTGCGGTGCTAAGATTATTAATTACCGCATGTTAGATATTCACGCTGGTGGACACGCTAAGCAAGAAGATTTGAAATTAATGATGCGTTTAATTAAGCCTGAATATTTTATGCCAATTGAAGCTAATCACTACATGCTTCGTGCTCATGCTGAACTTGCTTTACAAGTTGGTATCGCCCCTACTAAAATTTTTGTGGCTGATAACGGTCAAGTAGTTAACTTCACTAAAGTTCAAGGTCAGATTCACGGCTCACTTACTCAAGAGAAAGTACCAACTGATTATGTGATGGTTGATGGACTTGGAGTTGGTGATGTGTCTGAAGTTGTGCTTCGCGACAGACGTATGATGTCTGAGGATGGTATGATTGTTATTATTGCTACTATCGATTCTAAGACTGGAGATATTATTGGTAACCCTGATATTATTTCTCGCGGTTTCGTTCACATGAAAGAAAATCGTGAGCTAATTGAAAAGACTCGTATGAGAGTTAAAAAATTAGTAAAAGATAAAAACCCAATGACATCACTCGATGATGATTATGTAAAAAATAAAATCAGAAATGATATCGGACAATTCTTGTTTACTCAAACTAAGAGACGTCCAATGGTTCTGCCAGTTATTATTAAAGTATAATAGTTTCTCTATAGAAAAAGGCTTCCGCGAGGAGGTCTTTTTTGGTATATGGACACGGAGGTTAGGAGGGTATATATTAGTTATGGCTTTTTAAATTAACTTTAATTATATGGCTCGAATCATTGCTAAAGGTTATTCATTTGACGATGTTTTAATTGTGCCTAAATACAATAAGATTGTGTCCCGTCGTGATGTTAGATTCCAAACCAGAGTGACTAAAAATTACCAAATTGATATTCCAATTCTAGCTGCTAACATGGATACGGTTTGTGAAAGTCCGATGGCGATTGCCTTAGGAAGACTGGGCGGACTAGGTGTGATTCATCGTTTTTTAAGTATTGAAGATCAAGTAGCTGAAGTTGCTAAAGTTAAATCTGAAAATTTAATTACAGCTGCAGCCGTTGGTATTAAAGATTATGAAGAAAGAGTTAAAGCTTTAAATGAGGTTGGTTTAAATATTATTGTACTCGACGTGGCTCATGGTCACTCTAAAAGAGCTGGTAAAACTTTAGATTTTATTAAAGAGAATTATCCGCAGATTGATGTGATGGTTGGTAACGTAGCTACTAAAGATGCGGCTGAATATTTTATCAGTAAAAAAGCCGATGCGATTAAAGTTGGCATTGGACCTGGTTCTATGTGTACGACTAGAATTATGTCGGGAGCTGGTGTACCGCAAATTACGGCTATCATGGATGTCTATGAAGCTACTCAAGGCAGAATTCCAGTTTGTGGTGATGGTGGCTTGAAAAACCCAGGTGATGTGACTAAAGCAATTGGAGCTGGTGCTGACACGGTCATGATGGGCTCAATGTTTGCAGGAGCTGATGAAACTCCAGGAGAAATTATAGAACGTGATGGTGTTAAGGTTAAAGAGTATCGCGGCATGGCTAGCTTTATGGCGACTGTCAAAAAATTAAAATTAGATGGTCAAAAAGTGGAAGAAGATGTTCATGTGGAAGGTGAAATGACTATGGTTCCTGCCAAGGGACCCGTATCTAAAATAATTACTAAATTACTGGGCGGTTTAGCCTCGGGCATGACTTATATGGGTGCGGCTAATATTGAAGCGATTCGCGGTAAAGCTGATTTTATCGAAATAACTAGTGCTGGTTACGGAGAGAGCGTGGCTCATGGGGTAAAGAAATAGATGTCTTGACATACTTTATAATATCTGTTAAGGTAGGGCCAGTTCATTATGCTACATTTAATAACCAAGACAATTCTTGGTTTAGCATCACTGGCTGCTGGGGTTTATGGCTTTTATGTCATGGGCCAAGCTGACCAGATTTTAGAGAAATTACCATTACTGTTTGGCACGCTAATATTTGTTAGCACTGCTATGACATTTTTGGGGATTAATTTAATTGCTGAACCAGGATTGCAGGAAAAATTCCAAACAAAGCTAAGTGAAGTAAAGTAACTTAAGCTGCTGGTACTGTGGCGAGGATAACGCTGTTTAGTTTTACAATTTAAGTGTGAAGTAAAATCGTTAAGATAGCTGTTTGATATAGCTAGAGAATTTACTTGGTGCTTCTAAGAGTTTCTAAACGCTTAAGTAATTAAGCAAACAAAAAACAAGTGTCGGATTAGTCATAAACCAAAATATTGAGCCATTCTACAAAGGATGGCTTTTATATTGACTAGACTAGTAGATATTGGTAAAGTTACCTGAATTAGTTTTTTTACAAATAAGATTACAAACTTCTAAATCTTTATAAATGAAAACAAAAACTTGGTGGCAAATTCCAGCCTTGTTAATGATTTTAATGGCGATAACCCGTTTGCTAACTTATTGGTGGACCGGTGAAGTTCCCACTGTTGGTAACATCTCTTTCTATCACGACATTGTCGGTGACGGTAATCATGTACCGAAGTTAAACTTTCCTTACCTCTCTAAATTTTGGGATATTCCAGCAGTTGGTATTTTTGCTTTGATAGTTATTTTTATTATTCGTCTGATTAATAAATTTGACAGCATCGGGGGTATGCAGTTTTTGAAGATAATTGTATTTTGTTATTTTGGAATAGCCTTTATTATTTTTCCAGTTATGTCGGAAAAAAATCCGTTTGCTTATTTTTTGATTTTTTTAGTCTTCGCTTTATTTCTTAATATTTTTATAACAATGTTAGGCGAAGGATTATTTGAATTAAGAGACAATATCTTAATTAGTTCTTTAATCGGATTATTCTCAGGAGCTTTTTTAAGCTTAAATATCGGAGTAACTTTGGGTTTGTTCGTAGCAATAATTATTTTTTTAATTTTTGCAGTAATGGACGTCATCTTTTCTCTGATAAAAAGTTTATTCCTTTGGGATTTTAAGATGTCATATAAAAATAATGATTAAAAAATAGACAAGATGAAACAAGAAATTAATTTAATTGGCTGTGTTGCTCCGTTTGAACTTAATAATTTTTTGGACAAGATTATGAGACAAACTGGAGAAAGAGATCCTGCTAAAATTGTAGCTTTAATTAATTCTGGAGAAATAGTCCTGGCTAATATCAAAACTGGCTGGGAGTATCAGGATGGAATATGTTCCTTCTCGGTTACCTCTGATGGCATGGGCGGTGCTCAGTGGCCACAAAGATTAAAGAACAAAGGTATTAGTGTTGATGATGAGGTAAAGAAAATACTTCTCTCTGATAAATTCCAACCGACTAGCGGTGTTACGACTAAAATATTTATTATTAAAGGACGTAATATTAAGTCCGGTGGTAAATATTTGGTGGAAGCAGCTGAAAAAAGAGGACTGATTGAACCTAGCTATGGAGCAGAACTGGCTTGTTTGACGAGAGAAAAATTTTCTAACTTGCAAATATGCTTGATGGAGGTAGGTACAATTGTCTTTGGTGTTGGTGAGTTGTTTTTTTGTCTCGATATTGATAAAGATTATATTACCGCCGTTAAAAGATATATGGACCAGGATTTTTCTTATACTTTTGAAGCAGAATAGCATCGCGGGGCTTTATTTTATACAAATAATTTGTGTAGAATGGAGCCCCTTTTTTATTGACATAAATATCTTATTTTGGTAAAGTTGCTGGAATTAGTTTTTTTTACAAACAAGATTATTAACTTCTAAATCTTTATACTATGAGTAAGAATACTGAATTTATTGATCAAATTGCCCCTGTTCAACTCGAAATTTTTTTGGGCAGAATTATGCATCAACTAGGAGAGAGCGATCCCGTTAAAGTCGTTCACATGGTTAATGCTGGTGTAGTTTATTTATCTAATATTAAACAGGGCTGGATAACAAATGATGATGTAATTACTTTTCCCGTTATTTCTGACAAGACTAGCGGACCTCAGTGGTTAAAACGCTTAAAGAATAAAGGCATTTATGTAGATGATATTGCTAAGGAAATGCTTCTGTCTAAGGCGTTTAAACCAACCGACGAAATAGCAACCATAGTGGTTATTTTCAGGGTTCCTTATGCTATGTTTGGGGATAATGCTAGTCCTTTGCCAATTGCTGAAGCTAAGGGTTTAATTGAAGCAGTTAATGGCATGGAATTAGCCTGCTTGATTCGCGATAAGTTTACTAATAAGCAACTCTCTTTGATGGGTTGTTCGCAGTTAGTAATTAGTGTTGGTGAGTATTATTTTTATGTCACCGGCGGTGAAAATAAACTGGCTGGTTTAGGAGCCTTTAAAAAGAGACTGGACTCTGATTTCTCTTACGTCTTTCAGGAAAAATAAGGAGGTAAATATTATTCGTTTATAAGTAGAGGGGGTCAAAAATGACCCTCTTTTTTTGTTGGCAGGCCCCTCTTGCCAAAATCGTAATTTCCTGTATAATTAAATCAATTAAATAAACGCCTTTAAGAAAAACCTTTAGCAATAAGAATAATTAATATTCCTAGGCGGCTGAAGGACTCTCTTGCAAGAGGGGGTTAAGACCGCTTTTTTTATTATCAAATCTAGAAAGTAGTCTGTAAAAATATGGAAAACGATTTTTCAAAATTGTTCGAAAAAGATGACACTCGTATCCCACAAGTTGGCGATATCGTAAAAGGTACTGTTATTACTGCTTCAAAATCCGAAGTTAAATTGGATGTTGATGGTATTATGATGGGTATTGTACGTGGTCCAGAATTATATTCTGAGGTAGCTGAATTTGCTAACCTAAAGCCAGGTGACGAAATCGAAGCGGCTGTTATTGATGAAGAAAATGAAAATGGTGAATTGGAATTATCATTCCGCACTGTTGGTCAAGAAAAAGCTTGGAATCACTTACGTGCAGCCTTTAAAGATAAGAGCACTATTGCTGTTAAAATTATTGATGCTAACAAAGGTGGATTACTGGCTCGTTATTGCCAAATCAATGGTTTCTTACCAGTTTCACAATTAGCTCCTGAAAATTACCCACGTATTAGTGGTGGTGATAAGAGCAAAATTTTAGAGAAATTAAAGAGTTTTGTTGGTCAAGAATTTGAAGTTAATGTTATGACTTTAAATGAAGAAGAAAACAAAATTATCTTCTCTGAAAAAGATGTTTGGAACAAAAAACAAAAACCTACTCTTGATAAATATAAAGTAGCTATGGTAGTAGAAGGTAGAATTACTGCTATTACTAACTTCGGTGTTTTCGTTAATTTTGACGATGGCATGGAAGGTTTGATTCACATTTCAGAACTAGCTTGGCAGAGAATTGATTCTCCAAGTGAACTTTATAAGGTTGGTGATAAAATCAAAGCTGAAATCGTTAGCATTGATGGCGCTAAGATCTTCTTAAGTGCTAAGAAATTATTACAAGACCCTTGGTTAGAAGCTAGTGCTAAATACAAGGTTGGACAAGTTGTATCAGGCACAATTTTAAAGGTTAACCCATTTGGTT
>JBAQCS010000038.1:0-9904 GCA_049294415.1 Patescibacteria group bacterium
ATCTAAAACCGTAATAACATCAGTAACTTTTAAATCGCTATCTTTTAATTTATTTGCAAACTCAATAACAGTATTAGCTGTCACAGTAGCATCTTCAATAATTAAAACTTGATCGCCAGTTTGATAATTACCAAGCAATTCCCCTTTAGTGCCATAATTTTTAAAACCTTCTTTTCTGATTGTTAAGCCAGGTACTTTTAATAAACTAGTCACGCCATAACTAAAGGGTAAGCCTCCGTAAGGGATGCCAATTATCTTGTCATAGATGATAGCTTTATCTTTAATTATTTCTAGTATCAGGTGATTTACTTTATCTAACAAATCAGGAAAAGAAATAAACTTGGAAGTATCTAAAAAAATTGGTGTACGACTATTATTTTTTAATAAAATCCAATCCGCCTCATCGGTGACATGAGAAATATAAAGTAATTTATTATCTATTATTTCTTTGATGATGTCTTTTTTCATATTATTAATCAAAAGAAATTATTTGAATTCCCTTTTCTTTAAGATCCTCTTCACTAAACCACAAATCTTGCAGCTTAAACTTTCTTAAATAAGTAACTTTCTTTTCTAAAACTCTGCCGGTTGCTCGTCTGGTCGCATGATCAGTTGAAGTATATTCTTCTAGAATTAAAGTATCGCCTGGTTCAATTTCAAAATCATTGAGCCTCAGCTCGTATTTTTTCTTACCATCAAAAATATCTTGAAAATAATCAGGTAAAACTTTTTTAGTAATTATTCTGGGCATATTTATGTTTAATAATAGAGTATGAGAGTATTATATCTTAAAATTACTAATTTAAAAATAAAAAGCCCTGAAACCATTTTAGTTCCAGGGCTTAATCAAATAATGGCTATTGACCATTAATGTCTTTCTTGGCGTTTTTAATGAAAAAAACAAAGGAGATGACACATAAAACACCAATCGCGGAATTAATGACTATATCTTTTAATTCTTGGTGGTAAACAAGCCACCGTACTACATCAAGTGCCAGAGACACGAAAGCAAGGCTTCCCCATGCTAATGATACATAAAATCTTCTCATCTTGTTATTATTTTAATGTTCGACATGTTCAATTAAACGTTAATTTTACTGACTAAAGATAAAGCGGTCATAATAGTTTCTTCTAGCGAGGTACAAATTGGTACATCAGGAACTTCAGTAGCAATCTCATACTTAATAGTTGACCATTCTGGGAAATTTTCATCAATGCCTATAACCAAATTTATATTAGGATTAAGCTTTTTTCTGGCAATCCATTGACCTAATTCCATCATAGTAATATGGGCATAAACTTTATCAGGGAATTCTTTTTCCTCAGCTTCTGGCAATAACCAAAAAATTATACAACCACGCTTAGCTGCCGCATACAAATAATACTGCTCCCAAGCTCTTTGTCGGCTAAAAGTTTCATATGTTGGAGAATCTGTCTCGACAAATAGCATGAAATCTTGATCAATTATTCTGCTCGGCGAAGCTACAAAAATCTCTTTATTTTTAGTTAATAGAAATTTAATAGCTTGAGAGTGCCATTTTGGAGCATTCCTTATCGGTCCAGCCAGAAAAATTACCGGCAAAAATGTTTCTATCTTAACATTTTTTCTTTCGCCGGAAATTGGTAAATGAATTAATGTTTTTCTATCCATATTATATTCCTTTTAATTATTATATTGTTAAGGTAACAAAAAAATATACCATAAGTATACTTTTTTGTAAATATGACTCTAATTTTATTAATATTCTAATACATCCTTAATAATCTCTATCAGAGGAGCTCTAGCTGAATCATTAAAATTATGATCACCGTCGATAGCTAGTGTTTGAATCTTTGAACTAAGTTCTGTTAAATCAACTTTTGGTATTAATTCATCTTGATTGGCTATAATAGCGGTTATCTCAGTTTTTTCAGCCAAAGCATTATATTCTTCAAATGGTTTAACTAGTAAACGTTCTTGCCAATATTCTTTAGGAATAATTCTAGTCAGTCCTGTGGAAGATGGGATTATTGATATTCCCTCTATATCAACCTTAGCATCTGATTTAGAGCGATAACGAGCCAAAGTTCTCTCTAAACTCATATCAAATGGCGGAGAAAGTAAAATAGTTTTTCTAATACCATCTGGTTTAGTTAGGGCCACTATAATCGTTCCTTGAGAATGGCCAATTAAATCTATAATAGCATCCGGGTTAGCTGCTCTAGTATCACTAATAACCTTATTTAATTTCTCAACCTGTTCACTCATCGGACAAATAGTTAACGTCTTCTCTTCTTCATTGACGTCGAAGTAATCAAATAGAATTGATTCTGCCTCAGGAAGAGCCTCGGCGATACCAGAAAGAAGACCTAGGTCGTCCTTGCGGACGCCGAAGCCGTGTGAGTAGATTATGATGTGTTTTGCTTTATCCATATTAGTTAATCTTTAAAATCTTAAGAATTTCTGCCTTGTCATTATTTAAAATATCGCGACTAGTAATACCAAGTTCTTCAAATTTATTAATCACATCCTGAAATTTTCCAATTTCATATTGACTATGAGCATCGGAATTAATTAGTATTTTCTGATTATTCTCTCTTAAAATTTTAACCATCATTTTTATTTTACTCCATATCTCCTCGTCTTTTATTTTACCAGTATAAAAATAACTAGCATTTACTTCGAGTAAAACATTATTTTCGATAGCAGCTTTAGTGACAGCTTCAATGTCCACTTTAATATCGTCTTCGTAGGGATGAGAAATTATCTTAACATAAGGATTCTTAATAACTTTAATCATAACATCAGTATTCTTTTCAATACCTAAGTCTTCGTAGCCACACTCCGCATGAAAACCAGCTACTACTAAATCTAACCTATCTAAAATTTTATTTGGTAAATCTAAGTCTCCATTTTCATTAATTATATTAGCTTCAACTCCAAATAATACTCTGATTCCATTTATTACTTTAGGGAGTCGACGACCCATTTTAAAATAAACAGAGCGAGGGGCTCCTGGTGCAGCTGGCCCGTGATCAGTTACGGCCAACAAAGAAATGCCTTTTTTCTTGGCCTCTGTAACATTTTCTAAAACAGTACCAAAGGCATGGCCGCTAGCTATGGTGTGGGTGTGCAAATCAGCTTTGAATAACATACGTTTTTTTAGGTTAATCATATGGGTTTATTATAACTTAAAATTGATTATTTAAGAATAAATAGCTACTTAAAACAAAAACGGGTCCGTGGACCCGTCTTGGTCGTTCTTGATTAAGGTGAACGAGTTACCTTTTTCTCTTTAGTCAAACATAGGGCGAAACCAGGCTTGAGGAGCGTTTTCAGCAAGCCAATCCTTGGCGGTTGCCTTTACGCAAATCCACATAATTTCATAAAGCGACTCCGGGTATTCCTCGGCTGGCCTGTCCCATGTGAAGTCATGATTAGAAGTAGCTTCTTCAATTTTTGGAATAGCTATCTCCAAAACTTTTTTGGCTTGGCTTTCAAACATACCATTATCAACCAACATTTTAATAAGTTTTTCTCTTGTTGTCATCTTTTTCTATTTTTAATATACAAATTTACAAACTATTTATTAACAAAAAATTATAGCATAATGTTATAATTTTGTCAATTTAAGGCCGCGGATTACATATTTTCAGAATTATATAATATCTTCCCTGTTATTAAAATTAGTTTAAACAAATTAAAAACCCCGAAACTTTGTTAGCTTCAGGGTCTCAAGTAAACAGTTATAGTTTACATATTGCATCCATCTTTTGCCATCAAATGGTCATCTTTGCATAATACCTTCCAACCACCCTCTAATAATTGTCCAAAAAGTTTCTTTAATTGGAAGTTCTCAACATTTTCAAAGCGGATATTTGTAACAAATTTATTCTCTTTGCATATGTAATAAGGATTTTCTACGACCCCACGAAAACCTGTTACATCTTCAAAAATAGTTCCCGCTGGCAAGTCAAATGGTAAGGTGTCTTCTTTTTCAAAAGCAATCCAAGAAGCTCCTTGTTTATTTACTATATTTAAATATAATACTTTCATTGCACTTTCCTCCTATTTTTTAGTTATATTTATTTTTTAAGGTAATAAAGAATAATACTATAAAGATATTATTTTTGTCAACAGATCTCCACATCATGAGTGCATTTAGAATTTTGGACTGGAAGACTAGATTTAAAACTATTTAACTGGTCTCTTAATAATTAAATCGGAATTAGGGTTGTCACTCTTTAAATTATCAATAACTTTTTGAACGACATCATCAACTAGCATATATTCGTTAATATCATCTGGGTATTTTTCTTGATAAATGTCGGTTTGCATGCCGCCAGGATAAACAGCGTAAATCTTAATATTATCATTAACTTCTTTTCTAATTGATTCAGTTAAACCTTTGATGGCAAATTTTGAAGAAGAGTAAGCGCTAATCATTGGTTTACCATCCAAACCAGCGGTTGAATTAATATTAATTATTAAGCCACTGCCCTGCTGCTTCATATGTTTAAGGGCCACTTGGCAACCATAAAAATACCCAAAAAAATTAATATCAAACAAGCGTTTCAGTTTAACAACATCAATATCCTCAATCAGACTTGGGGCTATTTGTATGCCAGCATTATTAATCCAAATATCAATTCTTCCATATTTACGCTGAACGTAACTAGCCAGATTAAACAAATCTTCTAGCTTTGTTACATCAGCCAAATAAGAGTCATTAATTATCTCGTGTTTTACTTTTTCTAAATCTTCAATGTTGTCACTAGAGATAATAACTTGACCATTTTCTTTTTTAAAAAAAGAGGCTAACGATTTACCAAAGCCTTTGGTCCCACCTGTTATAACTATTACTTTATTGTTTAAATCCATATTTTATATAATTTTAATATGAGCTAATTATATCTTAAAATGGGTATTTTATAAATATATACTATTTATAACAGAAATTTTTAAGTAATTAAATAACGTGGCCCGATTGACTTTTTTAAAAAAATGAAACGAATGAGACACTATAAAAGGGGTTAATTTCTATTTAATTTTATATATACTTTAGTGTTATTTAATGAAAAAACTTCTTAATACCAAAAAGGACATCGTCAATGAAAAATTTTAGCTTATTAAAAAACTTTAAGTCTAGATTACGAACGTTCTGCCCCTCTAAAAACTTCTCATCAAAAGGATACGAAACGCAAATTTCCTCAAATTCTTTTTTTTCATTCATCATACCAACACCGCCACTAAACGAAAAGGAAAAGTTTCTCTCTCCATCCGACAAATCTTGAGCAACTCTTCTTGTAAAAATACCTATGTAACCAGGGGAATTTTCAGGGCAAGGAAGATATTTGAGCGGAATTATTCCGTAATTTCTATGCTTAAAAGAAAAAGAATTATCAGAAAAAAACGATTGATTATCTTTATTTTTCAAAAAATAAAAAAATTCTAAAATGAAAGAAAAGTTTTGACTATTCGGATTGCTAAAATATTTATCAATAATAACATCTCTTTCTTTTATATCTATCCCCTTTTTATATTTAATATTTAATTTTTTAATTTCTTCTATATTATTTATTCCAAAGATAAAAATAGGCCCTCCATCATTATTGTTTTCTCTAAGATTTATGCTTTTAGAAAAAACTCCCTTTGCACCTTTAAAAAATTTATAAAAACCAGAAATAATACCATGGCCAGAAATATGACAATTACCGTCGACGTGGTGGGTTATTTTTGGAGAATTATATGATGAGTACGTCTTACATTTATCTAGATATATATGGTGATTACCAAATGTATTCATAACTCTTTCTGGGATAGTAATTTTTGATATAACAAATTTTTTATTATCGTTTATTAAATCTTTGACAAAAAAACCTCCATCCGATGTATAGCCAATAACAAAAAGAGGTACGGGTTTTTCGTTAATAATAATATTTACATGAAAATTTTTCATTAATATATAATCTAATCTTTAAACTCTAAACTATCAAATTCTTTATCTTCATCACATTTCAATGTTTTCCTCGGGCATCTTATCATAAATATATTTCCACCTTCTGAATCTTCTTTTATATTAGATCTTCCTCCGGGACTAGATAAAAAATAACCTGAAGGCTCATTTTCTCCAATTTTATCATTTATTATGCAAGGAAAAACAGCAACGACGCCATTAAAATTTTTAAAATCTAAAACAGGATGAGTAAAACGTACTCCTGGGTTATGAATATATGTATCCATTCTATGATCAATAAAACAACCCCCATTGTGCTCATAAACATATTCATTTGCCTCTGATGGAAATATAAAAAATTCTAATGTATATCTAGTTGAGGTGCCCTTATTCTTTGTCGGCCTATCGTGAAAATCTTTACTATCTAAGACAATATATTGGGTATTACTTTTTTTCTTTGTCAATTCTTCAAATCCATTTTTTATATTCCAACAAGAGAATACTGTTGTTGGTCCGCTATTTACAGGCTGGGACAATGGAGAAGAAAAAACGCCAACACCCTTTGGGCTACCAGTTTCTAAATCTATACCAGACTTGATTCCGTTACCAGACAACTGAACGAAACCACTGCTATGTATAGATAATTTTGTTTCTCTATTTACTGTATATTCCTTTCTAAGATTATTTTTAGTTATTCTTTCAATTCCAGGTTTATATATGTGCTTAAATTGAAAAATATAAGCATCTTTCTCACTACAATAAGGAAAAAATACATTTATACTTCCATCTTTTGGACTAGAAGAAAAAGAAATAATTTTATATATTTTATCATCTTCTTTAATACAAATTACTGACCTACTATATTTCTTTATTTTATCAGAAGTACCTATAATAATATTTGCTGGCATACCTTTGTATGCCATAATAAATCTTGTATCATTATTCATATTCATCAGCTTTAAAGCCCCCATCATACCCTCTTATTTTACCCCACGTAGCTCACACTCGTTAATCATAATTAGTATCTAATAATATAATATCAATTATTTTATACTAACAAATGTAATAAATTTATATAAATGTAATATAAGAAGTGCTATACAGAAAAAACAATAAGCAAAAAATGGTAAAGAAAATTTACGGTAATGGTTTTTAACATCTGTCCATGACATGAGTTTTCCAAAAAATATTTTTTTAATTACAAAAACTAACAGAAATATAATTACTAATCCAATTGATGTATAAATATTCTCTAAAAAAGAAATTAAAATAAACGGTGGGCCCATAATAAATACTGATGGCCACCATTCAAAGAATTTTTTTGAATTTATACTATATCTATCCTTTAGTTCTTTTATTTTTTCTTCATTTTCCTCAATTTGATACATCGCGGAGTAAACAAGCATTAATCCTAGTAACAGCATTGGGTAAAAAACTATATAGCTAGCTATTACTAAGGTAAAAGAATAAACATCATTTTTCTTTAGTGGCAACATAGCTAAATAAGTCCTTGCTAAATATAACCAACCTCCTAAAAGAGTTATAAAAATAAATGTTTTAAATTCTAAATTTTTATCAATATTGTCCATAATAATTTTATTTACCCCAAGAATCAACAACACTAATTACATTATTTATAATATTCTGATTAACACCACTTTTTAAAGATCCAAATTTTCTATTATCAACCTTATTTAAATTGCTCCATAACCACTTTGAACGATTCAAATATGTTAATGCGTTAAATTTAAAATTATCATCTGTAGAATTTTTTATCTTAGACAATAGTTTATAAAATAATTTACCAGCATTACCCGAATCTGGTGCTATTGATAAATAAGTAGAACTATCTATTACTCTATTAATATTATCAACAAACAATTCCGAATAATTAGACTCAATGATATCCCAAAAATCATTAACTTTTAACTTTAACTTATTTGAAGCATAATTTAAAATATTAAAAATTGTTTCAAAATTTCCTTGACTATTATTTAATGAATCAATTATAGCTGATTCAAAATATTCCAATGGAAATAAATTGGTAGACGAGACGGTTTCTGAAGAAATAAATCCCCACATTTCATGATTTAATTTTGATATCTCTTTATAAATCTTATCTTTTAATAGATCTATACTTGCCTGATTAGCGAACCTAATCAATAAATTAAATCTTAAATCCCTATAATTACTGTTACTTTCGGATACAACAGTATTTATTATATCTACGAATAAATCTTGCAGACCTTTTTTTACCGCCTCATCATTCAAAAATTCTATTTTAGGGTAAAAGATTGATAAAGCATCATTACTATTTTGCTTATAATACTGTATGAACCAATTAGATAAAATAGAAGAACCAAAATAGCCAATTTTATCACCTTCTTTTAGCTCGATATTTTTTATATCATCTGGACTAAAAAAAACAAAAATATTATTATACTCTTCTAGATCATAATTATTAAATTTATCTAACCATAACCTAAATATTTTATTTAAACCTGACTTCTTTTCTGGGTTTAATTCTATTAAAAATGCAAAATCTAGTTTTTTTATATTTTCAAAAAACATGTCATTAATTTCCTTATATTCTGGAATATCTAACAAAACATTAAAAATTACTATTAACACAGTATATTTTCTATTACTATCTGGTATTAAACTAAAAATCTCAATAAATTTAGAAACACCTTCTTTTAATCTTTTCTGCCCACTACCAATCAAGGCTTGTTTTATTTGCTGAACATCTTCGCTATTAAAAATGTCCGAAAAATCTTTAGATGATGGCCCCCTGGAATCACCGAATCCAGAATCAGCGGCCAAATATATAAAAGGCCTTAAATCAGAAACTGTCAAAATTCTATTTTCAAAGAATCTTGGAGATTCAAAAATGAATTTTTCTATAAAGCTTCTTTGAGAATTTGTAATACTATCTTTCATTTCATCAAATATTTTATTAACCTCAGGCAAATCCTGTTTATCGGCAGCGTATTCTAATTTTGATAAATTTTCAAAATCATTAACAATTAGTTCAAATAGTGGGGAACATAATTCTTGAATCATCAAAATTCTGACAACTAATAATGGATTGTTTTTTAAATCTTCAAAGTATTTATTATCATTATCGGATTTTTCATCGCTGGGACTATTTATTATATTGAAAGTAAAAATAACAGAATCAATAAATCTAATAATCTGTCTAAAATTTTTATCAAAATATTTCTTTAAATACTTTTTAAAAATAATTAGATTATCATCATTCTTAAATATTATATTTAGGTCACTTATTTTTTCTTTAAATAAATCGTCCAAAAAAATATCCATCTCTGGGTCTATCGGCAAAGGAAGTCTCCAATATACATTAAATATCTTCTTAAGAAAGCGTTTTCCCTCCTCTAACTGTTCAGCTGGATTTAAATCTGGCACTAATTCTTTACCTAAAGATCTCTCCAAAACAGTATGATCGCCAGTGACAATAAAAGAAATATACTCTTTATCAAAAAAGGTTCTTAAATTATCCAAAACTTCTCTTGCAATTCTTGGTGATACTCTGTCTAGGTCGTCAACGAAAATTATTATTCCTTTTTTTTCTTTATAATCTTTTATTTTTTCATCTAAAATATTGCTAAAATCATCTAATGATTCAATTGACTTATTAGTTTTTTGAATAGAAACCATTTTTATAATAATTGTTAAAAAAATAGGAACTAAAACAATTGAAATAACCCATCTAATCTTGGAATTATCAACAAAGTTAAATATAACTGGAACCAATAGTAAGGCAGAGGTCAACCAAATAATCATTACAACCAAAAAAACTAGCCAGCCACGATGAATCGAGTTACTTGAAACGTCGCAATGAAGTCTATCCTTCTTATTTTCATTATTAATGAAATTACTAATTTTTTTACAAATACTATATTTTTTATTTGGCATTTGTAATATAAAGTACCTTAAAAAGGATACTC
>JBAQCS010000039.1:0-19036 GCA_049294415.1 Patescibacteria group bacterium
GAGTATAGAGATAAAATTATTATTTTTTTTATAAGAAAAAAGCCCTACTAATTAATTTTTAGCAGGGCTTTATTTGGGCTAGATTTTTCGCTTTTTAATTAGCCATGTTTAAAGCGATGTGATCTTGCCAGAACTCCGTGTACATTTGATGCACCTGAAGGATGTACTGATTTTTATCATTCAGTATTTTCCGGTAAGCTTCATCGGTCAAAAGCAGATGACAGTAAATTTGGCCACTTTTAATCGTTTCCACGATATAAACTACCAATAAGTCACCGCTCGATTCTTTCTGAATCATAACCAAATTTTCCAGCGTCTTATTAGGAAAAGCAAACCAACCCTTACGGTTGCCACTAATTCTTTCCGACTGATAAATTGTAACGATTTTTTTTAATTCAAACCCTGACTTTTCACGATAAACATCAATAGTCATGGGCGATTTAAGTTCCAATAAACCAGAAGGATTGGCATTGATTAAACTCGCAATACTTGCTTTCATTTTCTATTAATTTTTGTGTTAATGTTCGATTTAATAACAAGATTATTATATCATAAATATCTACTTATGTCAATAATATAACCAGAAATGGACTAAAATTAGTCTATTTTTGTATTTGCCCGGAAAACGAGATAAGATTATAATTTTTTTACAAGAAAAAAAGAGGTAGTTTTTACCTCTTTTCTTTTACGGACGCTTTTTAAAAATTTCTTTCTTGCGGAGGAATATACAAATCATTTTCTTCGCAAAACTTAATTAATTGTGGCGGAAAATATCCAGGTTCATGGTACATTTGAAGATTGTAAGCTTCCATGTAAGAATCATGGAGTCTTTCCTGATGCTCTTGTTTATTTTTTCTATTTACAAAAAGCTCCAAAGGATTTTTTCTTAAAATCATAAAATTATCAATGTCCTGTTTCTCCGCCCAACAACCAATATAATAGTCTGGCGTAATCCCATGTGCTACACACAAAGGGTCGATAACCATAGATTGAGGCATAATTTGATATTTAACTATGGTATCGATAGCAAAGAAGGTAGTCCGTATTAGCTTACCTTCAATAACAGCATAACCAAAATATAAATTATACGAACCTATAAATGGTGGCATTAAAACACTCATGATATAAGAGTAGGTGGAATACTGAGGCCAAGGCAAGTTACCATCAGCTAAAAATTTATTAAACTGGTCTGGCCAAAGCTCTTTTTTTAACGGGAACATTATTTCCCAGCCATTCTTCATCAAATGGTAATGCGTAGCTGAATCGTAAAGATTAGCCCCCTGACCATTAAAAATAGCTTGCTCGCCTTCTTCCATTAAGCGGTTTAGCTCCTCATACATACCTCTGCGTACTTTAGAACTTCGATAGTCTGGTTTCATTTATTAATCTCCTATTTTTTAGTTATTGGTTTATTTAAATAGTCTATCTAAGATTTTTAGCATATTACCGTAATTATGCTTCATAAAAAGAAGTTTCTCTTTCGGAAATAATTCGTTATTTAAATATGGAGTAGTCGACAAGATGCCTGACACAAAGCTACTAATATTTTTTACACAATTTTTATGGGCCATTTCTATTTCTTTTGGAATAACATTAGATACTCCATTTGAATAAAATTGCCCTCCTGCCAGAAAACATTCTTGATGTTGAATAAGCGTTGGAATGATATTAAAACAAGTATTAAAATAGCCTTCTCTTGCCTTTTCAGTATATGCGCTATTCTCTAAATACATATCGAGTTTATGTAATATATACAAATAAATTACTTCAATATAATTTGAATTATCAAATAAAACAACAATGGATTTATCTGGTAATTTTTGTAAATCTTTTAGAGAACTAATGGTTACTTTATCACCATTATTAATAAAAATATCGCTTACATGTTTCATGTTTATATATTTATTGGTTTTCACAAAAGACTTAAATCTTCTCTGAAAACCAATAAATTTTATTTTAATGATCTAATATAACAAAAAAGTATACTAATAAGCATGCTTTTTGTCAACACTACTCGTAGACTAGGATGGAATTGGAAATTTTGGTAAGAAAAAAGCCCGCATATTAAGCAGGCTTTTTGAGAATAAGCTCTTTTCTCGACTTTATAACAAATTTAAACATAGGCCAACTGCCGTAATCAATCGTCTTTAGACAATCGCTATCCCAAAACAAATTTCGTACCGATGATGTATCGTGACCAAGAATAAGTTTATCTTGATCAGATATCTTATTCTCGGTTATGTACTTTTTAAGACACGCATCTAAAATATTTATTACTAAATAACACGCCTCTTTGTCGGAGTAGCTAGTCTTGTTCCCTTTTTTTTGAAAGTTAACAAACCCTAATAACGAAAAGTAGGTTGGCATACAAAAATCAGAGCGATAAATAATAAAACAGAAAAATTCTAAGCAATTTATTAATAAATTTCTAAAAAAAGATTTATTAACCTTTGGAAATTTAATAACAAAGTACTTAAAAACTAACACAAATCTATTGGTACCTTGTTTAATTTCCATGATTTATCATCTTTTCATTAATCGGTTAATTCTTTAAATAACAAATTAAAATCAATTTCATGCCCAAAAATTTTAACGTTCGGATGTACTCCGATTATTCCCTCGAGTTGTATTTTTGAATAATCAGGAGTGACCATGATTATTTTTCTGTCAGAGGGGTGATTGATAAATTGTTTTATTCCTTCCCAGTGCGCAACACTGAGAGAAGATAATGGATTTATAACGACTGGATAATTATCATCATCATCTATCCAGGTTAATTTGTCGACATGGATTATCTCCACGCCCTTTTCCTGTATTTCTATGCAAACAAAAGCCATCAGCGACGGCATGTTCAAATCATAAAGATAAATTTTTTTCATGCGTTCAATTATTTAGTTGTTAATAGTACTTATTTGTAAAACAAAAATAGCACCAAATGTGCTATTTTGTCAATTTGCTCGGGGATAGGGATTCGAACCCCAATAAACAGGACCAGAACCTGTTGTCCTACCATTAGACGATCCCCGAATACTTGGTTGTCCTAAAAAATTATATAGGGACAACCATTCTTTGTAAAGTTTTTTATTTTATTCAGCCTTAGGCTTCATCAACGGAAACAAAGTCACTTCCCTAATTGGTTTATCCACCATAAAGGCAAATAATCTTTCACCAAAACCAAAACCACAAGTTGGTGGCATGCCATGTTCTAGCATTTCTACAAATTCCCAGTCAGGCATCATTGCTTCTTTATCGCCACGATCGATTAATTTTTCTTGAGCTGCAAATCTTTCTTGTTGATCAATTGGATCATTTAATTCTGAAAAACCATTACCAACTTCTGAACCGGCAATAATAATTTGAAATCTTTCTGTAAGCTCTGGGTTATCTGTTTTAGCTTTTGATAGTGGTGAAACAAGTTTTGGATGGTTAACTAAGAAAGCTGGGCCAGCAATAGATTTACGACAATACTTCCAAAGAGTGTCCATTAATCTTTCACGGTTAGCTCCTTCATATTTAACCTTTAATTCTTCTAACTTAGCTTTCATTTCATCTTCAGAAGCAGTTAAGACATCAATTCCCGTCTTTTCTAAAACAGTCGCTCTATAGTCAATTTTTGGCCACTCACCAGCTAAATCATACTCCATGCCTTTAGTAGTAAACTTAGTTTTACCAAAAACATTAGTAGCAATTTCTTGATATAACTCCTGAGATAACTTCATACCCATTTCGTAATCAGCGTAAGCCCAGTAGAATTCCATATTAGTAAATTCCTGTAAGTGATCGGGGCTTGATCCTTCATTACGATAAACGCGACCAATTTCAAAAACTTTTTCATATCCTGCGGCCATAAGTCTCTTCTGCCATAATTCCCCAACAGAAATTCTCATAAAAACATCAATATCAAAATCATCATGATGAGTTTTAAAAGGATTAGCTTCAGCGCCGCCAGTTGTTACTTCAATAGTTGGGGTTTCTACTTCAAAGAAACCGTGGCGTTTCATAAAGTTACGAGTAGTTTCCCAAAACTTAGCTTTCTGATAAAACATATCGCGTAATTCTTGATTTAAAAGTAAATCAAGATAGCGTTTGCGTAATCTATCATCTTCATCCTTTAAACCATACCAAGCGTCAGGAATAGGGCGTAAAGCCTTAGTTAGTAATGTCCACTCGGTTACAAAAAAACTCTTTTCTCCTTTATGAGTTAAAAAAGCTGAACCTTTAACAGAAATAAAATCAGCCGTATCTATAAATTTTATAAATATCTTATAACTATCGGCTCCTAAATCTTTTTTAGAAAAAACTAACTGAATATTACCGCTAGCATCTTCTAAATTAGCAAAAACTAAATTACCGTGTTCACGCTTAGAGCGTAAACGACCAGCAATAAAAAACTCTTTTTTATTTTCTAGCAACCCGTCAAAATCTACAATAAAATCCGCGATGGCATAATCGCGCTTTACAGAAGCTGGATAAGTGGCAATACCTAATTTTTTTAATTCTTCAAGCTTACGTAAACGGTCTTCTCTTTCACTGCCAGCATTAAGAATTGGATTAACACTATCCATATAATTATTTAGATTACTTTTACTATTTTATATTGTACTAAACCGCGAGGAGTTTCTACATCAACGGTTTCACCTTTTTTCTTGCCAATAAAAGCTACACCTAATGGTGATTCATTAGAAATCAGACCATTTAAAGGGTCAGCTTCATTAAAGCTAACAATAGTATATTCCTTCTCTTGACCATTAACCTTAGCTACTACTTTGGAACCCATTACAATATGATCGCTACCAGTAGCTTTTTCAACCACAGTCACGTTCTTTAAAGTATTAGAAAGTTCCATAATTCTGCCTTCATTTAAGGCTTGGGCATCTTTAGCTTCGCTGTACTCAGCGTTCTCTGAAAGATCACCAAGTTCTTTAGCGCGCTCAATACGTTCAGCAATTTCTTTTCTTCTAGTTTTGCTTAAAAAATCGAGCTCTTCTTTTAATTTGTCGTAACCTTCTTGGGTCATGATTTGTTCAGGCATAGTAATTTATTTATTTGAATTTATGCAATTTAATATACGTTATTTTCTAGTTTTAAGCAAGACTCAGTCAGAACAATTATTAAAACTACCAAAGCGATTCCTAGGGGGTGATCTAAATAAGGAGTAAATACTTGAATTAAACCAATTAAAACTAATGACAAAAATAGAAAATTCTTTTGTTTAAAGCCTATTATCACATTTTGAGCAAGTAGCCATAAGTAACTGATTAATCCTAAAATTCCTAGTTTTAACCATAAAGCTAAATACCCCCATTCAAAAGCATAGGTATTATACTCCCCGCTAGGATTATTAGCTAAAACGCGAGGATCGCTAGACTGATAAGTTACACTATAGCCAAAGCCTTTGCCTAAAATAGGACTCTGCTTTATCTCCTCGGCTAAAACTGGTAATAACGACCATCTTGAAGCAACTGCGGCTTCACCGGTATTTAATCTACCAGCAAAAGAATCTAAGGAAAAAGAGCCAGCTTTAGGAATTGGAAAAATTACTACCAAAAATATTAATATTGCTCCAAGTGAGGCGGTAGGTATAATAAACAATAAATTTTTTACTATTTGTTTCCAACTAATTATTAATCCTAGAAGCAAACAAGCGAGTAACCCCAACCAAAAACTACGTGACATTGATAAAAAAATTACACCCCAAGCCAAGGACGTAATCACCCAAATACTTTTATTTTTACTTTTTATACTAAAAGTCGTAATCAGTATTAGAACCGCAGCGTAAATTTGTGATTGTAAAAAAATACGTGGAAAGCCATTTAAGGTAGCTGTAATTTCAGCTACGCCAGTTTTACGTAGCCAAAAATAAACATCAGATATAACTGGTATATTGTGAGAGTATAAATATAAAATTATAAATGTTTCTAAGCCAAGCCATAAAAAAGCGGCTGTTGTTATGACTACTAACCGATTATAAACTTCTTGTTTGGCTTGAAAATAAACAGCTGTCACTGGAAAAATAATTAAAAAGAATAACCAACTATTAAAATCAGCAAAAATATCAGTCCATTTAGTAGAACCGGCTAAAGCTATAATTAAAGAAGCTGCAATAAAAAAAGCTAAAGCGACTAAGGGCTTTTTACTTTTAAATTCCACCCAAGCTGCTAACAATTTTACTCTTTCTTCTTTTCTAAATAATTTAAATATATAAGCTGACATGACAGTCGCAAAAATTAGCATACGGCCAGAAACAAAAGATAATTCTAGTAGATGGCCTTTAGAACCTATAATTAATTCAACAAACAAAATCAGTAAACCAAATTCTAAATTACGCCAAGCTATTACAAAAGCAAAAATAGCTAAACAAACACCACTAATTAACTTAAGTGGTGGATAATAATATGAAGCAAATGATAGTGCCTCAAAAGCAAAAATTAAAATTAAAACTAGCCAAGTCTGACGAGTAATTAACTTCATACTAAATTATGTTTAGCTTTAATAATAGCCATAGCTGTTTTATATTTTTTAACAGCCGGTAAAAATGGCATTAATTTATAAGCAAAAGATGGCAGCCAAGAACTAATTGTGCCACCAGGGGAAACATTAAATAAAATATAATTTACAAACACACCAGTTTTTCCATTCTCTAACATAGTCAACCATAAATCCCAATCCTGAAACTTCTTAATACTTTCATCCCAACCAGTTGCAGGATAAGCTTCACGGCGAATTAACGCCATGGTGTGAATATAAGGTTCTCTCTTTAATTTTTCAATATTAAAATCTCCAACTGCAAAAGTTTTTTTGCCCCACTTAAAAGCAGAAAAAGCGTAACTAGCTTCTTTATTTTCTATCAATGTATTAAACAATATCTCTAAAGCTTGAGGTTCTAAAGTAGCGTCAGCATCACAAAAAAATAAAAAATCACCCTTAGCTTCTTTAAAGCCGCGATTACGAGCGGCCGGAGCACCAGCATTATCTTGATTAAAAAAATAAAAAGTTAAATCAGATTTACTCTCATCTAAAAATTTAGTAAAAGCATGCTCAGGATCATCATGCGAACCATCATTTACAATAATGACTTCCAAATCTCGATAAGTTTGGATGTTAATGCTATTTAAAGTAGCAATTAACTTATCAGCTTGATTATAAATAGGAATAATAATAGATATCATAGATTATTATATAGTTTAGTTATCTGAGTTTGCCACTTAAAGCTTTCAAGTGCTCGCTCTCTGCCAATCTTACCCATTCGCTCTCGTTCATCTTGATTTATTACCAGAGCTTTGATAGCCAAACTTATTTCTTGAATACTTTCTGGATTAACTAACAAGCCGGATTCACCATCATTAACAGCATCACTAACTCCGCCCGAACGACCAGCAATAACTGGCTTGCCACATAAATTAGCTTCTAAATAAACAATACCAAACCCCTCAAAATCACCATTTATTTCACGGGCTGGCATGATAAATATATCACATAAATCCAGAAGAGCCCATTTTTCAGGTTCACTAACCTCACCAGTAAAAATAACCTCAGTTTTAAGTTTAGAAGCTAATTCTTTTAAATACATTTCCGATTCACCAGTTCCAGCTATCAGATACAGTATTTTATCATTAAATTCTTTATCCAACAGAGCTAAGGCCTCTAAAACTTTATCAACTCCTTTTCTTTTTACTAATCGTCCTAAACTTAATAAAATAACTTTATTGTGATTATGATATTTTTCTAAAAGTAATGGATCAGCTACCGTAGCCACATCATCTACTCCTGGATTAATAATTACAATTTTTGATTCATATTCTGGCCGCCATTTTTTAATTAAATCAGCCACATACGAATTAGCGCAAACTATTTTATTGGCATATTTCAAAGACTTACTCATTAAATAAGCCTTGCGACTACTTTTTAAGGCAAAACTAAAATCCATGCCATGAAAAATAACTACGTATTTATATGGTTTAATTAAATAATTAAGCCAAGCCACAGTTCCTAATGGCAAAACCTGACCAATGAGAATTAAACTTTCTGGATTCTTTTTTAAAATATTTTTTAGCTTAAAAAAGGCCGCTAACCAAGGAATTAAATATTTTTTCTTCATTAAATCATGGTGCGTTACCACAGTCATCTCACTTGGCCAATATTTAACTAAGTGGCTATAGTAATTAGCTACACCGCCTTTAAATGGTAAATATTCTAATGTGAGTAAGAATGTTTTCATGATTTAACGTTTAAAAGATAAATATACACTTCTAATATCTTGTTTCTTAAAACCGCCCACTAAATACATAAAAATAAAATAGAGCATTCCACCTAAAATAGTAGCCACAATAATTGGTAAATAATTTTTACCGTAATAAACAATAGTACCCATTAAAGCTGCCGCCCACAAAGCTTTACCTAAGGTAGCAAAATTTTCTTTAGCTTTATAATCAATAATATGTTTAACCTCTCTAATTCCTAAGAAGAACATAATAGCCGTAGTAGCTAGCACGGTCATGCTGGCACCAGTAGCCCCATAGCGCGGAATTAAGAAAGCATTTGATAAGATGCTAATTACCGTAATAATTGCCATAAATAAAAGGTTTTTACGCTGTCTGTCGCAAGCATTAAGCAATGATCCAATTGGAAAATTTACAAAAATAAAAAATAAAGCCAAAATAGAAATTCGCAGCGGCCAAATAGCTTCAGGGCCAGCTTTAAATAATCCGACTATCTTATCATCTAGTGCTATTACTCCGCCAATAATTGGCATGGAAATAATAATTAGATAATTCATGGCCCGCTTAAATGACAAAGCTAGCTGTTCTCTGTTATGAAGCCAATAGGAACTCATAGCTGGATATAAGGAAGCTGTAAAAGCTGAAGGCAAAAACTGTAAAGCAAAAATAATTTTAAAAGCAATTTGATAGACGCCGACTTGATGATAACCAGATAAAACGCTAATCATGACGGAATCTAAATAAGTATACAAACGTTGTAAAATAGCAAATAAAGCAAAGGGCCAGCTAATTCTAAAAATGTTCTTAACAAACTCTTTCTGCCAAACTGGACGCCATATTAAATTAAGGCGATATCTAACAATAAAAAAGCTATAAATAAAGTTAAAAATACTAGCTAGAGCTAAAACCGCCATAGCCATTTTAATGCCATAGCCATTAAACAGTGCTAAATAACCAAAAACTAAAACAATTAGTTGAAAAATAACAGAAGCTATACTCTCATATTTCAAATTATGAAAACCGCGAGCAGCCGCAAAAAAAGTGCTAGTAAAAGAATCTAGCACCATGGAAATAGCGGAAATAAGGATGAGCTGAAAACTTAAACTATCGTAACCAAAAATAAAAGCAAAGATAACCGCTAAAATAATAGTTATTAAGCTTAGGGGTATTTTAAGAGCAACCACATTACCAAGCCAATCAGTAGCCTTAGCTTGATCCTTAGCCACCTCCCTAGTTAAAGTATTAGCAAAGCCTAAATCAATAAATATGGCAAAAATGGTAGTAAACGAGATAGCGGCATAATATTGCCCCATAGAAGCCACTCCGAGCGCTCTAGTTAAAATAATGAAGTAAGTAAAGGAAATGATTTTTTGCAGAATCAGGGCTAAAGTTAAATAAGATGTGTTTCTGGCTATGTTATGTATTTTAGTCATGTAAGTTATTATAACAGCTCTTGATTAATTTTTGAAGTTATGATAGCATCTTAATGCGTAAATATAAATAATATAAAGATAAATAGACGTATGAAAAAAGACATTCACCCAAAGTATAACACTGATTGCAAAGTAACTTGCGTTTGTGGCAATACCTTTTCAACTGGCTCAGTTGAACCAGAGATTAAAGTTGAACTTTGTTCCGCTTGCCACCCTTTCTATACCGGCAAACAAAAATTAGTAGATACTGCTCGTCGCGTTGAGAAGTTTACCGCTAAAGCTGACACTACTGCTAAAGTAGCTGCTGTTCGTAAAGGTAAGAAAGTTAAATCCGCAGTTAGAGCTGAAGCTCGTGCTAAGAAAGAAGTGGTTGTAAAGACTAAAGATATCAAAAAAATCGCTCAAGTAACATTGGGTAAAAAATAGCTAAAATTAAAAGTAATCAGTCATTACTTAGATTCGGTGTGAACTAGAATTTAGGAATTATAATGACTGATTATTTTTTTAGCATAAAAAAAAGAAGCACATTGTGTACTTCCGGCAAATTCATAAAGAAAGAAAGGGAGGGTATATCTAATCCAATACATCGAGATTGGAGGCCCGTGCGACCTGGCATGTATCTTTCACAACTCTTGCATTTTCCTTACCAGGATCTCGTATCAGATATAGATAACCCTAAACACCTTTCTTATGAACTTAGCTAATTTATTATAACACAATTTAAATATAAGTCAAGCCCCCTACGCTCAAACTATGAGCTAAACAATAATTTTATGTACGAAGACGTTAAAGCACAATTCAAGAAACTTGAAGATCAATTAGTTGATCCGTCTTTGTTGGGTGATCAAAAGGCTTTAATTAAGGTCTCTCAAGAACATGCTAATTTAAAGAATGTGGTAGCCATGATTATTAATTATGAAAAATTATTAGATAATATTAGCCAAAATAAAGAAATATTAAGTAACGAAAAGGACCCAGAACTTAGAGAAATGGCTAATTCTGAATTACCTGAATTAGAAACAGAGAGTGCTAATTTAAAGGAAAAAATTGAAGAAGAATTACATCCAGACGACCCAAATGACAAGAAAAATGCCATTATTGAAATTAGATCTGGGGCTGGTGGCGATGAAGCCGCCCTATTTGCTGGTGATTTATTTAGAATGTATGCTAGATATTGTGAACAAAATGGCTTAAAACTAGAAATTATTGACTCTAGTGCTATTGGTATTGGTGGTTATAAGGAAGTCATCTTCTCTGTTAATGGTCAAGGGGCTTACGGCTTATTAAAGTATGAAGCTGGTACTCACCGCGTGCAACGTGTACCTGAAACTGAAAAACAAGGACGCGTTCACACTTCTACTGCCACCGTAGTTGTTTTATTTGAAGCCGAAGAAGTTGATATTGAAATTAAACCAGCTGATTTAAGAATTGATACTTTCTGTTCCAGTGGACCAGGAGGACAATGCGTTAATACCACTTACTCGGCTATTAGAATTGTTCACTTACCAACCGGTATTACCGTTAGTTGCCAGGATCAAAAATCTCAACACCAAAATAAAGAAAAAGCTTTGCAAGTTCTTAGATCTAGATTACTTGCTAAGCAAGAAGAAGAAAGACTAGCTAATGATTCTAGTGCCAGAAAGAGCCAGGTTGGCGGTGGCGATAGAAGTGATAAAATTCGTACTTATAACTTCCCTCAAGACAGAATTACCGATCACCGCATCGGACAATCTTGGCATAGTATAAATATGATTATGGAAGGTGATTTAAATCCTATTTTAACTGCTTTAAAAAATGCCGCTAAAGAACAAAGACAAAAAGGAGAATAATATATCAGAACTTCTATTATCAGCCACTTCCCTCTTAAAAAAACAACAAATTAAAGAGGCTGATTTTGAAGCACAAACACTACTCGCCCGAGCCTTACGTAAGGATCGGGTTTTTGTCATTGCTCACCCGGAATACTTAGTAAGCAAACAAGCTGAAAATAGTTTCTTAAAATTAATAAAATCTAGACTTCAAGGCTGGTCATTAGCCGTTATTCTTGGCTCTAAAAACTTCTACACCTCCGAACTATTAGTTAATAAGGATGTATTAGTGCCCAGACCAGAAACTGAAATAATGGTCGAAGCAATTCTTCAAGAAATAAAAGACGGAGACACTATAATTGATATTGGTACTGGCAGCGGAGCTATTATCATTTCTGTAGCTAAGGAAAGACTAGAAAAACCTAATCATTTTTATGCTTCAGATAAATCTGTTAAAGCTCTTAAAGTAGCTCGTTATAATATAAAAAATAATAATTTACCTATAAAATTATTAACCGGCGATTTATTGCAACCATATTTACCAATTTTTAAAAAACAACCACCAGTTAAATTAATTATTGCTGCTAATTTACCATATTTAACGCCAGCTCAAATGAAAGAGCCTAGTATTAAAAAGGAACCGGCCAGTGCTTTATTATCTGGTGCTGATGGTCTATGGCATTATCAAAGATTATTTACTCAACTTGATAACTTTTTAAGAAGTATTAATTATTCAATTAATGCCTCTTTATATTGTGAAATCAATCCTGAACAAAAAAATGAAATTAAAAAAAAGGCTTTAGCCAAGTTTCCTAAAGCTAAAGTCAATTTTCTAACTGATTTAAAAAATGATATTCGTTTTTGTGTAATTAGTATTTCAAATCATTCCAGTCGCTAATCATTTCTATCCAAGTTATACCAGCATTAAAAATAAACTCTGAGTTATCCTTTAAATAATATTTAGTACGGCCTTCGGCGGTATTTTTTTTATATTTACCTACTACGCAATTACCATCCTGGCAAAGCAAAGCTTGTCCTGAAGTAGCTGAAGACATTTTTAAACGTAATTTTTCATCAGTTACAGCAAAATAACTTAAATGAACGATTAAATTATCAGTAGTAATAACTTGTCCGTTAGCATCAACATGGCTTTTATCATTTAAAAATCTTTTATACTTATTAGTTGTCGCGTCGTACTGCCAATAAACAGCATATTCATCTGGATATTTAATATCAACTTGACCAACTATTAATTGCCCTGTAGAAGTGGCTGTTTTAAATAACCATGGTGAAAAATCACTATAACTTTCTTGATAATCTAGGCGATATTTATTTAGATTAGCTCCAGATGTTAAAACATTATGAGGAGCTGGTCGACTGCTTTCACGCCAAAAATAAGAACCTTGAAAAAATTCATTTACATCACTTTTACCTAGAGTTTTGGCTTTAAGCAAGGCTTCGGGGCTGCCGCCACAATGAACATAAGTAGCTTGAGTTTCTTTCGCAATATCCACGTAATATTCCCTGGCACTGCGTACTGGGCCAATCTTCACGGGAGCTGTCTCTGGCAAGAAAAAAGCTAAATAACGAGTTACACCGCCTTCAACTGGTGCCTCATATACCAAAGAGGAAGAGGCTAAACCATATGGAGGCCTAGCTGCTGGGTAGTTATCAATCATCACGGCAAATGGTCGTGATTTTTCGGAGCTAGGTGCATCTAAAATACCATCGAAATATCGTGGCTTACAATCTAAACAATTTTGATCAGAAGTGGTAGTGGTAGCTACTTCAGACGGCTTAACTTCTGTAATAAAATCTTTATTATTAAATATCTCTGGTTGAAAAAAATAAAAGAATAAACCAAAAGCACAGGCTGCCAAAATAATAATTGACAGCCTGGTAATAGCTAACCATTTTCCAGATAGATTATCTTTATTTATTTTCATTAGTAGGTTTTACTTCTTCTTTTGGTTTTGCTTCAGCCTTCTTTTCAACTACAGGCTCTTCAGCCATCACGCGAGGAGGAATCACGCTAATAATTACATGATCATGTTCATTTAACAACTTAATACCATGAGGTAAAACTAAATCATGAATACTAATATTGTCATGAAATTCTTTTAAAACAGAAATGTCGATATCAATATGATCAACTAAATCTTCTGGTAGACATTCAACCTCTAGAGAGTCTACATCTTTAATTAATGAACCAGCCATTTCTCTAACAGCTTTTGATTCACCAACAAAATGTAAAGGTATTTCAGTATGCAGCTTATTCTTCATATTAACTTCTAAAAAATCAACGTGAGTGACATTACCGCTTAAACCAGTTCTTTGAACTTCCTTGATTAAAACTGATTTAGTTTTATCGCCAATTTTTAAACTAATTATATTTGATTCACCAGCCGAACTAACCATCTTTTGTAATTCTGACTTCTTTACTTTCAAACTTTGAGTGTCAGCATTATTACCATAAATAACAGCTGGTAATAAATCAGGGGCGAGCTTTTCTCTTTTTTCGCGTACTTGCGCTTCTAAGATCATACTCATAACTTTTGTCTATCTAACTCTTAATGTCACAGTAAGAGTCGGATTAATTAAACTAGTAGTTTATTTTTGACTTAATGATAATGTTCTGCATGATACCAATAGCTACAAAGAGTGACAAAGCCGAGCTACCACCATAACTAATAAAAGGTAGCGGCAAACCAACGATGGGCAGTAGTCCTATATTCATTCCGATATTAACAAACATATGGGTAAAAATCAATCCTAAGAGACCTAAAATATAGTAAATACCGAAATCATTATTGATCTTTTTAAGTAATGAAAATGATCTAAAATATAAGATAGCAAAGAAACAAGCTACCAAAAAAATGCCTAAAAAACCCATTTCCTCAGCAATAACTGAGAAGATAAAGTCGGTTTGTGCTTCTGGCAAGAATTTTAGCTGCGATTGTGAGCCAAAACCAACGCCTTTACCAGTTAATCCGCCAGAACCAACGGCAATAATAGCTTGAAAGCTGTTATAACATTCATCTCTAGAACATGATTCCTGGCCGGGATTTAAAAAAGTGGTAATACGTTCCTTTTGATAATCTTTAAAACTAAACCAAGCTGCACCAGCCAGTAAACAACCCAGTAACCCAATAACTACAAAATATTTCTTATGAAAACCAGCCATAATAACCATAATCAACCAAACAGCCATAATTACTAAAGAGGATCCAAAATCAGGTTGTAAAATAATAAGAGACGCTAAAACAATAGTTCCCGTAGCTGAAATAATAAAATGCTTTAAAGTTTTTACTTTTGTAGCTAAGTTAGAAAAATAATTAGCTAGAAAAATAATTAAAATTATTTTAATAAATTCTACCGGTTGAATACCAAAACCAGCAATATTAAACCAACCCTTAGTACCATTAATAGTTTGACCAAAAATCAAAACAGCTATCAGTATTAAGGCACCAAACCAGTATAAATAAAGACTTAAGCTTTTAATAAATCTATAATCAATAAAGGTAAAAATGAACATTAAAAAAACTCCGAAAACAACAAAAAATAATTGTTTATAAAAATTAATTAAATCATGACTGCCTAAACCTAGGGCCACGCTATAAACTTCCATTAAACCAAAAGCGGATAATAAAATAACAGCTGAAAAAATTATCCAATCAAAATTTTTCAGGTAAAGTTTTATTCGGTAATACATAAACTAGTTGGTGCGGTAAGGTTTGTAAACACTGTCATCTATAATATTAAGTTCTGGTACAATCTTAATAGTTCCGCCCATTGATGAAATATCTGGCCAATAAAAACGAATTTCTTTCTGATCACGGCTATTTATATCAGATAGCGTATAACGATTAACAGCAATAATTTCCCCGTTATTTTCTACCATAATATTAAGCGGTACTGAATAATAGGCATAAGCCGAGTCGTTACTAATTGAAAATTCTAAATAATTTAAATCTCCATCGTAAGTAGAAGTTCTAATATCACTAATAGCAAAGGAAAGTCTTTGATCTTCATAGGTAGTCCAATCAGGAATATTTTTAGCATTTAACTTCTGCCATTTAATTTCATCTGTTTTAAAGCTAACGGTATTAATAGTTTCTGGTATAACTTGATTAAATAAAATAATACTTTTTTCTTCTCCTGGTAAAACAAAGGATGTTGAACATCTATCTCCGCCATTAAAAACAAAACAATAATTAAAAGTAGCATAATGCCTACTATTAGGATTTTTTACTTTAGCAATAAAGTCATAGCCAGCTCTATTAATCACAGTCTTCACAGCTATTATTTCTAAAGGTTTAGCTGCACTTTGTGCTCGGTAATTAGCTAGGTCAACTCCAAAATTACTTTGCTCTAAAGTAAGTTCCTGTTCTTTGCCAAGTGAAAAATAAAAAATATAACCAGCTACGGCATACAAAACTAGAAAAGCCGAAATAATTGATAAGGTAATAACAATAGTTTTAATTATTCTCTCTCTATTAGTAGCCAGCCACCAACCTAAATTTAAATTTTTAACACCTAATCCGGTTGGATCTTCATATTTTTTAATATTAATCTGATCAACTTTTTTCACAGGTTCATTTTTCTCGTCCAGTATTTTATCATTATTCATAGATATGATATAATATTATTAGTTTTAACATCATTATAATACCATATTTATGAACGAAATAAAAATTCCAGCTAATGTTCCTTCAGCTAAACGAGCTGAGTATTTAAAAAATTTAAAAATGGCTACAGCTTCCAGCGGTTCACTGTTATTATTTGCTGGGGATCAGAAAGTTGAGCATTTAAATGACGATTTCTTTGGTGCTGGTATATCTTTAGAAGATGCTAGTCCTGAGCATTTATTTCAAATTGCTTCAGCTGCACCAATTGGAGTTTTTGCTACTCACCTAGGCTTAATTTCATCTTACGGCTTAAAATACCCTAGAATCCCTTATTTAGTAAAAATGAATGGTCGCAGCAATCTTTATAACAATACTGACAAAATAAATAGTAAGGCCTGGATTAAGGTAGAAGATGTAGTTAATTTTAAAAAACAAAGCGGTTTAAAAATTTTGGGTGTTGGCTACACTGTTTATTTAGGTGGAGAAAATGAAAGTAAGATGCTTAAAGAAGCCTCTGAAATAATAATGGATGCTCACAGCCAAGGATTATTAGCTGTTATCTGGATGTACCCTCGTGGCCCAAAAATTGATGAAGAAAATATTCACACTATTGCTGGTGGGGCTGGCTTAGCTGCTGCTCTAGGAGCTGATTTTGTCAAAGTTAAATATCCTTACAAATCGAAAGATAAAAAAGTAGCGGAAAATTTTCAAGAAGTAGTAAGTGCCGCTGGCGCTTGCCGAGTAATTTGTGTCGGTGGTTCTAAACAGAATTCTGAAGAGTTAATTAAACAAGCTTGGATTCATAAAACAGTAGCTGGCGTTTCCGGCTTAGCAGTTGGTCGTAATTTACACCAAAGACCTCTTAAAGAAGCAATTTCTCTAGCTACAGCATTAGCTCTAATTATTAATCATGATGCTACTCTAGAAGAAGCTTTAGCAGTCTTTAAAGGTAAGAAAAAAATTGAGAAAAAACGTAATAGTGATTTTCTGGGATTGTTCTAAATTTAAAAATACTCAAAAAAAGCCTGATTCAATATCAGGCTTTTTTATATCTATTTATTACTTATTTTTATTCAACATTCTTAACTTCCACTTTAATCTTATCTGGTAAGTTTGGAGCACTACTAATAAATGAGGGTGAGAACTTTAATTCATAGCTCTTAATTTCTGGGAAACTATCTAAATACTGAGCGATTTGCTTACGATTCAAACCAACCATCTTTTTTCTATCAAGTAATGAGGAGTCTGATTTAAGAAACATAGAGGAGCCAAAGTAGGCTTTAATAGTGGCCATCTGATTATCAGTATTATAGTCTTCTAAGCTGTAAGTAATTTGATCACCATCAAACTCCGCTAATTGCTTATCATCTGGAACAAGCAGTGACAATCTAGCTTCAGCCATCTTAGCTACCGCCTCTTTAGAGAAAGTAACAACTACCACTTTTTTAGAAGCAGTAGCGGTGAATTGAGCCTTCTCTTCACCTAATTTAGCGTCGGTTTTATTAATCAAAGAATCTGCCACGTCACCATAAACTGTAATATCATTTTGGTCTGAATTATCAATTTCACTCTTAGCCTTTAAATTTAAAACGTCTAAAATGTCTTTGGTAGCTAAATCGATGTCTTTTTGTTGTAAAGAATGTTTTACCTCTGTTTGATAAGAAAAATCGGCTTTATTTTCAGCATAAATCTGATCTTGTAAACCTGCCCAAAGTCCTGGGATAGTAAATCTGGTATTAGCTACTAAAGCTGACTCGGCACTTGGTTTGTCAGCGTAAATATCTACAACCACCTCTCCTCCAGCGGGTACATTAACTGACGACTTAATTCTAAATAATTTGCCATCAGGAGATAGTAACCTAGTATTAACAACCAATGGCTGAGCTTTATTATATTTATTAATAATAGTTACCTGTCCATTAATAGTTTCTTCGCCTACCACTTCCTCGCCACTAGTTGGATAAGTTTTTTCAGCTGTAACTGTTATTTCTTTCACAACTCCTAATATTTTCTTTTCAGCTGAAGCATCTACTTCTTCAGTACTGGTACTATTTGAACCAACCGCGAAAGAAAAGGAATCATTAATTAATTCACTTTGAGGAGTAATAGAAATTGTTAATTTAGAAAAGAAAAAATAAAAAATACAAACAAGTAAAACTGCTGTGGCGATAATAAATTTAACAGCCATACGGCGATACAATCCTAATGACTTACCCGGAGCAAGTTTTGGTTTTTCTTCACCTGTCTGAGGAGCTACCGAATTAGCCCACTCAGCAAAAAACTTCTTCTGCTTATCATATTGCTCGTCTTCAACTTCTGTTTCATCATTATCTTCTATAGGAGACTCGACCGCCTCTGTCTTAAAATTACTCATTTTAGGAAAAGAATCATCGGTTTGTTTTTCCAAATTAGGCCAACTAGAAAAAGATGGTAAAGAATCGTTTATTTCTTCACTATCTAAAAAATTATCATCAGCTATTACATCAACAGCAATCTTCTTGGATTTAGCTGGCTCACTAGCTTTGATAGTTTTAGTTTTTTTAATAACCTTTTTAGTTTTAGAAGCGACAGGTTTTTTAACTTTAGAAACTGGACTTTTTTTAGTAGTCTCTGTTTTCTTCTTAAGTGTTTTTTTAATAATTTTTGGCATACTATTTTTTCCCGTCTTATATTCTCGCTCATGGCAAGAGAAAGAACTTTATATAAAGATAATATTAATCTTAATTCATTATACCAAAAATTTTTATTGAAAACAATAATTTTTTTACTTCTTCTTTAACTTTCAATGACCTGTAAAACTCCAGAAAATTTTTCACGGAGTAAAGAGACTAATTCACTAGAGTTATCTACCTTAAAACCAGTTTTTACAATTGAATCCTTGTCTGCTTGTTTAATTTTAAAATAAGTTTCCGATTCGCCAACATGACTCATTAATAGATCGCGTAGCT
>JBAQCS010000040.1:0-12293 GCA_049294415.1 Patescibacteria group bacterium
TTCATCAGTATTTACATATTTAACATCCATAGCCCAAGCACCTGGCACAATATTACCAGCTTCAATTTTTAAACCGCGACTGAAGTCATCTCTTTGAAGCTTCATAATACTTTTACCATTAACTACATAAACATAGTTAGGGTTACCAGCCGGTTCAACACTGTAGCCTTTAGTAGCACTATTACCGTAGTTTTCAATTAAAGTACCATTAAAGCTAAATAGTTTTAAATAATAATCATCAAAAACATAAATTTCTTTAGTGACTGAATCGAAATAAGTTTTTCTAGGGCCATTATTATCACGGAAGTTAACAAGGAACTCGCTAACATAAGTTCTAGTCTTAATATCATAAACTCTAACCTTGTCATCCTTATTTAAAGTAATAATATATTGACCAGCGGAATCGAAACGAACAGCTGAAGCAAAGTCATTATCAATTTTATAAGAATCTATAACATCCATAGGATTAGAATTAGTATTCCAAACCTTAACGCTCTTATCACTAATAGTTACAATTTTATCATTAAAGATATCAACTCTCTTATACCATTCCCAATAAGTGTTCTTTTGTTTTTGAAGTAACACAGGGCGGTTTAAATCAGTGACATCATACTTATATAAAGTATAAGCACTGGTAGCATAAGCGAATAAACGACCGCTTTCTACATTTAATTTTACTGAAGAGAAATTATCAGTTTGATCAATTGGAGAATTAGGGGCTTTAAATTTCATGGCTCTTTCTAACACTGAACCATTTAATTTAAAAACTTCTAAGCTGCCGGTATCAGTTGAGGCAACCATTAAGTTACCCTGATAATTTACGGCATCGCCAGAATAATATGATTTATAGCTAGTGCGGCCAAACGAAACGAAGGCAATCATAGCTACTAAACATAGGGCGGACACAACAATAATTTTTTTCATAGTTTTTTTAATATTTTTAGTATTCCTGAAATTATACGTTATTTATCATTTTTTGTCAAGGGTGTCGGTCTTTTTCGCTATTGACTAAATTAAAATAATGTTATATAATGATACGAAACCAAAAAAGTATCTTAACAATGAAAAAAACCGTAATATTGCTCGTTTTTATGAGCTGTTTTGAGCTATTAACCGCTCAAGTAACAGCTGTATTGCATTACTTGCCAACTTTATCGGCTAGCCAGGTAGCTGCCTATAAAGGATATGACATGATTATTCCTGATCATGAAGTAATCAATAACTCACCAGACGCTCTAAAACAAATGCGTCGCGATAACCCGGAACTGATCATTCTAGCTTACGCAAATAAGATAGAATGGCATAGCCCAATGTATAACGATAAACCTTGGAGCCTAAAAATGGTAGCCGAACTAAAAAAGTACCCCAAATGGTTCTTAAAAGGAACCGATGGAAAACAATTGGAGTTCTGGCCAGGCACAGTTCTAATGAACTGTCGTCTAGATGGTCCAAGGTATAACATTCATGGTAAAAGCTATTCTTATATAGAATTCTTTACCGAACGTTATATAGCAGACGTTATAGGCGCCTACAAGAAAGCTGGCGTTAGGTTGGATGGAATCTTAGATGATGAACTTTTAAAGTCCATTAGTTTCATCGGTAGCTACGGCGGTAATCATAATGGCGTTGATAGCGACGAAGATGGCTTAGATGATGATCCTGCCGAATTAAATAGGCAGTGGCGTTTAGGTAATGCTTACTTCCTAAAAACCGTACGAGAAACCATGGGCGAAGATTTTATGATTATCGGCAATGGCGGCCACGGCTATTATATGCAGTGGTGCAACGGAAAACAGATGGAATATTTTCCGGAAATTTATTTGAACGAAAATGACCACCTGACTGAAGCCTGGGCAGAGAATATGAATAATGCCGCCGGCATGCGGTATGCCTTCTTTAATGCCAGGGCTAATGCTTATGGCAAAAAAGACAATTGGCAATTCAGCCTTTGTTCAGCCATGATGCTTGATAATGTTATTTTTTCTCATGGGCAGAATATGCCTTATGATAAAAAATACGAATTGCATCTAGGACAAGCTTTGGGTGCTAGTTACGCTGAAAATGGCACTTACAAAAGACGGTTCCAAAACGGAACAGTCTATGTAGATCCAGTTGCTAAAAAAAGCTGGATAGAAAAATAAATAATAAAAAGATGGAGTCGCTTTACTTAAGCGGCTCCTTTTTATTTACTGGCAAAGTTAAAGCAGCTAAAATACCGCCGGAGAGCGACCAAAAAACCCATTGTAGCACTGCATCCTTTAAAATATTATCAGTTAAACTGGCTCCGGCTAAACTAATAGCAAAAAGTCCCACAAATAAAGTTAACATTTTCAAACGCGGTCTATTTTCATGCTGAAAGCCTTGCCAGAATTTTTTAAGATAAGCTAGATATAAATATAGATAAGCTAATAAAGTAAAGATTCCTGACTCCAACCAAATCTTTAAGTAATCATTATGAGGCTCAGTAGCAATTAAAAAACGAGGAATATTTTTTTGAATAAACAAAGAAGCGGTACCTGGGCCATAACCAAACCAAGGACTGGCTTTAATAAAGACGATCATGTCACGCCATAAATCTAAGCGCCAAGCTGAAGAATCAGCCGCACTTACGTTCGATAAACTGGAAACACGTTCTTGAAAAGCTGGAAAGAAAAAATATAAAACAAAACCAGCCGCAATAGAAATAAGTAGTAATTTTCTAAATTTAAATACTCCCAAACAAAATAAAATAAAAGCTAAAGCTAACCAAGCGGCTCTAGTATAAGTAAAAATTAAAGGCACTAAAAAGAAAACGGCTAATACTCCATAGGGAATTCTTTCTACAGAATCTTTTTTTAAATTCAAGGCCACAAACAAACTTAAAACAATCGCAAACACTAAATAGAAAGCTAACATATTAGGATGCACGAATGTCCCAAGTAGTCGCCACCTATCACCATCAAAAAAACCGCTGCGATTAATTAATTGCCACCAAGCTACCGAGGCTGGAATGATAGCTGAAAAAATAACAGCCTTAGATAAATTAGTCAGTGCCTTGGGCGTATTAAAAATTAAATAACCAAAAATAAAAGCAGAACAAAAACTAAGTAATCTAAAAAATTCCACGGCACTAGCCTGTTTACTAAAAGAGAAGAGAGATAAAAAAGCTATGAAGCCTAAAAATATTATCCAGATTTTTAGCAGTGGCATTTTCTTTAACTCAGCTCTTTTCTCCCAAGCAGTTAAAGCAGCTAGAGCAATTAACATCACGCCCAACAAGAATGTAAAGTTAATTGAAATAGAAAAAATATTAAATAGCTCTTGGGCACCCAAGGCGTCAAAAGCGGTACGCACTATTAATAATAGGAAGAAACCAACCTGGCGATTAAATAGAGAGTAGGCAAATATTCCTAAAGACAAAATTAAAAAAATTAATGACCAGAAATTACCTGTCCACAAAAATGATACTATGAGTACCGTTAGGGAATAGATACCTAAAACACCAACCGTTAATTTACTTATATTCCTTTCTGTCATAAAAAATGATATGCTTTATACATAAATATTACGTAAAAATAACATTAAAGTCAAAATGCGCATTATTCAAGTCAATAAATTTCTCCATCCTCAAGGAGGAGCTGATAAATACTTCTTAACTTTAACCAGTGAATTGGCTACTTTAGGTCATGAGGTTATTCCTTTTGGCATGGCAGACGACCGTAATATCAAATCACCCTGGAGTAAATATTTTTCACAAAATATTGATTATCATCAAAAAGGTAATTTATTTAAAAAGAGTTCTCGTTTAATTTGGAATAAAGAAGCAGCCACTCAATTTGCTAAACTATTAGACGAGGCGAAGCCTGATTTAATTCATTGCCACAATATCTACCATCAATTATCACCCTCTATTTTAGTAGAAGCTAAAAAAAGAAATATTCCAGTAGTCATGACTTTACATGACTATAAATTAATTTGTCCTAATTATTTATTATTTAGTCACGGACAAATTTGTGAACGTTGTGTAGGACATACCCCCTGGCACTGTTTAAGCCATAATTGTTACAACTCTTATTCACGTAGCGGTTTAGCAGCACTAGAGAGCTGGTTACATAATAAAGTTTGGCACGTCTATCGTGATAATATAGATTTATTTATTGCTCCTAGTCAGTTTTTGAAAAGTAAAATGATCAGTGGTGATTTTCCTGAAAATAAAATTACTGTCCTAGAAAATCCTACGCCAACTCTAGATTTTAGCCAAGAGTCTGGTCAAAAATTATTATATTTCGGACGCTTATTTCCAGAAAAAGGAGTAGATACTTTAATTGAAGCTTTAAAGGATACCGATGAACAGTTAGACATTGTTGGTACTGGACCAGAAGAGGCACCTTTAAAAGAATTAGTTACCAAGCTACAACTAACCGATCAAGTTACTTTTCACGGCGGCAAACAAGGAGCTGAACTCTATAGTTTTATCAAGCAAGCTAAGGCCGTTATAGTGCCATCTAAATGGTATGAAAATATGTCTTTAGTTTTATTAGAATCTCTAGCCCAAGGAAAACTAATTATAGCTAGTGACTTAGGCGGCAATCCAGAATTAATTGAAGAAGGGAAAACTGGTTGGCTTTTTTCAGCCGGAGACATAGCAGCTTTAGCCTCAAAAATTAAAAACTTAAACACTGTTACCCCTGAACAGATAATTACCATTCAAAATAACATCAAAGAAAAGATAGAGCCTCTCAACTTAAAATATCACCTAAAAAGGCTGGAAGACCTTTATCAAAACCTTATTAATAAGAAAGAAAATCGCTAATTATAGCGATTTTTTTCTTAATATAACCACAGACCATTGACAAAAATATAAAAATGAGTTATTATACTATCATAGATTGACAAATAACATTAAATGTACTAAAATACATAGTTACTAAACTTTACTTATGAATACTAAAGAATTCTTACAACTAGCCAAAAAAAGATATATTACAATTATTGGAATTGTGTTATTTTTTGTAATCATTGCCTTAGCGGGTACATTATTACAACCATTAAAATATCGCTCCAAAACTCGTCTTTTAATTGCTCAGTCTAACATGACTACAGATGCTTATGCCATTGCTCGTAGTAATCAATATATTGGTGGTCTTATTTCTGAGGTCGTTTATTCTGGTGCTTTCTTAGATTCTCTAGAATCTTCTGATGCTGTGTTTGATCGTAACTACTTTAATGGTACCTATAAGCAAAATATTAAGAAATGGAAAAAAACCGTGTTTGCTAGAAGTGGTGGTGATTCAGGTATTATTGATATCGAAATTTATCACCCAGATCCTAGTGAAGCTAAAAAAATCTCTTTAGCTGTTAATGAGTTGATTATTTCTGGTAAGGGTCCATATCAATTTGCTAATAACCAAGTTAAGATTACCACTATTGACCAACCGATTATTTCTTCTTTTCCAGTTAAACCAAATATTCCTTTAAACTTATTAGCTAGCATCATCTTTGGATTATCATTCAGTTTATCTTATATCTACTTTTTTCCTCAAAGCCAAACCGAAAAATTACTAGAGAAGAGAAAGAAGGTAGCAGCTATTATTCAAGAACCAGTTTTAACAACTAATACTGCGCCGGTGATAAATGAAGAAATTAGACCACAACCAGTTACTCCAGTTAATTTACCTATCTATGCTTATGATGAACCAGTAATAAATGAATCTGTGAGTCAAAAATGGATTGACGAAGAACCTATCAACTTTCAAGGTAATATAAGTAACGTCCTAGGAGAATAATTTATTCTCCTTAAGACTTGAGAGCCGAAACGTAATTTCGACTTTCGAATCTTAATCTGTATCATTAACAATTTAATAAAATAGCATCATGAAAAAAATCGTTTTTTTTGTTTTATTTTTTGCTTTTACTTGGAGCGTGAGCGCTCAAGAATTAATCATGTTAGGCGGGGCTGGTTTACAAAAAACTGACTCAACCTCTAAAACGAACTATGGATTTGTCCAGGCTCGACTCATGATTAATATGGCTGGCAACTTCAGAATTGGACCTTATCTGGGATATACCCAGTATGGCTCCAAAGAATTGTACAAAACTCCTAACCCAGCATTACTAGGTAAAGAGTGGAGCACAGGGTTATCCATTGATCAGTACGGACATATTACGTATTCAAGGTCCTACTATTATTGGATTAACACGGGTGTGAAATTCGTTCGTGATCACTTCCGGGATAATTTATTTGATTCCAGAACTAAAACGAATGAATTCTTTATTTCTGGTGGTTTCTTTGTTACAGATGACTGGCAAGACTGGTTTGGTAACAATAGAATTATGGCTGAATATCAAAAACCTTTTGCTTCAGCCGTCTTAGCTACTTGGAAAGGAGAAGAGCTAACCAACATTAAACCCTACAACAAAGAATCTATTCGAATCTTTGGTGAAAGTGGTATTAAAAGAATTGGTAAGCCAGATGGCGTCAACATCGAACCATTAATCCATTTGGGTTATGGTCGCGATTTTGGTCGCGACAGGAATTACTACGAATTAGGAGGCGGAATTAGTCTTGGATTATTTCGGGATTACTACCGCGATATCCTAAAAGTTAAATGTTTCATGAGAGAAGACTTTAATGGGTCCTATCTTAATGTTAACAGTTTGACACCCAACAGTTTGTGTTGGGAATTTGTTTTCAACGCCTCGGCGTTGGTAAAGGTAATTAGAAAGAAATAAATAAACAATCAAAAAAAGAAAAATCATGAATTGGAAAAAAGTTATTACTTACAGCGCGATAGGCGTAGGTTGTGTAATTGGAGTATTAATACTCATGTGGTTGATAAGTTTGGTTTTCCCGATGAATATTTATCTTAATATTGCTATCCAGGCTTTTTTACTGGCTGCCTTATTGCTGATAATGCTTTATCAATCAACCAGAACCGGAACTGAAAAACTGATCATCTGCTCGGTAACCGCCTTAGTGTGGTTAATTGCTGTTTATGTTTTTTACGGAGATCAAATTTTTTCGGGCAAATCCGAAACTACAGCAGAAGCAGAAATCACAACAACTCAACCGGCTAACGAAGAATTAGCGAACGCCAACGCTCAGTGGGCTAATGCCATTGCTGAACGTGACAATGCTAAGAATGAGTTGTCTTATGCCTCAGAACAAATTGATAGCCTTCAAAAGGCGCTCAATAAGTGTAAGGGGGTTAAGGAACCGCTAACTCCTGAAGAGGAGATAGCACTATTAAAAAGAGAGAATGCTGCCTTGAGAAAAGGACCTAAAAAATTTACACTTACTGCTGAACCAGATGTCCAAGAAACAAAATTTACTGGCAACTTCAGCAAACCAGCACCTACGGTAACCACTGAAAATTATGACGCGACTGGTAGTTCGCTACCAATTACAGAATTTGAAGGTGATATCAAAGGTGACTTTTGGGTCACAATTGATGGTCAGGGGCATTTGCTTTATGCTTTAAAAGCTAGCGCATGGCCCATTACTCAGGCACCAAAGCTTAACTTCGAAAATGGTCCGGACTTTATACTGGATCAACAAGCAGGTTATTGGTACTACATTGACTTAAGTCGTTTAGTTTCCGTTCAGGAAATTAATAAATACCAGTACGCCGTAGAATGGAATGTCTATATTGGACAAACTAATTATGGCACCGGTAGTTATCCGACTTATCTCCCACATCAATCACTCAAACCTTTAATTAACAAAGTGAGAGGAAAAGAGTGGGGCGAAATAAGTGATTCGGATTTAGCTCTAATGCACATGGAGAACAAAAACATTTGGACTCCTGGAGTAGAGGGCGGATTTCGACCATTTAGACTCGATGACAAAAACGGTCGCGCATTCGGCAAGGAGGACCGCAACCTGTACCAAGGTTGGAACTTCCGCAATATTATTTTCGCTAAAAGAAAAACTACAATACAATAATGTAAAGTAATTTCTTTAGCAACTGGGCCTCAAGCAATTGAGGTCCTTTTTTTATACTTAATTATATTATTTATGATAAAATATAAATAATATGAAAATATTTAAATTACTTTACGTGGTGGTCATTATTATCATGGCACTCTCTTGGTTAAAGATTAAAGAGCTGCCTAGCCAAGATAAAATAACTACTAATTTATTAAGGGATCCTATTCAAACTAGCACGACTAGAGAAAATTTTTCTTTTAGCTATAGAAATAAAAATTATCACGTTAAACCAGTGGCTGATTATGAACTCTGGGGTTTAGTAGTTACCAAAAATAATATTAATGCTTGGTATAATTACTATCACGATAAAAATTCAGTTAATCTAAAAGATATCTGTGTTGTCTGGAGTAAAAATATTACAAATGGTGTTTACAAAGATCCTAATATTACTTTTAAAAGTGGGGAGTGGACTTGTTATGCTAATTGGAATGGACATATGACTAATACTTTTTATCCCAGCAATTTATCTAACAATCATTTATTAACCGACGATACTAATATACAAAAAATTATTAGAAATGTTCGGGTTGGCGATCAAATTTATTTGAAGGGAAGTCTAGTTGATTATGCCGAACAAGGACAAGCTGAGTATCGTATGACTAGCATCTCTAGAACTGACTCTAATCAAGAGTCCAGAAGTGGCGGTGCCTGTGAAATTGTTTATATTGATGAGTTTAAAATTTTACAAAAAAATCAAAGCTTCTGGCACATTATTTATAATTTAAGTCAGATACTATTTATTGGTTTAATACTTACTCAACTAATAATTTACATTCGTAACTATAGATTATTTATCAAAAAATAAAAAAAGCCCCCTACCGCATTTTGCGATAAGGGGCATATTATATTATTATTAACTGCTTTTTTTAATTAGCCGTTAGTTTAACAATATTATTTTCTATGCGCAGATAGAAAATGAACAAACCTTCACTAGAGTTGAAAAATAAAGATTTTAAATCATTGGCCCAAGAACCGTTTTTATAAAGATCCGTTCCGCCATCTTTCATCTGCAGCCAAGACATGCGAAATTTTCCAGCTGGTGAGCTAACAGTCCATTTATAATATCTAACGCCATCAATTAAGACAGTTTCAGATAATTTATAATCTTTCCAATTAACTCCGGGGATTTCTCCGGCAACATAGGTGTCTTTAGTAAGAGACACATTGTTAATAGCATCACAGCGCAATCCTAAAATAGCGTTAATTGTACTACCGGAAATCGAGGAACTAATAAGTACTATTGATTCAGGTTTAATTGGATCAACAATTACTGATTTAGTTACTTCAACTTTTTTAGTAATGGTCGTGTTACCTATACTAGCCGAAATTGTATAAATTCCAGCCAAGTAAGAAACAGTCGCATTATTAGTAGTAAGCTTAGTACCATTTCCTAAATCCATGTAAGCGGTAATAGCTGTACCATCAATGTTAACAACCTTAATGGAAGTAACAGCACCTTCAACTAAATAAGCCGTACCGCTAATAGATAAACCATTAATTCTAAAATCATAGATCTCTGGTTTAGGTAGCGGATCGACTATAATTGTAATCGAGGCTAAGACTGTAGAGCCATTACTGACGGTAACCTGATAAGTTCCGGCCTTAGTATAGGTCTTACTAGCGTTGTTAGTTGTTTCAGAGGTATTATCTCCAAAATTATAACTAGCAACTATAGCTGTACCTAAACTATTTACAATTTTGAATGACACAGGGTTTCCTTCGACCGTGCCGAAAGTTGTCCCAACGAGTCTGTCATTAATCTTTAGCGTATACACCGGAACATCAGTCTTAGTAACCTCAATCTTAGCCTTCAAAGTAAAGGCATCAACATCCACTTGAACTTGATAAGTTCCAGCTGTAGCATAAGACATCGACCTACCATCAGTTGTTACTGTAGTGTTGTTACCAAAGTTAATTTTAGCTAACACAGCTTTACCTGCTGAATCTACAACTTTAAAATATAAAGCTTTATTTTCAGTAGTTTTAACTATGGCCCCATCAGTTACAATTTGATCATCAATCTTCAGCGTGTAAACTGTGGCAATTGGCTTGGTAACCTCTACCTTAGCAGTAATTACAGTAGCGTCAACTTGAGTCTCAATTTTCACATCATAGGTTCCGGCAGTAGAATAAACTACTGTTTTGCTGTCAGCTACTACTGAACTTGCTCCCGTTACTGTATAAGTTGCCATCACAGCTTGATTAGCTGCATTTACAACTTTAAACGTTAGAGAAGCTCCTTCAGTTACTTTAATAATTGAGCCACTAGCAAAAGTTTCAGTACCAACCTTTAAAGTGTAAACATTAACAGTTGGGACTGTGCCAAGCTTATAAGTACCTCCGTTATAAACAGAGAACTCAGGTAGGCCATCTTTAAAATACTTAGAATCGCTAGTATTCGACCACTCCTTGGTTTTTAAACCATCTTTAGTGTGATACTGATACCAGCCAACACGAACGTCACCATTACCACAAACAACTTGCCACTTCACATACTTGAAACCATTTTTTACAATAATTTCAGTTGCGTTTGTGTAAGTTGACCATGGTTTACCTGGCACTGAAGCTTCCACGTAAATAGCGGAGTTGTCTAAACCATAAATGTCCAGTTTTAATCCATAAGTAATAGTGTTAACACCGTTAACGAATGAACTGTCTAAAACAATCACCGTCTTTTCTCCGTTTACCGGATTAACAACGGTGGTTTTTCCAACAACGACATTTACAGCTAACTTAACAGCTGGTGTTGTATTAACAACCGTAGCTGTTAACTTGTAAACACCTTCTTTAGCGTATTTGTTAGTAGCTTTATCGGCTACCACAACTGCAGTACCATCGCCGAAAGTAAATTCGGCAATAACACTTTTACCGGCTTGATCAACGGCTTCAACTAAAACAACTTCATTCGCTAAATAGTGAATAGAGTCCTTCAGTATAGTTCCGTTCATCTTTAAAGTATATCCCGAAGAATCTTTCACTTCTGGGGTTACTTCGTCGAATTCAACACAACCTGACATAACTAACATCAGGGCAACTAACACAAACATCAGATTTCTCATGACTTACAGTTTTTATGATTATTAATTTGTTAAAAAATACGATTTAAGATTCGAGAGTCTAACTTACGGTTAGGCTCTCAAGTCTTAAGGAGAATAAATTATTCTCCTAGCGACTACAACTTTATTTTAAAATTTCTTGATATAAATCGGCAGTATGCTTAGCAATATTATCAGCATCATATTCAGTCTTAACACGTTCTAAGGCAGCAGCTCCCATTTTCGGTAGATTAGCTTCATCATCTAACATGTTCTGTAGTTTAGCTTGTAAATCAATATAATCACCACTTTTAAAAGATATACCTGTATCAGCTAAAGCCTCTAAATTAGGCTCAATATCAGATACTAAACATGGTCTAGCATAAGCCATGCCTTCTAACAGTGCGAATGATAATCCTTCAGATTCTGATGGCTGAACAAAAACAGCGGTATTAGAAAACAATTCTTTTAAAATAGTGCCACTCTGATTACCGGTAAAAATAATATTAGGATTATTACCAGCTAAAGCATGTAATTCTTTAACATAATCATCGGTATAAGAACCTTCGCCCACGATTACTAACTTTTTATCAGTTTTAATTCCTTGATAAGCTTTAATTAAGAAATGAACACCTTTATGTCTAACTAAGCGACCGATATAAGCAATATAATTATCTTTAGTTAAACCCCATTTGTTAATTTCATGGGCTGTTACTAGTTCGGTTAATTTAGCAGAGGAGGGAATATAAACTGGATCATTATGATATTTATTCTTAGCGTAACGAAGTAAGGCATGAGAAGTAATAACAACTTTATCGGCAAATAAGTTACCAATCTTTTCGCCAAACTTTAAGTAAGTTCTAGCGAAAGCACCCCACTTCTTATGATGATAATCCTGACAATGAAAAGTAAAAACTATCGGTGTACGAGGATTAAAAATTTTAGCTAGCCACAACATCGAAGCTGGACCAATTGATTGAAAATGAATAATATCGTATTTACGTCTTATTAAATCTAAACAAGCGAAAAAAGTAGCAGTAATTGCATCCAAATTTTTAGAGGGAACGCTGGGCACAGTAATAATTTTAACACCTTGCCACTCGCGTAATTTTTCTTCATTATAGCTAGAACGAGCATAGACAAAAACCTCATGACCAGCCTTAACTAGGTTCAATGCTAAATCTTCAACTTGACGTTCTACGCCGCCAGTTTTAGTAGGTATTCCTTTTTGTCCAATAAAAGCTATTTTCATAAACTATTTCTTAAAACTTAACTATTTAGTATAGTAA
>JBAQCS010000041.1:0-10682 GCA_049294415.1 Patescibacteria group bacterium
ATGAAGAAGAAGCTGTTAAGGTTATTATTGATGAATATCAAAAAGTTATTACTGAATTAATTCCAGCTGAAGAATTACGCCGCACCAAAGATATGATTAAGGGGCGGATGGCTATTGCTTTAGAGGCCTCTGATGATTTAGCTAGTTGGTATGGCAGACAAGCAATTTATCGTAAGAAATATTTAAGCCCAGAAGACCATTTAGCCATAGTAGAAAAAATTAGCGTTCAAGATCTTAAGAAAATGGCTAAGAGAATTTTTGTTGATGCTAATTTAAATTTAGCTTTAATAGGCCAAGTGTCTTCTAAATTAGAAAATAGTTTAAAGAAGGTTTTAACCTTTAATAAATAACTTATGTCTGAGTCTAAAACTAAATTAAATAGTCGCCAGAGCGAGGCCGTGAACCATGAACAGGGGCCGCTTTTAATTGTGGCTGGGGCTGGAACTGGTAAAACTACTGTTTTAATCAATCGTTTAGCTCAATTAGTTTTAGAGAAAGGTTATGCTACTGATGAAATATTACTCCTAACCTTTACAGAGAAGTCAGCTAGCGAATTAGAAGCTAGAGCTGATATTCTTTTGCCTTATGGCTATTTTGATTTATGGATTCATACTTTTCACGGTTTCTGTGAAAGAATTTTGCGTGAGCACGCTTATGATATCGGATTATCTTCCGACTTTAAATTATTATCGTCAACCGATCAATGGATTTTGATTAAAAAAAATCTTAGTCGTTTTAATTTAAAATATTATAAGCCGCTGGGTAATCCAACTAAATTTATTTCAGAGATGTTACGTCATTTTTCTAGACTGAAAGATGAAAATATTTCTGATGTTGATTATTTATCTTATACTAAATCTTTAACCGAAGAAGATGCTGAGGAAATTAATCGTTTACAAGAATTAGCTACTGCCTACAGCGTTTATAATCAGTTATTAATTGAAAATAATTTTTTAGATTTTGGAGATTTAATTGTTTACACTTTAAAACTATTTAAAACCAGATCTAATATTTTAAATGCTTATCGCCGTCAGTTTAAACAAGTAATGGTTGATGAATTTCAGGATACTAACTGGGCTCAATACGAATTAGTAAAATTATTAGTTGAATCTAGCCATAATTTAACAGTCGTTGGCGACGACGATCAATGCTTGCCTGGTAGTGCTAAAGTATTAACTAAATACGGACAGAAAAAAATTAAAGATATTAAAGTTGGTGAAGAAGTTGCTTCAGCTGTCGGTAAGGGTTATTTAAGTTATAGTACTGTTAGTCATGTTAATAAAAACAAAAAAAATTGTCGTTTGTTAACTTTTACCTTGAAGTCTGGTAAAAAAATAACTGTTACGGATAATCATAAACTATTTTGTTTTACCCCTCGTATTTCGAGTAAGAATTATTACTATGTTTACCTCATGTTTAAACAAGAGTTAGGTTGGCGTATAGGCATGACTAATGATTTAGCTACTAGACTAAGATTAGAGAGAGGAGCTGATACTATTACAGCCGTTGGTTGTTATGATTCTTTAGAAGAGGCTCGTTTCAATGAAGTTTTATTATCTTTAAAACATGGTATACCCACCTCTTGTTTCCAAGAGCGTGATGGTATTATGGATAAGAAAATTTGGTCTCATCGTTTATATCAAGAATTAAAAGTAGATGATGGCGTTAGACTTTTAGCACAAGATAAAAAACTAGATTTAAACCATCCACCTTATTGTTTACAGGCTGTAAAAAGAGGCGATAAGTCTCGAATTATAATTAGTTTAGAAATGTGTGCTCGCAGCCATCGTTCCAAATATGATAAAAATGGTTTTTTAGATCATCCGCAAATTTTACATTCTCTAAATCTAGAAACCAGTGATTTAAAAGTTATTACTAGTTTGAAAAAATTAGGATTACCTATTAGTGCTGCTAAAAAAGGTAAAAGAGTTAGGATGACTAGTGTCGATTTTAGTTATTTAGGTGGACTAGCTAAAAAAATTCAACAAGAAGTAGGCGGTTTTATCGAGGTAAAAATGAATATTGCTAAAAACAAGAAACAACATTTAAAATCTTTAGTTATTCCCGCTCAAAATGTGTTTCCTGGAATGTCACTGCCAGTCATGTCTGATAAAGGTTTGATTTATGAAGAGATTATTAGTCGTACTGAAAAAGAAAAAATAGAAACTGTTTATGATTTAGAGATAAGTCGCACTCATAATTTTATTGCTGATGGTATAGCGGTTCATAATTCTATTTATAAGTTTCGTGGTGCTTCTATTTCTAATATCATGCAGTTTAAAGATGATTACCCACACGCCAAAGAAATAGTCTTGATTGATAATTATCGTTCTCGCCAAGAAATTTTAGATCACGCCTATAAGTTTATTAAAAATAATGACCCTAATCGCTTAGAGGTTAAACTAAAAATAGATAAGCAACTGCAAGCTGGCGGAGTTTTTGAAAAAAATAATCAAGACCCAGCTTGTTATTTACAATTTGATAGAGGGGAAGATGAGGTTGGTTTTGTGGCTGCTCAAATTGCAGATTTATATAAACAAAATAAAGAGCTTAATTGGTTAGACATGGCTATTTTAGTTAGAGCTAATGATACGGCCGAAGCTTATGTTAAAGAACTAACTAGATTGGGTATTCCAAATCAATTTGTCTCACTCAAGGGCCTTTATTATAAGCCACTAATTTTGGATTGTTTGGCTTACTTACGACTTTTAGATAATTATCATGAATCTTCAGCCTTGTTCCGTGTACTTAGTATGTCGGCTTTTAAAGTTAGTCATTTGGATTTAATTAATATTAATAAATATGCCAGACAAAAAGTTTGGTCATTATTTGAAGCTTTAAAAAATTGTTCAATCATTCCTGGTATATCTAATGAGGCTTTAGTTAACATTGATAAACTCTTAACTTTATTAGATAAGCATTCAACACTGGTCTCTGAAACCATGCCGACTAAAATATTTTTGAGGTTTGTATATGATTCAGGTTTAATATCTGATTATGATTTTGATCGTGATCAAGAAATATTTTCTTACTTAAATCAGTTTTATCAAAAAATAAAAAAGTTCGAAGAAACTTTGCCAGGTGCCAGACTTCACGATTTTATGGAATTGATGGATTTAGAAATGGAGGCCGGAGAAGTAGGTGCCTTGCGTTTAGATTTTTCAGATAATGATACTGTTAAAATAATGACCGTTCACGCTGCTAAAGGTTTAGAATTTAAACACGTTTTTTTAGTAAACGCCGTGGACAAAAAATTTCCAACTATTTCTCGTTCTGAAAAAATTAGTATTCCTGATGCTTTAGTAAAAGAGAAGATGGTAGGCGGTAAGGAGGCTCATCTAGAAGAAGAGCGTCGTCTATTTTATGTAGCTATTACTCGCGCTAAAGAATCATTGTATATTACCGGTGCTAAAGATTATGGCGGAGCTCGTGAAAAAAAACCATCATTATTTATTTCGGAAATGGGTCTAGATGTTACAAGTATTAGCTCTGATAATAATCTGGGAGGTAAATCAGAATTATTACGCGATTTAAAAAGACTAGATTCTCCTGAAGCTGAAATTTCAGAAGCTCTAGTGCTGCCAGATCGTTTTTCTTTCTCTCAATTAGCCGCTTTTTCTACTTGTCCATTACAATATAAATTTGCTTTTGTCTTAAAGATTCCAGCTCCAAGCGATAAGGCCAGTTTAATTTTTGGTCGCGTACTGCATAATGTCTTATATGAATTTTTAGAACCATTACTTGCCTCCAAACAAGCTTTTCAGGATAATCTGTTTGGCAATACTAAAACCAACCCAACCTTAACTGAAGAAAAAATCTTAGAAATTTATGAAAGACGTTGGCAATCAGATGGTTACGCTACCACAGAAGAAAGAGATAATTATTATCAAAAAGGTTTAACAATTATCAAACAATTTTTAACTAATTGGCAGAGTGCAGTTCAGCCAGAGGTATTATTCTTGGAAAAAAACTTTTCTTTTAAAATCGGAGGCGATATTATTAAAGGAGCTATCGACCGCATCGATAGATTAGTCGATGGAACTTTAGAAGTAGTTGACTATAAGACTGGTAATCCCAAAGAAAAGCTAACCTATGAAGATAAACGCCAGCTTATTCTATACAAGATTTTTTTAGAAGAAGTTTATGGTCAAAAAGTTTCTCTGCTTAGTTATTATTATTTAGAGAATGGTCAAAAAGTTTCTTTTGCGGCGACTGATAAAGAAGTGGAAAAATTACGTTTAGAGGTATTAAAAGAAATTGCTGAGATAAAAAAAGCTAATTTTCCACCTAAGCCATCAGAGCTGTGTAAATATTGTGATTTTAGATCTATTTGTGAATTTAAACAAAACTAATATATGAATTTTTATTGGTTCAAATGGCGTTATTTTTTGTACTTATTCCTACTCGGTTTATGGTGTATTTGGTTTATTAATTTAATTGTTTTAAATGGGGCTAGCTTAATTGCGCCAGATTGCGACAAAAATGTTAATAAATATCCTATCGCTATAGTGTTAGGCGCTCGGGTTATAGGCGAAAAACAAGTTAGTGATATTTACGCTGATAGATTACAAGAAGCTGTTAATATTTACAAAAATAATAAAGTATCTAAAATATTAGTTTCCGGTGATCATGAACAAGTAAATTATGATGAGGTTAATGCCGGTAAAGAGTATCTCTTAAATGCTGGTGTTACTTCGTCAGATATTTATCTAGATCATGCAGGACTTGATACGTTTAGTACTATGTATCGTGCTAAATATATTTTTGGAATTAAGAGAGCCTTAATTATTACTCAGGATTTTCATTTACCACGTGCTTTATATTTAGCTAATGAATTAGATTTAGAGGTGTTAGGATGTTCATCTGACTTGCGTACTTATCAAGATATTAATAAATTAGAAAAGAGAGAAATTTTAGCCCGTATCAAAGCCTGGATTAATATTACTTTTTTGGCTACCCCTAAATATATGGGCATCACTTATAGTATTAATGAAAGAGGTGAACAAACTTGGGATTAGTTTATGAATAATAAAAATATGGAAACAGACAAAAGAATTATTGACCCCAATAGCCAAGGTAGCGAAGAGTCTTTTGATTTTTCATTACGTCCTAAAACCTTAGGAGAATATGTTGGCCAGGAAAAAGTAAAAAACAATTTAAATATTGCTATTTTAGCCTCTAAAAAAAGAAGCGAACCAATCGAACATGTTTTGTTGTATGGTTCGCCGGGACTTGGAAAAACTACTCTAGCTCATGTAATAGCCAATGAACTAGGAGCTAATATTAAAGTTACTTCTGGGCCAGCTATTGAAAAAAGTGGTGATTTAGCTGCTATTTTAAGTAATTTAGAGGAAGGTGATATTTTATTTATTGATGAAATTCATCGTTTAAATAAAAATATTGAAGAAATATTATATCCAGCCATGGAAGATTTTGTTTTAGATATTGTAATGGGTAAAGGACCTAGTGCTAGAACTCTGCGTTTAGACTTGCCTCACTTTACTATTATCGGTGCGACTACTATGGCTAGCTTACTTTCAGCACCGCTTCGTGATCGTTTTGGTCATATTCATCATTTAGAGTTTTACGATTTAGAAGATTTGGAAAAAATTATTAGACGTAGTGCTAAGTTGTTAAAAGTGGATATGGCAGCTGAGGCTGTTAATTTGGTAGCTAGTCGTGCCCGTAAGACACCTCGTATTGCTAATAGATTATTAAAAAGAGTTCGTGATTATAGTCAGGTTAAAAGTGATGGCTTTGTTAGTTTGGCACTTTGTCAGGATTCTTTTAATATGATGGAGGTTGATAATTTAGGTTTGGATAATGTTGATCGTAAACTACTAACAACTATTATTGATAAATTTAAAGGCGGACCAGTAGGCCTTAATACTTTATCAGCTGCTACTGGGGAAGATATGGATACTATTTTAAATGTTTACGAACCATATCTTTTGCAACTAGGTTTTTTAGACAGATCGCCACGTGGTAGAATGGTAACTGATTTAGCTTACCGCCACTTAGGTTTAAGATAGAATATGGATTATAAATTAAGTGATTTTGATTATAATTTACCAACCGAATTAATTGCGCAGGAACAAATGAGTCCTCGCGATCATTCTCGTCTGTTGGTGCTTGATAAAAAAACTGGTGATATTTCCCATCACCATTTTTTTGATATTATAGATTATCTGCAAGCCGGAGATATTTTAGTTGTTAATGATTCTAAAGTGTTTCCAGCTCGGTTATTCGGAACTAAACATAAAACAGGTGGAGTAGTAGAAGTTTTTTTGCATAAAAATATTACTGAAAATACTTGGGAGTGTTTATTGGGAGGGCGCGTTGCTGAAGGTTTAGTTATTGAACTAGCTAAGAATTTTCACGCTACGGTTGAAAAAAATAATAACGATGGTACTTGGTTGGTAAGTTTTAATAAGTCTGGCCAAGATTTTTTTAAGATAATTAATAAAATAGGACATTTGCCTTTGCCACCTTATATTAAGAGAAGTGAAGACAGGGCTCAGGATAAAAAGAATTATCAAACAGCTTACGCTAATTCAGAAAAAATTGGTTCAGTTGCCGCTCCAACCGCTGGTTTACATTTTACTCCTCGCTTACTTCAAAAAATTAAAGATAAGGGCATAGCCGTAGAAATGGTTACGCTTCATGTAGGCATGGGGACATTCTCGGCCATTAAGACTGATAATATTTTGGAACATAAAATGCATAGTGAGTATGCCGAGATAAGTTCTAAAACTATCCAGGTTTTAAAGAGAGCTAAACAGGATAAGAAGAGAATTATAGCCGTTGGCACTACTAGTTGTCGAACTTTGGAATCCTGGGCTAAAGCTGGATTTCCTGATAATTTTGGGGCTTGGACCGATATTTTTATTTACCCTGGTTATAAGTTTAAAGTAGTTAGTGCTTTAATAACCAATTTTCACCTACCTAAATCTAGTCTTTTATTGCTAGTTTCCGCTTTAGCTGGCAAAAATAATATAGATTTTGCTTATTCTGAGGCTATTTTACAAAAATATCGCTTTTTTTCTTATGGTGATGCGATGTTTATTGTTTAATATTAGTCAATAATATTTATTTATTAGGTCATTTTTTTGACCATTTGCTTTTTTTTATTTTTAGTGTTAGAATAGACAAAAGTTAAGTTAAAAAAGCTCTTTTTGATGAGTTAGAGACCTAGTCATTTATTATGTTTAAAAAATTCTTTTTATTTTTGTTTGAAATAGTTAAATTAGCGGCCATTGCTTTAGTAATTATTATACCAGTCCGCTATTTTTTAATTCAGCCTTTTTATGTAAAAGGAGCTTCCATGGAGCCGAATTTCCATGATTTCGAATATTTAATAATTGACGAAATAAACTATCGCTTTACTGATCCGGTTCGCGGGGAAGTAATAGTTTTTAGATATCCTAGGGACCCTCAAGAGTTTTTTATTAAAAGAGTAATTGGTTTACCTGGCGAAGAAGTTCAAGTAAAAGATGGTGGTATTTATATCTATAATACTGAACATCCTGAAGGATTTAAGTTAAATGAACCTTACTTATCTCCTGGTAAAATTACCGATGCTAACAATGACAATAAGATTAAGTTAAAAGATAACGAGTATTATGTTTTTGGGGACAATCGTGACGCTTCCCAAGATTCTAGAGCTTTTGGTCCCGTAAATAGAAGTTTCATTGTGGGTAGAGTCGCGCTTCGCGGCTTCCCATTAAGTAAAGTAGAAATTTTTTCTAAGAATAAATTACCAAAATACTAAAATGAATATGCCAAAACGTAAAATTACTACCACTGCTGCCACAGCTAAAGATAAGCAAGGTGTGGCCAAAAGAGTAGAAAGAAAAAGTGCCAAAACAGTTGGCCGCCTTTTAGGTTTAAAGGATTATGTTGGAAGCGAATTTTTACAATGGGATTTAGCTATGACTAAAGCCTGGGAGTTAGCTAGAATTTTTGGATTTTCTTGTTTGCGCACTCCTATTATCGAAGATTTTGATTTATACAAAAAATCAACACGCAAAGCCTCTGACAAAGAATTTTATTTTATTGATTTTGAAAGAGGGGAGAAGGCTGTGCTTCGCCCAGAACTTACTCAAGGTATGATTAGATCCTATCTTGAAAATAATATGGAGGAGCTTCCTCAACCAGTTAATTTATTTTCTATTGGACCAGTTTTTAGACAAGAGAAAGTTCAAAATGGCAGATATCGTGAATCAAATCAATTTGATTTAGAAATAATTGGCGAGAAAAAGCCAATGGCTGAAGCCGTTTTAATTAATACTGCTTATCGTTTTTTTAAGGAATTAGGTATTAATGTTAATGTTCAAATAAATAGTTTAGGCGATGCTGATACCCGTAAAGAATATAATAATAAGTTATTAGCTTTTTATAAGGAGAGAGGTCGTCGTTCTAAGCTTTGTAATCACTGTAAGAAAAATTTAGGTAAGAATTCTTTAGCCTTACTTGATTGTCGCGAAGAGTCATGTGTTAAAATTAGAGAGGGAGCTCCTCAGATTGCTGATTATTTATCAGCTTCTAGTCGTGAGCATTTTGGTAAGGTTTTAGAGTATTTAGATGAACTTAATATCCCTTATAATTTTAACTCTTATTTAGTACGTGGTTTAAATTATTATAATGATACTGTTTTTGAATTCTGGTCAGTTAATGACGAAGGCGTATCTAGTGGTAAATTAGCTTTAGCTGGTGGAGGACGCTGTGATTCTCTAGTTGAGAGTCTAGGTGGTAAACCAACCTCATGTGTTGGTTTAGCTATTGGCATTGAAAGAACCATGATTAAATTAAAAGAAAGAAATTCAGCGGCCACTTATACTGATGAGCAAGAATTAATTTTTGTAGCTCAATTAGGAGAGCAGGCTAAAGTTAAAGCTTTACTTCTTTTTGAAGATTTAAGAACCTCCGGATTTAATGTTAGACAATCTTTTTCAGTTGATAGTTTAAGAACTCAAATGGAAGAGGCTAATAATTTAAAAGCTAAAATATCATTAGTGCTGGGTAAAAAAGAAGTAATGGATGAAACTATTTTAATGCGTGATATGGAATCAGGAGTTCAGGAAATAGTTGCTCAGAAAAAAATTAAAGAAAAATTAGAAAAAAAAATAAATAGAAAGGAAGGTGTTATTTATGGCTGATTTTAAAAGAAAACCAGGTGAAAGTTTTGAAAGTTTTTTAAGAAAATTCAAAAAGGCTTTGAAAAACGGTAAACGCTTGGAGAAAGCTCGCGAAAAGCAACACTTAGTTCCTAAAAAAACTAAGCGTCAGCAAAAAAAGTATGCTTTAACTAGTATGAAGATTAAGAAAGAAAAGGACTTTTTAAGAAAAACTGGCAAGTTGCAAGAAGAAGAAAATAGAAGATAGTAAAATAAAAAATAACCGCTTAGGCGGTTATTTTTTTATACCAGGAATAAATCTTTTAATATTTTCTAGAGTGGATTTTTTAGCATATTGTTTGATGTGATCTCTAGCTCTTTTGGTTTTAACAAATTTCAACCAATCTTTACTGGGGTGTGGTCTATTTTTTTCAATTACAATATCAACTAAGTCGCCATTTTTAAGTTCTTGGTCAATTCTACCGTGACGGTCATTGATGATGGCCCCAGAAGCATGATTACCAATATTACTGTGAACAGCATAAGCAAAATCAATTGGAGTCGAGCCTTCTGGTAATTCAAAAACATCACCTTTAGGAGAGAAGACAAAAATTCTATCTCTAAAAACATCAAGTTTAACGTTTTTAATAAATTCATTAGTATTGCCTATTTCTTTCTGTACATCAGCAATCTCTTGTAACCAAGTAGGTTGCCTATCAAATTCATGATTATTGCCAGCTTTATAATACCAGTGAGCAGCTAAACCATAAATAGATTCCTCGTGCATTTGCTGGGTTCTAATTTGAAATTCGACAGCTTTGCCTTCTGGCCCAAAAACAGTAGTGTGTAATGATTGATAGCCATTGGGTTTAGGAACAGCAATGTAATCTTTGAATCTATTAGGTTTAGGCTTCCAGAGAGTGTGAATAATGCCTAAGATTTTATAACAATCATTAATATTAGAAACAATTAAACGCACGGCGAATACATCGTAAATTTCATCAAATTTACGATTTTTATTTTGCATTTTTTTCCAAATACTATATAAGTGCTTGAAGCGAACTTCAATTTCATAATCTACTCTGGCCTCTTCTAGTTTAGGGGACAAAACATTTTTAATCTTTTGAAAAAATAAATTTCTTTCAGCTTTTTTTTCAACTTCATATTTTTGTTCTAGGTCATCGAATTCATCTGGATATAAAAATTTAAAGCATAAATCCTCCATCTGCCACTTTAAGCGCCAAATTCCTAGCATGCCAGCGATTGGTGCGTATATTTCTATGGTTTCCTTGGCAATTCTTTTTCTTTTTTCTTCTGGTAATGATTCCAAGGTTCTAAGGTTATGAAGTCTATCGCAAAATTTTATAAAAACAATTCTAATATCAGTGGTCATGGCTAAGAACATCTTTTTTAGATTTTCTCTGTATCTTTCAATGCCACGATATTTGATTTTTCCTAGTTTAGTTACGCCGCCAACTAAAGTGGCTACCTCTTCACCAAAATTTTTCTCAACATCTTCCATGGTAAATTTAGTATCTTCTGGAACGTCATGCAGTAATCCAGCAG
>JBAQCS010000042.1:0-13141 GCA_049294415.1 Patescibacteria group bacterium
GTGATAGTTAGTTTACCAGTGTTAGCTTGGTCGTCAACATAATAAGTATAAGTTCCGGCTCCTGGAGCTGGGAAAGTTACAGACTTTTTACCTTCAGCTTTACTGAAAGTAACTTTTAGAAAAGATAGTTGTGGGTCAATGAAACCGAAGTTATGAACAGCTTCATCGGTAGCGGAAAAGGAGACGAATACTTTCTGACCTAATTTAGTAGTCATAGTTTTAGGAGTAAAAGTCTTACCGTCAGCTACGATAGCGTTTTCATCAGATAGTGGCACAGCTGGAACTTCAGCTACTGGTTCGGTGGTGGTATCAGCGACTTCTTGACTACCATTAGGAGCAACCACTGATTCGCCTTCTTTATTAGTATTTTTTACAACTAATAAAATAATAATAACTACCGCCAAGATTCCAACTCCAATCCATAGATAATTTTTTTTGTTCATAAAAATAATATTGTTAAGAATAATTTATTTCACAATCATCTTCCCTACTTCACCGCGACTAGCGTGACCTAAAACCATGCAATAAAAAGAATATTCACCAGGGGCTTTAGGGGCATTAAACGTAATAGCTCTGGTCTGCTTAGTTTCAACACCAATTGCTACCGCTGATAAACTAGCACTATCAAATTTTAAAATATGAGTTTGAGAATCACCTGAGGTAAGCGATAAAGTAGTTGACTCTCCAGCTTTCACGGTAAATTCTTTAGGAGAAAAACCTTTTTCTGTAACTGTTAATTTAACAGCGTTGGTTGGTAGTTCTGCAGGGGTAATAACATCGGTTTGGCGAGGAGCATTTTCTGAACCAGGAATTACATCATTTCTAGAAGCTTGTCCGCTAGGAGCAACCACCACATCATCAGGAGTAACAGGACTAGCGCCAACTACTTCTGTCTTAGCACCATCTGTTGAAATAATCGGAGCATTCTCTATAACTACTGGAGTTTCCGTAGCTGGTTGATTAGTAATTATTGGGGTCACTTTAGGGGTTTTATCAACTACTGGCTTTTCATAAACATACAAAGCAATCACAGCAGTAGCTAAAACAATAATTAAAGCTAGTAATAATAAAATTGTCTTTAAATTTTTGTAGTCCATATAATTCTAAATACTATATAAATAAGTAAACATAATGTTATCAATAAATGGGGAATAAAACGAATTGATAACTGGCGAAAAAATAATTTTTATAAAATATGATTTGCTGCCCTTCTGCTCGAAATCAATATTATTTCCCCAAGTAATTTTTTTCCAAGTTGAACCATCGAAAGATACTTCTGTTTTGACAAAAGGTTGCCCCTGAGTATCTAGGCTTAATTCACTTAAACCAATCTTTTTCACAAAAACTTCTGCATTGCTACTATTATGACTCAAAGGGAGTGTAACTAAATTAGCCGTTTGTTTATTTTTAAAACCATAGTCATTAAATACTTGCCAATAATCTTGGGTATCTGATTTAAGGTGGGCTAAAAAAGAGGCTTTATTAGACGTAACATCTAACAACTTAAGCTCTAATTGATCGGAAATTTTTAGTTCATTCAATAAAGAAACCGCCCCTACTATCTCCCCTTTATCATCTTGCCACAATTTAATAAATTGAGGGTTACTAACAGTGGCACTAGTAATATACCAATTAACGTAATTATTATTTTTAACTTTAATAATTTCAGCCTTAAAACCATTATTCATTAACCTGTGACTAGTGAATTTATCTAAATTAATAACTTGACCATCACGAACTCTAAAAATTTGTCCTTTATAGGCACCGTAAATAACTAGGAAATCATTGGCCTCTCCACCAAAACCTAAAAGACCAAAGTTAGAAGAATATATAGTTTTTAAATTAGGTATTTTAGAAAATTTCAAATTATCAAAATAAAAAGCTTCAGCTTGATATTCTGTATTTTTAGACGTAAACCCAACTACAAAACGATTAGCAATAATACCAATAGAAATAGCCTGTAAGTTTTTAATACTAATAGGTAAAGACACTGGTCTACCATTATAATACAATTTATTCCCTTTTTGTTCTAGGCAATTATTTTGCAGGCAATTTTTATCATTGTAGGGACCCTTAAACTGATTAAAACTATAAGCATTAAACTTATTTTTATTAGTAGCGACCACTTCTTCGCTGGCCGTTGTCCATTCGTAATTTAACGAGAATGTCACAGCACTAGTTACGCCATCAAAACGTAAATTAGTCTTATCTTTATCAACAATACTTAGAGTATATGGAAAAGATCCTAGAATTAAGGTACTACTTTTTTCTCCATTACTTGAATCGGATGTTTTGTCAGATTGAGGAAGTTCAAAGAAAAAACTATAAAGAGAGGATAATTCATTATCAATTTTTTGAATAAAATTAGAAGAAGTAGCCGTATCTTCAGTTGCTTTTGTATCTTTGTCTGTACTAGCGGCAGCCTTATTATAATCGCTGAGATTAATAATAGCTATTTTTTGTTTCATTAAAATCTGTTGGTGAAAATATGATAAAGACGCAAAATAAATAGCAGCTAAAATTAATAATAAAATTAACGAAATAGCTATTTTGATAATTATTTTCTTAGATAAAGAAAATTTTAAAAACATAAAATTATTTTACAATCATAGTACCACTCTCTCCATTATTCTTATGCCCAGGTACGCCACAGCCAAAACTATATTGACCAGGGGTTGGTGCATTAAAATTTACAGCCTTAGTTTGTCCTCCATTTATACCCATAGCAATAGCACTCATAGCACCATCATAAAAACCAAAGACATGAACTTGATTATCACTAGATGTCACGGCTAAAGAAATAAGACTGCCAGTTTTAACAGTAAAAGAATTAGGGGTTATTTTATTATCACTAATTTTTAAGTTAAGAGTTTCTTTAGGTAAATCCTCTGGATTAATACTAACTGATTTTGGTGCTTCCGGTGAGTTAGGAATAGCATCATTTTTAGCTTCTTCAAACTTACTATTTATAACTTTGGCCTCCGGAGTAACTAAACTACCGCCCGGCAACAACGCCTTAGTTCCAACGGTAGAGGTGCCTAAATCAGTACTAGGGACTTCAACGCTAATATTATTTTTAGTTGCCTCCCCACCTCCCCAATTAAAAGACTTTTGGATTTTAATATAAGCAAAAGCCACGACCAGTAAAATGAGTAAAGTAAAAATAATAATAATTAAAAATTTTTCTTTATACTTTTTAGTAGCTGGTGCAACTGGCGTAGCAGGAACTGTGGCTTGATCATTTAAATTTGGGTTATCCATAGATTTATTTATTGTGACTAATTATTAATAATAAAACCGGCTTTTTCATTTTGATCATTAGCTAAGGTTGGCCATTCACGCCAATCAAGACGTTTACCAATTAAACGATAGGAAATTTCTATTGATTTATCTGATCTAAAAATTAATTTATCACCATTAATTATATAGTAAACTCTAGCTAATTCGCCGTAAGGGGTTACTAATACTTCAACATTATCCCTACTAAAATCTACAACCTTGTGCCAAACCCACAAATCACTGCCTTTTTTAACTTTAGTAAAATCAATAGTTGTTTCGTATTCATTATTGTTAGGATTTTGGGAAATAAGTTTAGCTTTACCAACATATTCTTCCTTAACTCCACCAGCAATAGACGAAGCGAAAGTAGAATAATTAATACCATTAATATTATAGAGAGGATCGATAGTTCTAACTGTTAATTTATCAACACCAGTGATATCACCTAGACTCATAGCTAGGTTACCAGCACTAGTAATAGTTAGACCTGTAAAAGTATTCCAATCTGTTTTACAATCATTGCTAATACATAAACCTGTAGCGTTGACTGTTAGAGAGGCGTTAATGTCACCTACGACATCTAAATTTTTAGAAGGGTTAGTTTTTCCAATACCAATTAAACCGCTATTTAAGATAAATAATCCGTTAGTAGAGGCTGTAAATCTATTACTAGCCACTGGGAATTGATAAACATTGGAGGCAAGGTATCCAGCTACAGTTCCACCTGTTCCAGTAGTAGATGATGGAGAAAAGCCGCCGTTAGTTTGAATTTCTACGTGAGCATTAACCGTGCCACAAGGGCCACCAACATTTCTAATTCTAACTTCAAAACCTCCACCATTAGTAGTTCTTCTTACATCAATAGCTACGTCCTGTGCGCCGTTATATGACTGATAACTATGTGTCGGTACCTGCATCCAATCAGTTGTGGCGCCAGCATAATAAACATCTTTAATTTCATAAGTGGCGGAGTTAATTGTGCCGCAAACGTGATGTGACTCATAAATAGTAGCATAAGTGCCAAGACCAGTATCACTAATATTTCCTAGATAAGTATAATCACCCGCATTAGCTCCAACATCCCGAGTTGTCGCAGTAATAAATCTTTTAACTACATTATCACTCTTATTAAATTGGATACTACCATTAATATCTAAATTAGCACTAGGAGCCGTTGTTCCGATACCGACATTCCCTGCTCCAGAATCACCATTCCAAATATTTCCATTTTTAGTTCCGCCCCACAAGCCAGAACTCATAAAAGTGGCCAAGGGGGTATTGTATAAAGTACCAGCATTATCAGCCATAACTACAGTGTTACCAGCGCCACCCAATAAACTATGAGTTGTAGCACCAGCATTTCGAAGAGAGCCTCCAGCCACGAAATTACCAGCGATTGTTTCACTGCCGCCCATATCAAGTTGCCAAAGATTAGCTGCTGCCGACCAACCACCAATTCTAATTACATTATCAGGATCAAGACCCATGTTAACGGCATAGTAACCACCGCGATGAAAAGACATTCCAGCAGCACCACCATCAGTTGAATAAGCTTCGAGTCCATAAGTATTTTGGCCTCCAACATAGGAACCGCCGCCCTTATTTGAACCAAAATAATTAGTACCCCACCACGTACCAGCTAAATTAGTAACATTAGTAGCTGAGTCAGCTAATGGATGATACATACTAGTATACATTCTTTGCCAACCGCTATAATTATCATTTTGCCAACCAGTTCGATAAGAAATATCACCAGTGTGAGAAAAATATAATTGAGTACTATGATTTACATTTCTAAAATTTAATAATCCTCCATAAGTATAAACTCCAGTTGGCTGATTAGTATAAGCACCGCCATTAATATCATTGATTTGATAATAACCAATTTTAGAATTTGCGGTGTCAGTTAGAGTATTTAAGTCACCAGTCCAATTGCCTCTTGATCTTAAAAAATCATATTCGTGATAACTATCAACAGTATCAGCGTCACCAGAGTTAGAACTAGCGTATAAATTACCACTATTATCAGTCATTACGACTTTATTACCAGCACCGCCTAAAAGACTATGGGTTGTGGCTAAAGAATTTCTAAAAGATCCAGATACGTCTAATTTAGTTCCTGGGTTAACACCAATACCAACACTACCTGAAGTGTTTTGTATAAAACTATTACCAAAATTATTTTGATATGCCAGTGTTACCACCTTATCTCCAGTTACATCTTCATCCGCCCAGGTCCATCCATTTTGATAAGAATTTTGATGATAATTATAAACTGTTTCTACATAAAGTTTTGGCCAATAGTTGCCCCAGTTTAACACAATAACAACATTGCCATTTTCCCGAGCTAAGCGCACAATTGGAGCAAAAGACCCCTTAGACACAATTGTTGGCTGATAAAAAACATTTTGACTTCCATCTGTATGCCAGCCGATTTGCAAATCTAGTGTTTGTGCTGAACCATAAACAAACCCCTTAACATTAACTGTGTATCCTCCAGCGCCATAAGAAAAAGGAATTGCTGTTTTTATTTTGATAAAAGTAGGAGTGTCTCCAGGACTTATTTCTAAAACATTTACACTAGTCTTTCCTAATGTAGCAATACCACTAGTTTGGAGTTGGTACATTGGATTAGTAGTTCCGATGCCGACATTGCCAACGTTATCAATAGTCATAGCCTCGACTAAAGTGCTATAATTTTTTGTCCAAAATTTTAAACCACCAGCTGACCAGCCACCACTATTACCAGGCGATATTTTCCAACCAAAAATACCAGACAAAGCTACATCATTACCTGCTCCAGCTTGCTCCCTAGAAGCAAAAGTTAAATTAGAACCAGTATTTTGATTACCATCGCTATTGTAAAGGACTAAACCAGATAATGTGTCAGTTGGTCCAGCATGAGCATCATCCGTTCTAACCATTAATGAAGGAATATTACTTGCGGGATCATAATGAGCTGAAGGGTTTGCAAAAAAGAAACCAGTTCCGTTAGCCAAGAAGTCTCCTTTAATTCTTGTGTTACCACCAACCGACAAAGTAGTACTTGGAGATGGGTTTCCAATACCAACGTTACCACTTGAATTTATAATCATTGATAAATTACCAGAAGTTCCGTATGGCTTTACAATAGAATTATAAGTATAAAATTGGATTTGTGTAGCCGCATTTTGTTCCCAAATGCCTCCACCTATATTTATTGTATTATTTGTTGCATCATTAAGTGATCCTATCAAAGAAACACCCTCGGATTCAGCGTCACTAGCATATTGTGCTGATGATATATATGCATATTTAGCAACATTATTTGTCTTGCTACCAGACAACATCAAATTACCACCACTAGAATTACCAGCTTGAACAATATCAAGTTTTGCCAAAGGATTAGTCGTCCCTATCCCCACATTTCCCGCTCCGGCATCACCATTCCAAATATTTCCATTCTTAGTTCCACCCCATAAACTATTCGTACTAGCAAAAGTTTCTAGCGGGGTATTGTATAAAGTACCAGTATTGTCAGCCATGACTACTGTATTACCAGAACCGCCCAACAAAGAATGAGTGGTAGCGGTAGAATTGCGAAGAGTTCCTGAAACATCTAATTTAGTGCCAGGATTAGTAGCACCAATACCAACGTTATTATAAAAAACTACGTTTCTATTAAAATCCCAAGTATATAGAGGGGTATTTGGTCCATAGTTACCAAATATGCTTATCGCTCCTATATCAACACCATTTGGTTGAGCATGATTTCTTCGAATAGTAACTCTTAGCCATGGATAGCCCCAATCGGTAGATATTGGGGTCATTAGATAATGATAGCCAGGCCAACTACTACCCATTGATGACTCGGAATGTATTGTTTGCCAATTAATATTATCAGCAGACTTTTCAATTGTTATAAAAAGTTCATTACCATTAGCTGAACCTGTAATTAATACACTATCGAGATTCCATAATGAATTAGGATACCAAGTAAATCTAATTGAATCTTCATTCGAAGCAATATTATAACCACCCCAATGCATAGCATGATGCCCTCTATGAGCATCTGGAACAAAGGCAGTTGAAGACCAAGAGCCAGAAGAATATTTTTCAACCGTAGCATTCATAAAAGCGGTTAAATTTGCTCTGGACCCAGACCCTATTAACGAATCATTACCAAAATAAGCCAGCTTATCTACTGTAGGAGACCAAAAGGAACCGCTATTAGTTGTAACACCGTAAGATAAAGCAGTAACTCCACCTTCTACATATAATTTATTAGTAGGATTAGGTGTACCAATCCCAACATTACCAGTCCCATCTTGAATAGTGAGTCTATCACCTACTCCATTTTCATGAATAGCAAAATTTCCACCATTATCATTAGCAAGCCACCAACCACCACCACCATCATTAGTATTTCTAAGTCCCATTAAATATCTTTGAGAACTATATATTTCTAAAGGATAATTTGCACCACCATCAACCTCTAATTTTCTAGTTGGGTTAGTTGCGCCGACGCCAACATTGCCTCCATTTAAAATTATACTTGCCCCCGACTCAGCTTCAATAAACATTTTTCCACTATTAGTATGAATACCTCCTACCGGATTATTCGATCTAGTAAATTGAAGACCCCAAACACCTTCAGGAACTTCTATTCGAAGTTTTTCATTTACAGCTGGTGCCGTAGTTCCAATTCCAACATTCCCAGCCCCCGCATCACCGTTCCAAATAGTTCCATTCTTAGTTCCGCCCCAAAAATTAGCAACACCCCCTAAAAGAGAAGCTTGTGTTACTGTATATAAAGCACCAGAATTATCAGCCATGACAACAACGTTTCCAGAATTACCTAATAAGCTATGGGTGGTAGATAAAGAGTTCCTTAAAGTTCCGGAAATATCTAATTTAGTGCCAGGAGCTGTTGTTCCTATGCCAACATTGCCACTCACTGGATTTAAAAGTAAATTATTGTAACCTACGCCACATTGTTTTGATTGCAAAACACTATTACCATCATCCATAACACCAATTCCCAAAGATCTTTTTCCGCAACCTCCATCTTGAGTAGTTTTTTCAATTTGAAGTTGAAGAACATGTTGGCTGCCAGAAACATCATTACTTCCAATATCCTTAGTTACGGTAAGTCTATTGCCTGAAGCGGTCGTACCAATCCCAACATTACCATTAAAAAAAGCGTTACCATTTAATAAACTGATGTAGGCCTGTAAAGTTGATGAGCCGCCGCCGACAAAACCAATTGAGTTGCCTGGTAGACCAGAAACTGCACTATCTATTTGGCGATGATATATACCCCAATTACTACCAGTATCAGCACTATCTAAATATAACCAAGAGTCACGATCATTAGGTTGTGAATACAAAAAAACATTTGAAGATGGGTTTACAGTTGCGTAATTATCTAAAGCCAAACTATTAATTCCACGAAACCTATCTGCGCGTATATGCCCGTTAACGTCTAAAGGATAACCAGGAGAAGTATTTCCAATTCCAACATTTCCATTATCCTGAATGGTCATTAATAAACCAGTATTATTAGCATTAAGTGCTCCGCCGCTAGACTCTCTAGATCTGCCAAAATTAAATTTCCATCCACTATTATCACCAAATCTAATAGTACTAGCAACTGGTGACCCCGGTGACGATTGCACAGAAAACCCCTGAACCTCACTATCAACTACTAATTTATAACTAGGGTTCGCTGTTCCAATACCAACATTCCCCACCCCAGCATCACCATTCCAAATATTGCCATTTTTAGTGCCACTCCACAAACTATTGGCACTAGCGAAAGTTGCTAGTGGGGTATTGTATAGTGTTCCAGTATTATCAGCCATGACCACTGTATTACCAGCGCCGCCTAATAGACTATGAGTGGTGGCTAATGAATTACTAAAAGAACTAGATATACTAAGTGTTCCAGCCGAATCATCAGCAAGTATATTATTAGTATTACCAGTTTGAGCGGGAGTAATTTCTCCTCCAACCCACTGAAAACCAGACGGATCCTTTGCCTGCCAACCTACATAATCAGCAGTAAAATGACTATAATACCAAGCGTTCCAAGTTGGGGTGCCCAATCTTATTACAACATAATTTGTGCCAGATCTATTCTCCACGCCAATTTCGACAGGAAGGTTTGTACCATCAGTATTACAATTAGTTGCTATCAAACTTCCAGCACCATAAGCATAACCACCACAAGTTATTGTGCTTACCTTGCCGCCATTTCCATATTCATAACCCTTAATAGTTATGGAAAACATATTACCCTCATTATGAACTATAGGGGTAATAAGTTTAAGATAACCAGTATTAAAAGAGCCTCCGATATTATACCAAACTGAATGAGTGATATATTGACCACCCTGCCCCATGAAAGAATTAGAGGATTTTATATTACCAATGACTTCCAATTTTTGTCCTGGATTTGTAATACCAATACCAATGCTGCCACCAGGAATAACTGTTAATCTTTGAGTTCCCCAATTGCCACTAGAGTTTTCCCAAATATTAAAAGTATTAGGTGCACCAGTATTATAACCACCAATAGACCAGGACTTTGCTCCATTAGCATAATTAAATAATAATCTAGGTTCATCAACTCCAGCACTAGCATCAGTTGTTAAGCTAAGAACGTTACCCCAATTTTGACCACCATTTAAATGAAAAACTGCAGTAGGAATCAAATTACTAGCAGTAGGAGCGGCTATTTCTAATTTATATCCAGGATTAGTAAGTCCAATTCCTAAGCTACCACCCATGTACACCGTATCCGTAGTAGTACCAACACTTATTACTTTAGCTTCTGTTTTAAGGGTTAAGCCAAATAAAAAAAGACTGGCCAAAGAAAAAATAACCAGCACTTGCTTGTTTTTGCTACTCTTAAAATTAGAAGAAGTTAACATAGGGCACTTCTCTTTTTACTATCTTTTATTACTAATCTAGACTTCAATAATCAGCTCATTCAGTTACTAATATAATAACATTTTTATGGGTTGGGGGCAATAAAAAAATGGGGACTAATCGTATCATTTTAAAATCATAATCGTATCATAGTGATACGATAAAAATAGACATCTTTAAATTAAACTAAAAACTTTAAATAATTATCGCGATTAACAACCTCTACATCTATTTTATAAGAATCTTTAAAAGCCTTAGGTGTTCCGTAACGCTTATTTCCCCATTTAAACTCATAAGCCTTAACACCAGTACCGTTATCTTCTAAAAAATCTATTTCCGCTTCTTGATAATTACGCCAAAAATAATATCGACTATTTTTACCGCTATATTCATTACTCTTTAATCGTTCAATAAATAAAAAATTTTCCCACAAAGCTCCAACGTCCGGACGAGTCTCTAAAGACATGAATTGATTTATTAAACCATTTCTAATACCTAAATCATAAAAATAATATTTATGGCTTTTTGATAATTCTTTACGCAAATTTTTAGAATAAGAAGAAACACCAAAAATTACAAAACTCTTTTCTAATAAATCTAGATATCTAGTAATCGTTTTAGAGTCTACCTGTAAATTATTGGCCAATTCATTAACTGAAACCGATTGACCAATTTGCCAGGCCAATAAAACTGTAAGCTTTTTAAAAATATCCGGACGATCTATTCTCTCGACAAACATAACATCCTTAAAAAGATAATCATCAATAATGCCAGATAAATAAGAAATTTTTTCTTCTTGATTTTTTAATTGCAAAATGTAAGGATAGGCACCAAAAACCAAAAGATTATCCAACAAGCTGTTCCATTTATATTTATCTAATCCGTCAGCTTTTTCTACTATAGATAAAGGAAAAAGACGATAACTAATATTTCTACCAGCTAAACTCTCATGTACTCCTTTAGCTAGGTCTAAAGAAGCGGAACCTGTGACAAAAATTTTTTTATTTGGAAATTTATCAATAATAATTTTCAAGGATAAACCAATTCCGGGTATTCTTTGAGCTTCGTCAATTATTATTATGGAATAGTCATTAACCAACTCACTAAGCTTAACCTCTGAAGCTTGATTTAAGGCAGTAACCGATTCGTCAGTATCGCCATTAAAAGAAATTGTTTTTTCATTATAAAAATCTCTTATTTGATTTAACAAGATTGTCTTACCGACTCGCCTGGGACCATAAATTATATTAACAAAGCCCGGTCTTACGTTTTTTATTATTCTATTTAATATAGTTCTTTTAATCATAATTTTAAATATTCATTAAAATTATATATAATTTATAGACTTAAGTCAATAAATTTATACTTAATTTATGGAATATTTTATATACTGACTCAAACAAGCATAATTTAGGTCAGTATAGTGACCTAAATCATACCCATTTGAGTCACTAGGCTATTCCGCTGCTAAATAATAATCCAAATAATTAATATGATTAAGCCAAGGGGAATATTCTCTATTACTACTCTTAGGGAAATTTATTTGCCAAAACAATGTCGAACTTCCTCCACTAAATCTAACTTCACTACCAGTCTTAGCTCTAACCAAATTAGTATCATCATCAGCTAAAAAAATATTTGCTTGTCCAGCTAATCCCATGCTCTTAATTTTAGCTTTGAGTATTTTACGATTAGTGGAGTTAACATTAACTGAAACCGCTTCCCTATCAATAGAATTATCAAAACCATTATCAATAAAAGTCTTCAAAAATGAAGGACCGGATGGTGATTTAAAAATAAATTTAATTTCACCACGACCAGCATCAGATATAAAAGAAGATAGTGTGCCATCAATATTATTTAAAATATAACTAAAATCATAAGCACCAACTATGTCACTTGTTCCATTTTGCCACAACTTAATTAGTTTAGGCTTAGTATTATTTAAACTAAGGATATACCACAAACTATTACTACCAGAACCTTGTTTAATAACATAAGGAGCGAAGCCGCCGTTTGCTACTCTCAAGCCAAAAAAATAAGAAAGGTCAGATAATTCACCTTGATTATAATGAACCGCAAAACCTTCATAACCACTATAAACAATTAAAAAATCATCATCACTACCACCGACTGTTACCTGTCCACCGCCACGGCCATACTGGGTTTGTAATTTTATATTACTATCGCTACTTAAAATTGGTAAAAATTCACCACCAACTAAAAAATAAGCAAAAATTCGTTCTTGCCCATCTTCAGAAACAATAAAAGAGGCCACCTGACGAGATGATAATTTATCCAAACGAGAATCAACGATTTGACGACCAGCTAATTCGGCTGGGATAATATCGGGCTTTTTAACATTTCTTTGATTAACAAAAATCAAACCAGACAAGCCACAAATTGCCTCATCACAATCTTTGGTTTTTTCAAATTCATAAACGGGTGGAAAAATTAAAGACGTAATCTGATCATCAAAAAACATATTAGTCTTAGTGGTATTAAGATAAGATTTAGAAGAGAAATTATCACCAAAACTAAGCCAATTAGGAGAAGTTTTAGCTACAACAGAGGCGGTAGCTTCCAGATGATTTAGTGCTGGTACTTCAACTTTATCAGGGGTATCAGGACTTTGATTATCTAATTTTCTCTGAGACTCGGTAATTTGTCTTTCCATTCTAGTTTGTAAAACAAAAAGTAAAGTAGCTAAAATCGCAATAGCTACTAAAACAAGGGATAAGCGATGATAAACTCTCTGCAAATCTTTCTTGTGTGCACTAATTAAGGCTAACCATTTTTTCTTAATCGCTGTTTTCATATGCTTACATTATAATGTATTTTTCAGCTACTTACAAAATTATAAGCCCCTTAAAACTTGTTTAATTTTCTCTTCACTTGGTAGTTTAGTTTGATATAAAGCAATAAATATTTTTTCTTCTAAACCGTCTAG
>JBAQCS010000043.1:0-19168 GCA_049294415.1 Patescibacteria group bacterium
GTTACACTCATGATGGCTATTTCAGCTGATGGTAAAATCGCTAAAGATAAAAACCAATTAGCTAATTGGACTAGTCCTGAAGATAAAAAACTATTTGTCGCCGAGTCTAAAAAACACGGCGTGGTTATGATGGGTGAAAATACTTTTAATACTTTTCCTTCTCCACTACCTAAACGCTTGAATGTAGTTTTTTCAGAAAATCCTAAAGAAAACTATGATAATGTTAAATATGTAACTGGAGAACCAGAGATAATTTTAGAAGAATTAGAAGCTATGGGCTACACCTCAGCTCTACTAGGAGGCGGGTGCTTTCTTAATTCTTTATTTTTAAAAAAGAAATTAATTAACGAAATAATTCTAACAATTGAACCTTGTCTATTTGGTCAAGGATTACCTTTATTTGACACCGACACCTCCGCTTCGCTAGAATTAAAGTCCTTGGATAAATTAAATGATAATACCTTTGCAGTTAAGTACACTGTAAAATATTCCAACTAACATGAGTCAAAAAATCATCATCGGCTTTACCGGCTTAATGGCCAGCGGTAAAGACGCCGCCAAAAAATATTTAGAAGAAAAATACGGAGCTGAAAGTTTCCGCTTCTCTTCTATTATGCGTGACGTCTTAAAAAGAATTAATGTTGAAATGAGTAGAACTAATCTGTCAGCCGTCTCTTTATGCTTACGTCAAACTTTTGGTGAAGATTTATTTGCTAAAGTTATTGCGAGTGATGCTCAAAATGCCAACTCAGATATCGTAGTAGTTGATGGTGTTCGTCGCTTAGCTGATATTGCTCATTTATCAAAATTAGAAGGTTTTCATTTAGTAGCTATTGAGGCTGATCCTAAAATTAGACATGAAAGACTAGTAAAAAGAGGCGAAAACGTTGGTGAGTCAGAAAAAACTTACGAACAATTTATCGCCGACCACCAAGCTGAAACAGAATTAACTATTCCCGAGGTAATTTCTAAGGCTGATTTAAGAATTAATAACGACGGTAATTTTGAAGATTTATATAAGCAAATTGACGAGTTAGTAGCCAAAATAAGAAAATAAATAGCAACCTTTTTTTAAAAAATCAAAAGAAACTTCGAGATTAAAGTTAGTCTCGCCTGTTTTTTGTAAAGTAATGTCTAACTACTTAGGAAAATTTATTGTCATTGACGGAACCGATGGTTCTGGCAAAACTACGCAATTCAATTTATTAGTTGATAAGCTTAAGGCTGAAGGCTATCAAGTTGAAATTGCCGATTTTCCTCAATACAATACTAAATCAGCTGGTCTAGTAGAAGAATATTTAAGTGGTAAATATGGTGACGCTGATGCTGTAACCCCTTATCAATCTTCCATCTTTTATGCTGTTGATCGTTTTGATGCTAGTTTTAAAATCAGAGAATGGTTAAAAGCTGGCAAGGTAGTCATTGCTAATCGTTATGTTTCAGCTAGCTTGGGACACCAGGGTGGTAAAATAGAAAATCCATTAGAGCGCAAGGTTTTCTTTAACTGGCTTTACGAATTAGAATATAAAATTTTTAACATACCTAAACCAGACTTATCTTTAATTTTACATGTTGAAGCAGAAATATCTCAACAATTAGCTGCTAATCGCCATCGCGAAGATTGGACTGGTAAAACTCGCGATATTCATGAAGAAAATTTAAACCACTTAAAAAAAGCGGAGGAAGTTTACTTAGAAATTGCCAGAACCTTTCCTGATTTTAAATTAATTAAGTGTACCAGAGAAGGTGAAATTTTAACTCGCGAAGAAATCCATCAATTAGTTTGGATTTATGCTAATCAAATCTTAAACGGGCATGGCAATAAAGCAGCTAGTGGCTTTAAGGCGATTTCCGAAATAATTACTTCTAACAAGCAAATTATTCAAAACAAGGATTATTTCTTTAAAAAAGAAGAAACTCCAGCTTATCAACCAGTAGCACCTTTTACTGAAATAAAAACGGAAATAAAAACTGAAGAAAATAAGATAGAGCCCCTAACCAGCAACACCATTCAAACTGAAAAATTATACGAAGAAGCGAAAATACCTACTCGCGCTCATGACGGCGATGCTGGACTAGATCTATATGCTATCGGCTATCATTCTATTGCACCATACCAACAAGCTTTAATTGGTACTGGTATTAAAATGGCTATTCCCTACGGATATGCTGGTTTAATTTGGGATAAAAGCGGCTTAGCTACTCAAGGAATAACCACGATGGGTGGAGTAATTGATACAGGCTACCGCGGTGAAATCAAAGTAGTTGTCAAAAATCTTAGTGAAGATATTGTAAATATTGAACCTGGTCAAAAAATAGCTCAAATTATAATTCAAAAAGTAGAATTATTAGAACCTAAAGAAAATATTATTGAAGATCAAACTCAGAGACAACAAGGAGCCTTCGGTAGTAGTGGGCAATTTTAAAAACAAAAAAAGAAGCGGTAGTCATTACGACCACCGCTTTTTTTAATACTCAAACTCATTAGTCTCATCAGGCATTTCACCAGTTCTTATCCAAGAATCATTATGAGTAATTTTTAAAATTCTACGAGTTAAATCAATTTCGGCTGATTTAATTTTACCGATTGCTACATAAAATTCTTTTTTAAAATTATTACTCAGTACATAAATCCGATCACAAAATATATAATCTGGCTTAATTATAACTATCACGACATCATCATGAAAAGTATATAAAATATCCGTTTTATAATGGACAGGACTCATGTAAGTAGTTTCCCAGTCGCGATGAGAAATTAAATCTCCTTTAAAAAATAATTTAGTTTCCCCCAGAGTATCAACTAGTCCACCATAGTCCTCATATTTTAGAATCTGGCGAGGTGAATCAACTAAAGTTAGTAAACCATAAGGATCACTTCTTAAGTTCTTAAAACTAACTGTTTCAAAATTGGAAACATCTTCTTCTTTTTGACAAGAAAATAAGCCAATTAACAGTATTAAAACTAAAAATAATTTTGTTTTCATTTCCGACCTCCTATATTTGGTTATTAATTTACTATTTGACTAATAACTTTAGTAATAATAGGGTTTTTTGTCAACAAGACTTCCCTCCCAGTCGATTTTCCTATAAAATTAAAACATATGAAATACGATGTTATTATTGGCCTGGAAATCCACGCCGAACTCAAAACTAAAAGCAAGATGTTTTGCTCTTGCGATAATAATAGTGAAGGACAAGAACCAAACACTGCTGTCTGCCCTATTTGTTTAGGTCACCCTGGTACCTTGCCTGTTCCTAATAAAAGAGCGATTGAGCTAGTAATTTTAGCAGGACTCGCTACCCATTGTACCATTAACCGTGATTCTAAATTCGATCGCAAAAATTATTTTTATCCAGACTTACCAAAAGGTTATCAGATTTCACAATATGATATGCCTTTATGCTATGAAGGTTATTTAGAAATAGATGGCGATAAAGTGCTGATTACTAGAATTCATTTAGAAGAAGATACTGGGAAATCAGTTCATCCTAAAGGAGCTGATCACACTTTATTAGATTTTAATCGTGCTGGTACACCGTTACTTGAAATGGTCACAGAACCGGTTATTAAAAGCGCCGAGGAAGCTAAAAAATTCGGCCAGAAATTCCAGCAGTTACTACGCTATCTGGATATTTCCAACGCCGATATGGAAAAAGGTGAAATGCGCTGCGAAGCTAATGTTAGTTTACAGGCCGAAGGCAAATGGGAATATGTTGATGGTAAAATATTAGGACGAGATGAATACAAACTAAATCCTAAAGTTGAGGTTAAAAATATTAATTCTTTTAGATCATTAGAGAAAGCTATTAAATTTGAAATAGAAAGACAAACTAAAGAGTTAGAAGCTGGCCATGAAATTGCCGCTGAAACTAGAGGTTGGGATGATTCTAAGAATGAAACTAAGAGCCAGCGTGTTAAAGAAAGTGCCGCTGATTATAGATATTTTCCTGAACCAGATATTCCACCACTTAAAATTAGCGATGACATGATTGCGACTATTGCCGAAGAATTAGGAGAAATGCCTGATGATAAGTGCCAACGCTTTGTCGAACAATATGGCTTAAAACCAGACTTAGCAGAAATCATAACTTACGACAAAGATTTAGCTAGTTGGACCGAAGAAGTAATTTCTGAATTAGGTGCTTGGATTATATCAGAAGGTGATTCTTATGAAAGACAAGATCATAAGTTAGCTCAAGCGGCCAGCAACTTAATTACTGGAGAATTATTAAAACACTTAAAAACTGACCATAGAAAAATTACCGACTTACACATTACTCCAGCTGATTTTGCTAAATTAGTTGGTTTGATTTATCAAGGCAAAATTAATTCTAATGCCGGACAAGCTATTTTAGAGGTTATGTATAATAAAGGTGGCGACCCCGAAGATATTATGGCTAGTTTAGGTTTAGAACAAGTTGATGATGAGGAAGAATTGGCTCGCGCTATTAAAGTCATTATAACTAAAAACCCTACCCAAGCCGCTGAATATAAAGCTGGCAAGTTGCCGCTCATTCAATTCTTCGTTGGTAAAGTTATGGCTGAAACTAAAGGTAAAGCTAATCCGGAAATAGTTAGAACGCTACTGGAAAAATTATTAGTTGAATAAATATTTTAATTAAAGATTACTCTGTTTTAAATTCGGTAATTATATACTGCAATTTTTTGGCATTTCCATAACTTAATAATCCCAAATAAGAATTTAAAGATTCGTGGCTATGATTTATCTTTAGTTTTCTAAACATTCTTTTTCTGGTAGCGCCTCTTAGAACACGATGGTCAGAAAAATGTACCCAACCAAGAAAATCTATGCCAGAAGCAAAAGTACTTAAAAATAATTTATTAGGATGAAGCTCTAATTTAAGCTGATTGGAAAGAAAATCTTGTATTAGATAAATATGACTTATCAGCCACTCTTTATCTTCCGACATAATAACAAAATCATCAGCGTAACGAATATAATATCTGGCTTTTAACTGGTGTTTTATAAACTGATCAAATTCATTTAGATAAACATTAGCAAACAACTGGGAAGTTAAATTACCTAGCGGTAAACCTTTATTTTCAACCCCAGTTCTAAAACTACCAATAACCCTTTCTAATAACCAAATAATATTTTTATCAGGAATATATTCATTTAAGATATTTAATAGAACTTCATGATTAATACTAGCGAAAAATTTTCTAATGTCACCTTTTAAAACCCAGCAATTCCTAGTATTATTACGACTTACTTTAAAAAAATATTTTCGGAACCTATCAATAGCTTTATGCGTCCCCTTGTCTAAACGGCAAGAATAACTATCATTAATAAATGTTTTATCAAAAAAAGGATAAAGCTGTCGATAAATGGCATGATGTAGCAACCGATCACGAACACTAGCTTTATGAATATGTCTTGGTTTAGGATCGGAAATTCTAAAAGCTTGATAACCTCCTGATTGGTATCTATAATATAATAAATCGTAATGCAACGAAAAAATATTATTCATTAAATCAGAGGCAAAAGCTTGAACATCTAAACGCTTGCGTTTTCCTGGTAAAAAATCCTGCCACGCCTCCAACAAATTTTCTAAACTAATTATATCTTCAAATTTATGGCTCAACTTACTTTTCATGCCTCTAATTCTACCCCCCCCCCAGCCAAATTTACAACTAATTCCGTTATTACAAAAATCTAAAGATTTGTATTTATTATGGTACGGATATTATAAAATATTACCCAAAGAACATCGTTACACCTTAGGTCAAAAAATAGACAATTTGCTAACTGAGATAATTGAGGCTATAACTAGCGCCTCTTTTTTAATACTAATTGAGAAACAACCCTATATCAGATTAGCGATTAGAAAAACAGATACTTTTAAAATATTTTTATTAATTATTTGGGAAACAAAATCTCTAGACAATAAAAAATATATAACTATCTCTGAAAAAATTAATGAAATAGGACGTATGTTAGGTGGTTGGAACGGACAACTCGCAAAACAAAACTCCCCCACCAAAAAGTAGAGGAGAAATTAGAGAGTTGCGAGGGCAGCCGGGTTACTGGAATTGAAGTCGTTATCAAGCCAGTTGTAGTTCCAGTTCCACTTGGAACCATTCCAGTTGAGATAACGAACGTAAAGGTTACCATCAGAGTTACGGAATGTTTGAAAAATCATCTGAATCACCACTTCTTGAATACTCAAAAAAGTTGTATCTTATTCGACATTTTAAATGCCTTAATATTCCAAACCAAGTTTCTTAATTTTTTAAATATTTTTATTCCACTCTATTTTAAATCTTAATCTAAAATATTCTCAAAACAAAAATATTGGCTAAAATAGCAATCAGCCTTAACTAATTGCATATTCATTTTAGTTATTTTCAGTTTAACATAAATTTTTTATTTTAAAAAAGACCTTGGTTATATAAACGTTATGTTCATAAACCAAGGTCCAAGGACAAAAGTCAAAAAACTAAAAAACTAAAGTCCAAATTCAACTTGCGAGGGCAGCCGGGCGACCGGAATAGAAGCCGTCATCAAGCCAGCGGTAGTACCAGTACCACTCGGAACCACCCCAGCCGAGATAACGAACGTAAAGGCGACCATCAGAGTTACGGTAAATTGTCCCCCAAAAAAAGATAGCTTTACCTTTCCAGCTTTCCGGAATAAGTTCCTGATGAGCTAAAAGGTAATCCAAAACATTGGCGTTTAAAACTGGTTGATCGACCAGTTCTTTTTTTAAGTCGTTACCAGTTATACTTCCCTTTTTCTGTTTTTTGGACAGATAAAAAGGAATGCCAGGATTCCATTTCCATAATCCGATTTTTTTGTGCTCTACTAAAGTAAAGCCTTCAGGGATAAATGGCGCGGCATCGCAGTCGATGAGATGCTCTGGGTAAGTAATTACAGCTTTTCCATATACCAGATCTCTTATGCCTGATAAATTTTTAAACTGTTTTAACTTAGTTACCTCTTCTGCTGTCCAACCAGCATTTTCTAAAGCGTCGCCAAGTTGATTCATGGCTCCAATTGAAAGTGTTGACATAGTCAATCCTCCTTTTTTTGTGTAACTCGTTCTTTATTTTTTATAAGAACCTGTTACTGATTATTACTGGGACGCATCATCGTTGATTTTGCCACAGTAGAAAAATAGTTATTAGATGATAAGCATCTTTCTGCTGTGGCTAAGTATTTTTAAAGTTCTATTTTAACAACTAATCATATCACTTTTGTCAATTTATGTCAAATATTTGATAATATACTTCATATTTTTATAAGAACTTCTTTATTTGCTCCTCCGCCTCTTTTAAGTCTTTAATCCACTCAATCTTCCTTCCTTGCTTCTCCCAGCGCTTAAACCAGGTTTTCTGGCGCTTAGCGAAGCGATAGATAGCTATTCCTAACTTCATAATCATCTCTTGATACTCCATTTTACCTTGCAGATAATAAGCAATGAAACGATACTCTAAGCCAAAGGAATTAAGGCGCTGCCAACTCACACCATCGGCTTGTAAATTCTCTATCTCTCCAACCATATTCTCTTTATCTAACCTCGACATTAAACGAGCCATAATGCGTTCTCGCAAAATATCATCCGGCCAAGATAAACCTAACAATAAAAAATTGTATTTATCCTGACGCTTAACAGGTTCAGTGCTTTCACCCTGCTCCATTATTTCAATATAACGAATCAAACGTCTAGGATTATGTTTATCACTATTATTTAAATGAAGGGCAAATTCAGCATTCATTTTTTCGACAATTTTTAAAAGTTCAGGAGCCGTCATAGTATCCAATTCGGCTCTTCTCTTAGGATCAGGAGTTCCTTTAGTTAATTTATAGCCGTCAATAATGGCTTGTAAATACAAACCAGTGCCGCCAACTATAATTGGTAACTTACCGCGACTTAAAATATCAGTAATAGCGGCTTTAGCTAGTTTTTGATACTTAGCTAAGTTAAATTCAGTATTAGGAGTAACTATATCAATTAAATGATAAGGAATTTTTTTACGGCCCACTTGATATTCAATTAAATCCTTGCCCGTACCAATATCCATACCCCTAAAAACTTGTCGACTATCAGCCGAAATTATCTCTCCGTTGTATTTCGCGGCCAGCTTAACTCCTAGAGACGTTTTACCACTAGCGGTTGTACCTAAAACTACAATTACTTTGGGTTTTTCCGTTTTATTTGACATATTTGAGGTTATCTAGTAAGATATCAATGTTTTCATTAACTATATATAATTAAACAGCAGCTAAAGGGAATCGGTCACAACGACTTATTCCCTTTTTTATTTGACTTTCAACAATAAAATTGTTAATATATAAGGGTGTAAATAGTTCTCTATCATTTGTTCGTCCCACAATGGGACAAAAATTAGCAGTAATGAAAAATGTTTTGTGAAGGCGCCTTTCCGAGTAAGGCGCCTTTTTTCTATCCTTCAACCGCCACGAGCTCTCCTTCTAAACATAAATCACGAGCTTTAGTAATTTTAACTTTAACGAAGTGCCCAATTAATTCTTGAGCCTTATATTTATCGCTAGTAAAGAAAACATCTTTATAGCTAGAGGTTTTACCAGCAATTTTTCCCTTCTTATTTATTTTATCTACTAAAACTTCTACTTCACGTCCAATATATTTTTTATTAGCAGCTAGTCCCGTCTTAGAAATAATATCTACTAATATTTTATCTCGTTCGCTTTTTTCTTCTCTTGAAACATTATCTTTCATTTTCCAAGAAACAGTTCCGGGACGAGGGCTATATTTAGAGCAATAGGCTAAATCAAATTTCAACTTCTTAAATATCTTAACAGTATTATTAAATTGTTTTTTAGTTTCCCCTGGAAAGCCAACGATAACGTCAGTAGTAATGGATACGCCTGGTTTAGCGGCTCGAACTTTATTAATAATATCTTCAAAATGAGCTGCAGTATATTTACGATTCATGGCTGTTAAAATTTCATCATCGCCTGACTGCAAAGCTAAATGTAAGTGGCTACAAATTTTATCAGATGAAGCAAAAGCAGTAATTAACTCATCAGTTAAATCTTTAGGATGGCTGGAAACAAAACGAATCCAAAAACGACCAGAAATTTTACTTAACTTAATAAGCAATTTAGGAAAATTATAAGCCCCACTTTTATAACTATTAACGTTTTGGGCAATCAAAAATATTTCTTTATATCCTTTAGATACTAGTGACTTAACTTCACTAATTATTTCCTGAGCTGGACGATAAACTTCTCGGCCTCTAGCATAAGGCACGACGCAATAAGAACAAAAATTATTACAGCCATTACCAATTGGCACACACGCGGTGTAGCCACTATCATGTTTAGGCGCAATGGCTAAATATTTTTCTCCTGACAATTCTCTAATATCATCTAAACTTAAAACCTTTTCTGGCTTAGACTTTTTAAGCAATTCAAATAAATTAGGTAATTCATTAATTGGCATAAATAAATCCACTTGGCCAATTAAACGACGCATCACATCTTTACGCTTCGATAAACAACCAGTTATAACAATAGCTGCTTTTTTATTAGTTTTACGCATCGTATTTACTAAGCCATAAACTCTATCTTCAGCCGACTGTCTGATGCCACAAGTGGTCATAATAATTAAATCAGCCTGCTCCCAGGAATCTTGGTTTTTGTAAGAGTGCCCCTCTAAAAAAGCAGCAACACGTTCACTGTCTGCTTTATTCATGGCACAACCAATAGTAATAATATGATAATTTTTATTTGACATCTGTTTTAATAACTTTAGATATTTTATATAAGGAAAACTTGGAACCAGCTTGTTTTACTAATTCTATTTTTAAACTCTGTTTAGCTAATCGTCCATTATTTAAATAATCAACCGCCGCTGGCGTAAAAGAAAAATTAAAATAATAAACTGGATAATATTTTAGCAACTTATAAAGCTCTGGATAATACTGCTCTTCGGTAATAGTCCCCATCACAATCTTACGTTCTGGAAAAAATACTTTATCATGATATTGGGTCATAATTACGGCGTCACTAGGCGTGTTATCTAGAACCAAGCGCCCCATTGTCCTGTCAGTTTGCATATTATAATACAAATTGATAAGCCCCTCTTCTGGGCCAAAGACTAAAAAGTTTAAAGAATTAAGTGCTAGCAAAAAAACAATGATAGCTGAGCCGCCAGACACAAGTAACTTATAACTATTATGTTTCCTAAAAAAATAAAAGAAAATTTTCAGTATCAGTTCGATGGTTACGGCTGCCAGTGGTATGGCCATTAAATAAATTGGTAACCAGTATCTAGTATAAGAATTACCAATAGTATGGCTACCACTAGGATTATCACTAAAGCGCCAAGAACCATAATATAAAATCAAAATGGCTGATAAGCTGGCCCACATTAAAACATAAACTAAATATTTACGACGTGGTTTAGGGAAATTTAAAGTAATAAGTCCTAGTAAACCTAAAGCAGATAGTCCTGCCAAATAAGGAAACATATCCAAGACATAATAACGGAACATCTCTAGTGATTGCCCTGGATGAAAACCGAAAAAGAAAACATTCTTAAAAACTTTATCAAAAATTTCCTGATAAGCCGGTATCTGATGAGTAACCTGACCAACCAACTGAGCGCCTGCTGCTGAAATATCTGATAATGATCTATTCATCTCCCCGTAACCACCATACAAAGGTGAAGAATATAAAATTTGATTATAATAAAGAGCTGGTAACAACCCCAATAAAATTCCAGCTAAAAAAACAGGTAAACGTAATAAACCGATACGTCTTAAATAAAATAAAAAGATAATAGCCAGCACTGGGGCTAACCATAATAACTCAGATGATCTAGTAATAACTGCTAAGCCAAAAAATACACCAGCTAAAAAAATAAACAACCAACCACACCACAATTTAGCAGGCAGCCGCCACTCTAAGAATTTTCTTTTAAATTTAGAATAATCTTTATCTAAAGCTAAAACCAAAAAATAAAAAGCGGTCAGGCCTAAGACGGTAAACAAAACATTATGAAACATTGAACGGACTGAAAAGTAAAAATATACTGGAAAAGTTGCCAATAAGAAAGACGACATCAAGGCAATACGACGACTAAACAAACGTTTTAACAATAAGTAGAAAATGATAATACCTAGTGCTCCGAAAAATGGTGTTAAATAAGGAATAACCGCAATAGAGGTTAGCGAAGCAATACTACCATAAATCAAAATTATACCTAAAAAACTAACTGGCTTAAGCCAGCCATTATCACTTCTAACACTTCTAGGTCTAACTAAATCACTAACAACCGCATTAGCTGGCTCAAAAACAGACAAGTTATGCTCGGTAGCATAAAGTTTGGTAAAATAATAATTAGCAGTTTCATCAGGTGAATTCCATCTAACCAGCCCTTCTCTTTGGGTTAGAAAATTATAGGAAGAAGCGCCAATAAAAAAAAGTAGCGCAATGACAATAGCGCCTAATAGGTTATAATCAAGTTTTAACAGAATCTTTCTCATACACCCTTAATATTATAAAAAAATACCAATTTTAGCAAGAATTTGTTATAGTTATGGTATAAAAGCTAAAAGTCTCAATCTCATGTCTAAAATATTGCTAAACTTAGAGGAAAAAATCTTAGCGGTGCTCAGTCTAATTATGACTTGGGGGGCACTTATTTACTATTTATTCAACCTATCTTGGTTAGGGGTTATAGCTACTCTAATTCTTAGTTTTGGCTCTTATTATTTCATACAAGACAAACTAGATAAGCCTGAAAATCACGGACTAATTTTACTACCAAAATCTAAGATTTTAACTTGGTGGCCAATTATTATCTATTTTTGTTTAATAGCTTCAGCTTTCTTTTTATTATTTAAAAATGTTAATGATAGCGCCCTAATTTCCCCTTGGTCAGCGTTACCTAAAAGTTTTTTCTTAATTTATTTTATAGCTACTGGTTGGTTATTTTTTATTTTAAATCGTAAATTAAAAATTGATGGCAGTAAGTGGCTGATTAGAATTCATTATTTATTAACTTTTGGCATAGCTGCGATTGTTTATAAGATAGGTTATGGTTTCGATCCTTTTATTCATGGAGCTACTATGGAACTAATTGATAAAAAAGGTTTGGTGTTGCCCAAACCACTTTATTATCTAGGACAATATTCTTTAATTGTAATTCTTCATAAGCTTAGCGGCATCTCAATCTATTTACTTAATAAATTTTTAGTACCGGTCTTAGCAGCCCTTCTTTTACCAAGTGCTCTTTTCAAATTTTTAAAACATCGCGGTCACTCTAAAAAAATAATTATTATTGTTTTAGCCGTCCTAGCCTTACCATTTAATATTTTTATTCTTAGCACACCACAAAATCTTAGTTATCTTTGGACTTTGCTCTTAATCTTATATTCTTTGGCTGGGACTAATAGATATTTAGTAATACTTTTAGGCTTAGCTACGCTGTCTATTCATCCTTTGAGCGGATTACCCGCTATCTTGTTGATAGGTTTTTTGGAAGCCTCTAAATTAAAGGGTGCTAAACGTAGGTTGTTAGATATAGCACTGTGGCTAGGCACCGCCCTAGCTTTACCGTTAGCTTTTATTGTAAGTAGCGGCGGTTCACTAAAACAATTATCATTCTCTTGGCATAATTTACAATCAGCTCTTAAGCCACTCGCCATCTCGACTAATAGCGGTAATGTGTTATTAAATTACTGTTATTTGTTAGCTAATAACTGGTTATTTATTTTTATTGCTCTTTCAATTTTTGGCTTAATTATCTGGTTTAAAAAAGAACGTCAGGAAGTTTGGCTACTGCTTAAAATAATGAGCGCTCTATTAGTTAGCTTTTTATTGGTATCATCCCTGTCCTTTGATTTTTTAATTAGCTATGAAAGAAGCGATTACCCAATTAGAATTATGGTGGTAATTGCACTACTGGCTATACCAGCCTGTTTATTAGCTGTAGATTATATTAATACTAAAATTGGACGAGCTGATAAAACAGAAATAATTAGTGCTTGGCTGCTAATTAGTATTTTAATTGGCTGCTCTTTATATTTATCTTATCCTAGATTAGATGCTTACCATAATTCTAAAGGCTACAGCGTTAGTGCGTCTGACGTTACAGCCGTTAAACTAATTGATAATCAAGCTACTCAAAAATATATTGTCTTAGCTAATCAACAAACTAGCGTCGCCGCTTTAAAAGAATTGGGTTTCGATAATTATCTCAAAACCCCTGCTGGAGAAATATTCTTTTATCCAATTCCTACTGGCGGACAACTATATCAATATTATTTAGATATGGTCTACAAAAAACCCGACCAAAAAATCATGCGCAGTGCTATGAATTTGGCCGGGGTTAAAGAGTCTTATTTCGTTATTAATAAATACTGGACTTTCTCTAATAGAATTATTGCTGAAGCTAAATTACAAGCTGATACTTTTTGGAATATTAATAACGGAGAGATTTATATCTTTAAATATAGTTATTAATTTCCTTCTTTGAAAGATAGGATTGGGCCAATAGCGATAAATTTGCTATCGCCTAATTGATAAACCAGAGCTATAAACTTCATATTAACACTCTCGTACATATACTTATTATCAATTCTACTAGTAAACTGCTGAACCGGCTTACCAATTAAACTATATTGTTTAGCTAGTGAGCCAATAAAAGCCCGATCGTCAGAGCTAAGCAATTCATCGTTTAGCTCTTTTTTTATAATCACCTCAACTTTTTGTAATTTATCATTTTCGTCTTTTAATAACAGGGCGACGGAACCAACTTGCCTGTTAACATTTAAAGCTTCCATCATGCCATTAATCATTTCGTTATCAGCAATTAATTTCTGAATTAAGTAATAATTAGGCTCGATATAATAATCATCATCTGTCACTGAGGTGCTAGATAAGTTACCAGAATTTTCATCACTAGCTGGTAACAATGTTTCAAGTGGTAACTGTAAATCAATCCAAGCGGCCATGGCCACATCAACCAATCTCCTTTGCCAAGAATCTGTTTGTGAATAAATTTGCATTTGCCCATCATTCTGCTCAAACATAGTCTGAAACATTCCCAGTAAAGACCAAAAACGATTAGTGTGCCAAATTAAAGTTTTAGAAAACTCACTACGCAACGTAGCTATTTTTTGATCATAGCCAATATAATTAGTGTTTTCCATCCAATAATCATGAGTAGCGAGCTTATCGCGGATTAAACCGATAATATCAAAACCAGAACCATTGCAACGATTTAAGATAGTGTTGTTACAAACCGTAGTATTATTTGGCTTAGCCTTCTCTCCTTGATATAAACCAAGACCAGTCTGTATGCGACCAAAAATATAAGCATTAGGCCAGTAATAATCAGTTAATAATTTAAAGCCTAATCTAGGTTTATCATTTTTCTTATCAATAGCACCTTGAAAATCATTAAAAGTAATAGCTAATAAATTAGTTCTTAGTTTTTCTAAATTTTTTGTCTTGTCAGGATTTCTTTCAGCAAAAATACTTTCTGGATCATAGTTATCTCCGAATAATTTCTTCATTTCCCTGTCATAATCCAAATAAGTTAAATCATCGCGTAAACCTTTATTGTAAGAGATTATTTTATACACTAAAGCCCATCTGTTTTTTAAATCTTGATTAGAGGCAAAATCTTTAGTGATAAAACTAGCCGCAATTAAATTAATGTAAGAATCATACTTATCAAGTAAACAAGTAGGGCAATTTTTATCATTAATAACTAATGGGAAATTAGAATTCAACCAAGTACTAGCTAAATAAAAATTATATAATTTCTCGTTGCTGCGATATTCAACTGGAACTGAAAAATCTGAATAATTTCTTTGATATAATAAAACTGGGGATTTTTTTAAACCATTAGCTTCTTTAATTAAACGTAACTCTTCAGTTACGTCATCTTTTAAATATGGCAAAACACTAAAATAAAAACCTTGAGACTCTTTAACAGTAAATTTATTAGGATCACTACTATTTAAATCTACTTGAGTAGTAGTGGGCTCTAAAATTTTAAGAGTTACGGCAAAATAAGCCATAGCTAAACGCTCTCCCTCTAAAACAGAATCATTAACATCACCAATTTGCGCTAGTCTAGCTTCATAGCGACTCTTAGAAGAGTCATATAAAGTTCTAGTGATTTTAAAGAGATGTTCATAAAAAACATTTTCTTCAATCTCCTTAAAAACTTGTTTAACAGTATTTTGATGATAGTGTAATAAAAAATCAGAAGTAATAAGTAACGGAATATCTTTCTTGGCTAAAAAACTATAAGCACCATAAAAATTATTAATTTCCGTTGGAGCGGGATTATCTAAAAGAGTAAAACCATTAGTATCTAAACTAGTTAAACCTTTGGATAAATCGAATTTACGAGAGACGTCATGATAATTTAAAGTATCTATTTTAACGTTTAAAGGTAATTTATAATCTTTTATTTTTAAATCAGTTGGTAAAACTGGTTCTTTATAAAAATCAGCAAAAGTTATTTTTTCAATCTCTTCGGGAATAGTAGAGGTTGCCATTAAATCGGTACTAGTACTTACTTCGGTTGGCAGAACGGCCGGAATTACTTCTTTAGGAATTTCTACAACAGGAGCCGGGGCCTGTGGTCTAGTTAAGTATTTAAAAACCGCAAATGAAATACCTCCTAAAACTAAAACCACAACTAAAATAATAATGATTAAAGTTTTTTTACTCATCTTTTCCTCAACTGGCAATTCATTTTTAAATTGACTAGTGTTGGTATCAAACATAATACGTGAATTATTTATTTTAGATACTTATTTTTATTTCTTAAATGTTCATCGTAAGTTCTGGCAAATATTAAATCTTTACTACCACTAGGAGTTAAAAAATAGTTATAGTTAGTTTTAATTGGATAAATAGCGGCAGTAATCGCTAAAATACCAGGATTAGCAATTGGTCCAGGTGGTAGTCCAGGATTTTGGTAAGTATTATAAGGCGAATCTATCCTCGTATCAGCTTCACTGTATTGAGGTTTATTAACTCCCAAAACATAGGCTAAAGTAGCGCATGATTGTAAAGCTTGACCAGATCTAATTCTGTTCCAAAAAATACCTGAAACAATTTTAGCATCATCAATCTTGCCTGTTTGATAAGAAATAGGAGCTTCTTTTTCAATCAAAGAAGCCATGGTAATTATCTCATTAATGGTTTTACCTTGGGCTTTGATATCAGCTCTCATTTGGGCAGTTAACTTATTATCAAAGTTAGTTAGCATTTTGATAATAATCTCGTCAGCCGTACTTGAAGCATAAACACGATAAGTATCAGGATAGAGATAGCCTTCTAAATCAATACCTTTAGGTTTGTCTTTCAGAAAATCAAATTGATCAGAATAATCATACCAAGTGGCTTTAGTGAAATCGGAACTGCTAGTTAATCCTTGATTAATTAATTCTTTAGCAATATCAGTATTACGCCAACCCTCAATAACTCTAATAGTTTTTTCTTCCTTAAGAATAGGAGCGGCCACTTCTTTTTTATTACCAAGCAAATTATCCCAAAAAGATGACAGAGAGCTATCAACTTTAAAAACAGCTTTAACTGCTAAAAAAGTAACAATTATAATAATTATTAAAGCAATACCGCAAAATTTTAATCCTCTCAACATTTTATTTTTTAACAGCAATTATTTTAGCATCCGCTGCTTTTTTGATTAATTCTGAACTAGCTCTTATTTTTCTACCTAAGCCATCAACCATCGTGATACCTAATTTTTGACAAATTGGATATTCAGGTACATCGCCAATGCTTTTTCTGTCACCGCCATTAGCAAAAATGTTAGGCTTTACTTTAGATAAAGATTTGCAAACTGTTTTATCGCGATCAATTGATAAAAAAACTTCATCAACATCACGCAAAGCTTTAATTATTTTTATTCTGTCTTCCTGTTTCATGAAAGGCACACTGCCCTTCAACTTAACCTGATAATCATTGTTAATAATGACAACTAATTTATCGCCCAATTTTTTAGCTCTTTCAATCATTTCTAGGTGTCCAACATGGAGTGGATTAAAATAACCAGAAACGACGATTACAACTGATTTTTTCTTTTTACTTTTGGTAGTTTTGGTGGAATTCATAATAAAAAATTTAGATAATTTACTAAATACAGTATATCAAATAATTACCCGAACTTGAAGTGGGTTTATTAATTTGCCAAACTAGGTTAAAATAGGTTTGTAATCAATAAATATATGACTTTTCGTGAATATCAATTGAAAGCTAAAGAAACTGCTCAGTTTCCCGATAAAGACCTAATTTTCGTTTATACTACTCTCGGCTTAATGGGTGAAGCTGGAGAAGTGGCTGAAAAAATCAAAAAAATTTGGCGCGATAAAAATAAACAAATAAGTGATGGTGATAAATCGGAAATCAAAAAAGAAATGGGTGATGTTTTGTGGTATTTATCACAACTGGCTGAAGAATTAGAAATTGATTTTGATGACGTCGCTCAAACTAATTTAGATAAAACTAAGTCTCGTCTAGCTAGAAATTTACTTCATGGCTCAGGTGACAATAGATAAAAAATATGACAATTATTCAAAGTTTAATCATGGGTATTGTAGAAGGCTTAACGGAATTTTTGCCAATTTCTTCGACTGCTCATTTAATTTTTACCGGTGCTCTACTTAAAATCCCCTCTTCAGAATTTCTAAAAAGTTTTGAGATATCCATTCAATTAGGAGCAATACTGGCCGTGGCGATTATTTATTTTCAGCGTGTTATTAAAAATTTTGGTCTAGTTTGGAAAATTGCAGCCGCTTTTATTCCAACATCTATTATTGGTTTAGCGCTATATAAAATAGTTAAAGATGTTTTATTGGAAAGCTATTTAATTATTGCGATTTCTTTGATTTTAGGTGGTATTATCATTATTTTATTTGAAAAATCTTACGGTAAAAAAATTAAAGAAGAAGATAAGGATAATGACTTAGAAGCTATTACCTATAAACAAGCTATTAAATTAGGTATTATTCAAGCTTTAGCTATTGTACCTGGTGTATCTCGAGCTGGTGCTACTATTATTGGCGGTTTAGCCTTGGGCATTAAACGTAAAGCTATAGTGGAATTTTCTTTCTTGCTAGCCATACCTACTATGTTAGCAGCTACCGTTTTAGATATTTATAAAAACCCCATGGTTTTAGGTGGCGACCAATTAAATATTTGGCTAGTTGGTTTTGTAACTTCATTTATTACGGCCATTATCGGCGTTAAATTTTTAATTAAATACGTTCAAAAAAATAATTTCATTGCTTTTGGTTGGTATAGAATTATATTGGGGCTAATTGTGTTAGGGATTATTTTTCTATAAAAAAATCGCCACTAGAGGCGATTTTTATTATATCTTAAATAATTTTCTAGCAGTTTCAGTGGTTATCTCAGCTACTTTCTCTACTTTTAAATTCTTAATAGCGGCAATTCTTTCAGCCACATATTGAACTAGAACTGGTTCATTACGATGCCCGCGATATGGCTCAGGAGTCATATAAGGTGAATCTGTTTCAATCATAATCTTTTCTAGCGGCACTTTGCGAATCAGTGAATCCCATTGCTGACTAAAAGTAATAAGTCCTGTAAAAGAAATGAGTAATCCTAAATTAAAATATTTCCAAGCTAAATCTTCATCACCAGAAAAACAATGAATCACGCCCCAAGGACGGTCATTAGGAATAATATTAGCGTAAACTTTTCTGAAATCCTGTAAGATAGCTAATAAATCATCGTGGGCTTGGCGGCAATGAATAATAACCGGTAAGTCTAGTTGTCTGGCCAGTAATAATTGCTGGACTAGGACGTGTTGTTGTTTTTGTTTTACTTCCCTAACATCTTTAGTCGGATCTAAATGATAATAATCTAAACCAACTTCACCAATAGCTACAACTTTTTCAAATTTAGCTAGCTTCTCATAATTATCATAATAAAACTCTTCAGCTCTGGTGACAAAATTATAATTACCATCATCATCGTGATTTTCAGCTCGCAGTTCTTCTAAATGAATAGGATGCAAACCAACAGCAGCATAAACACCTTTCTGGTATTTGTTAGCGTAATTTAAAGCACGAGTAGATGTTTTATATTCTGAACCAACTAAAATCATCCAAGTGCCATTATCAAGAGAACGACGAATTACC
>JBAQCS010000044.1:0-8228 GCA_049294415.1 Patescibacteria group bacterium
TTGATAAATAATATGAAAAGCTAAACTCTTTTTATTATCACCTAGATTATCACCTTGATAACTATCAAACAGTTCAACGGAAGAAATAAGTTCATTAAAAGAAATCATTTCTTTTCTTAAATCATTATACATCATTCCAGCTTCAACTACAAAAGCTAAGTCACGAACAATAGCTGGATACTTAGAAGCTGCTTCATATTTTTTCAAAGCACAAACGGCTAACAATCCTAATAACTCAACTAAACTAATTTCTGTAATAACAGTTTCACTCTTTAAGCCATAAGCAGCAGCACTGTCTTTATTCAAAGTAATAACTGATCCGATATCGCGGCTATTAACACGAATTCTGACTGATTTTTTATTATCACTATAAGCTGGGAAGTCTTCTACTAAAACAAACTCTGTCTCCCAATTATTATTAAAAATTTCAGCTATCAAATTTTCGACTATCCCTTTACTCTCTGAAAAATAATTACCTTTCTTACCTGATAAAATAAAAGCTACCTTCTTTTCTTGATAAGGTAAGCGCTCTTTATCTTCACCTTTTTTATCATCATTACCAGGAGTGTTGTAATAAACTTGGCCAACTTCAAATAAACGAACTTCATCAAAATTAAATTGATTAGTTCTAACATTAGATAACAAACCAACTACTAAATTTTGTCTTAAAATTGATTGTTGATCAGATAAAGGATTAACTAACTTAATATAATTTACAAAATCAATTTCTAATTTTTTAAGTTGTGCCTCGCCAATAAAAGAATAATTATAAGTTTCTAGTAGTGCTGAGCTATAAGCTAAATAATTTCTAATTTTTCTATCAAGCACTTGTTCACTAAAAATAGTTGGCGGGTTAAGGTCAACTTGTGGAGACACTGAAACTACATTATCATAACCAAAAATACGAACTATTTCTTCAAGCACATCTTCTTTAATGGAAACATCTTTAGCGGCGCGCCAAGTTGGTACAATAACACTTAACTGGTCATCCGCACTCTCTACTACAAAACCTAAGCCTGTTAAAATTTCCACAATTTGATGAGGTGGAATTTCTTGGCCAATTTTATCATTCAACCAAGAGAAGCTCATTTTAATTGGCCCTTGATTTACTTCATAATTACTAATATCGGTTATCTTGCTATCTACTTCAGCTTCAGGGCAAATTTCTTTAATTAAAGAATAAGTACGACGAAGAGCTGTTTCTGCAAAATTAGGATCTAATGACTTTTCAAATCTAACCGAAGCATCGGTTCTAACACTTAGTTTTCCTGAAGTTTTTCTAATAGAAACTGCATCAAAATTTGCGGCTTCAATAATTATTTCGGTAGTTTTTTCATTTACTGCACTAGCTTGACCACCAATTACACCAGCTACAGCGATAGGATTTTTAGAATCAGCAATAACTAACATGCTGTCATCTAATTCCCGTTCCTTGCCATCTAATGTTTCTAGGTGCTCTTCCTTCTTAGCTAGGCGAACTATTATTTTATCAATCTTATCAGCCGAAAAAGCGTGAAGAGGCTGACCAATTTCTAACATGACATAATTAGTAATATCTACAATATTATTAATGGGTCGAAGTCCAACTGCTACTAATCTTTCCTTTAACCAAGCTGGTGATTCAGCTACCGTAATATTTTTAATTTTTAAAGCCATGTACCGTGGACACAACTTTTTATCTTCAACTTTTACTTCAATCTTATCTTTACCTTCTTCAATTTCGGAAGTTATAAAGTCACTATAATCTTTAAGTGGTAAATTATAAAAAGTTCCAATTTCACGAGCCATACCATAATGACCCCATAAATCAGAGCGATTGGATAATGACTTATTATCAATTTCCAAAACAACATCATCAAGCTTTAAATATTTAGAAAATTCCTGACCAACTTTGGCGCTATCATCTAATAGTAAAATACCTTCATGGCTTTTTCCTAAACCAAGTTCATCTTCAGCACATAACATACCATAAGATTTTTCACCTCTGATTTCTGATTCTTTTATTTCTAAACCGTTTGGTAAAATAGCCCCAATAGTCGCAACTGGTACTAGTTGTCCGACTTCAATATTAGGAGCACCGCAAACGATTGATAATACTTCACTTTTAATATCAACTTTAGTTAAGCGTAATCTGTCAGCATTAGGATGCTTTTCTACTTCTAGCAGTTTACCAACTACTACTCCTTTAAAAGTATCTTGTTGATCGCTCCAACCTTCAACTTCCACGGTATGCATAGTCAAGCGTAGAGCTAATTCTTCTGGGGTAATACTTTTAGAAATTTTTACAAAATCTTTTAACCAATTGAGAGATAATAACATATGTTCGTAATTAGAATTGTTCAATAAAACGCTCATCGCCACCCATAAATAGGCGCACATCATCAATACCATATTTAAGCATTGCTAAACGAGTTAAACCAAAGCCAAAAGCAAAGCCAGAATATTCTTCAGGATCAACACCGCCAGCACGCAATACATCAGGGTGAATTAAGCCGCAACCTAAAATTTCTAACCAACCAGTATGCTTACAGACACGGCACCCCTGTCCTTGGCACAAGAAACAAGTATATTCACCATTAGAGCCCGGTTCCACAAAAGGATAAAATTTAGGTCTCATTCTAAATTTAGTATCAGGTCCATATAATTTCTTGCCAACGATCTCACAAACTCCTTTAAGGTGAGCAAAGTTTATTTTCTTATCAATCATAATTCCTTCTAACTGATAGAAGGTGTGTTCATGTCTAGCGTCAGTGGCCTCGCAACGAAAAGCACGTCCCGGAATAATTGCCTTAAGTGGGGCTCCGTACTTTTTCATAGCTCTAATTTGAACTGGAGAGGTTTGGGTACGCATTAATAAATCATATTCTCCGTCTTTATTTTTGATATCAACATAAAAAGTATCTTGCATATCACGAGCTGGATGATGTGGTGGAACATTTAAAGCTTCGAAATTATAATAATCACTTTCTAGTTCTGGACCGTCAAGCACCATAAAACCCATAGAAGTAAACAAATCTTCTATTTCCATTTGCATTTGAGTAAGCGGATGAAGGTGCCCTCTTTTCAATTTAGTACCTGGCAAAGTAGCATCTTCAGTAGCCGAATTTTCCATTTGGCTTTCAAAAGCTTTTTTGGCTATTTCAAATTGTTCTTGTAACTCTTTTTTAACATCATTAGCAAAAGCACCAACTTCTTTGCGAACATCTTCGCTTAAATCTTTTAAAGCTCCCATAGCTTTAGCTAATTCTCCTTTACGAGATAAATATTTAAGCTCAAAGTCTTTTAAAGCAGCGTTGTCTTTAATTTCCTGTAGACCTTTTAAAAATTCTTCTTTTAGTTCTTGTAGTTTTACTTTCATATATTTAAATTAGCGATTTTTTGAGGAGCTAATCATGACTGTTTCTATAATCACAAATACGATTATCAACATTATTAAATTTAACAAATTAAGCAATCCCTGGGATAATAAAATTAAAATAGAGATAACAAATAGAGCAAACAAGAATGATTGGCGAAAAGCAATACGTACAGCATGAAAAGCTAAGGCTCTTTTTAGAGCCACGAAACGGACTAAAAAACCAATTAGCGAACCAGTGCCAGATAGGGCCATAAATAATGACAAATAAAACAAGAAAAAGCCGATACCATTGGTACTTTCTGGATTAATCACACTAGCCACAAATAAGAAAATTGTCCAACAAACAGCCGTGGCAAATACCATAACTGCTAAATATTTTTTTAAAGTCATAGACTGATAATTAATTTACTTATTTTATCAAGCTCTAAGGAATAAGAAGCTAATTTAGCTTTCTCTGCTTCAACAATACTAGCCGGGGCTTTAGCTGTAAACTCTTCATTGCCTAATCTTTGAGTTAAGCTTACAATCATTTTTTCTAAATTTTCTTTTTCCTTAATAAGTCTTTGCTTTTCTTTTTCCTCATCAATAGCTCCTAATAAATATACGTCAATTTCACCAATAGTAATAGCAATAGCACCATCTATTATTTCACCTTTTTCAGTGACCGTTAATTCTTCAATACCAGTTTTTAAACTTTTAATTAATTCGGCATTGCTACTAATAGTTTCGGTTTGGCTATGACCGTAGATAACTGCTTTAACTTTTCGGCTTGGCTCTACTTTATTTTCACTGCGAGCATTGCGAATGGCAACTACAATATCTTGAATTAATTTAAAGTTAACACCTGGGTTGGTTGTTTTATCCGTCTTTGGCCACTGGGCTACTAATAATAAATTATCAGAAAAATTATCCCAAATAGTTTCGGTGATATAAGGAACAAAAGGGTGCCACAGCATCAGAATATTTTTTAAAATATAAATTAATATTTCATCTTTATCTTTTTCTATTTTAGCTACTTCTAAATACCAATCGGCTAGCTTATCCCAAGTAAAGGAGGATAATTCTTCCGCGGCTAAAGAAAAATCAAAACCATCCAAACAATTATAAACTTTTTGTTTGGTTTGAATTAGCTCTTCTAAAATCCAATGATCGGCTAATGATTTAGCTGCTGGTAAATTGTCAGCTGGATAAGAATATTTTTCTTCCGCTACAGATGATAAAACATAACGAGAAATATTCCATAATTTATTAACAAAATTTCTTTTAGCTTCAATCTTGTCTTCGCTGTATCTAGAATCATTACCAGGAGTTGCTCCCATAAGTAGTGATAAACGTAAAGCATCAGCTCCATATTTATCAATGGCTGTAATAGGGTCTACGCCATTTCCTTTGCTCTTACTCATCTTCTTGCCTTTAGCATCTAAAATAGTGCCATGCAAATAAACTTTTTCAAAAGGAATTTCGCCCAAAGCAAATAAGGACATCATGATCATACGTGACACCCAGAGAGTTAATATTTCATAACCAGTTTCTAGCACTTGAGTAGGATGGAATTTTAGTAAATCACCAGATTTCTTTCCATCCTTAAAAGTATCAGGCCAACCCAAAGTGGAAAATGTCCACATACCAGAAGAAAACCAAGTATCAAGAGTATCTTGATCTTGAATCCAACCATCACCTTCTGGTGCAGTAATACCACAATAAGTTTCTTCACCTCGATACCAAACAGGAATACTGTGGCCAAACCAAATCTGTCTGGAAACGCACCAATCGTGTAAATTTTCCATCCAATCCTGATAACGTTTTTCAAAACGATCAGGAATAAAGGTAACTTCTTTAGTTTTAGAAACTTCTAGGGCCTTCTCTTTCATGGATAAACCTCCTAAACGTTCTAATTTTTTATCAACTGCTACAAACCATTGTTTAGAAGGTAATGGTTCAATAGCCGTGCCGCATCTATAACAAATTGATAAATTATTAGATAATTCTTCTTCGGCTATCATTAAACCTCTAGTTTTCAAATCTTCAACAATCAAATTTCTAGCACTAGCTACATCCAACTTAGAATATTTTCCAAAACCATCATGAATTAGACCATCTTCATCAATAACTTTAATAATAGGTAAGTCATGGGTAGTAGCCATTTGCCAATCAACCATGGAATGAGCCGGAGTTACACCCAGTGCGCCAGTACCAAAATCCATTTCCACATTACGATCAGCAATAATTTTGATATTTAATGGTTGTCCGCAAAAATTTACAGCATATTCTTTGCCAACATAATCTTTATATCTCTCATCTTTTGGGTTGACGGCTACAGCTACATCACCTAATTTAGTTTCAGGACGAGTAGTCGAAATAGCTATTGGAAAATTCTCATCATACTTAAAAGTATAAATTTTGGCCTGTTGTTCTTTATATTCAACTTCATCATCAGCTAAAGTAGAGTGGCAATGAGGACACCAATTAACAATACGTTCACCGCGATAAATAACGCCTTCTTGATACATATCAACAAATAACTGATTAACTGCTTTCTGGCGTTTTTCATCAAAAGTAAAAGCTTCTCTAGACCAATCTAAAGATGACCCCATGCGTCTGGTTTGCTGTAAAATAGTAGCTTGAGTACTACGTAAAAATTTCCAAATTTCTTCTAATAATTTTTCACGGCCTAAATCATGGCGAGTAAGTCCTGATTCTTGAAATATTTTCTTTTCTACCACCATCTGAGTGGCGATAGCTGCATGATCTGTTCCTGGTAGCCACAAAGCTCTATAGCCATTCATGCGACGAAAACGAATCAAAAGATCCTCAATAGCCAGCATGGAACTATGTCCAATGTGCAAATTAGCTGTAATATTAGGTGGAGGTAAGACAATAGTATAAGATGGGGCATCACTAGCTAAATCTAAATTATCTGGGTTAAAAAAACCAGATTCCTCCCAAATTTTATAAATTTTTTCCTCATGATCTTGAGGATTGTAACTCTTTTCTAGTTCTTGTTTCATACTCTCCAAATTACCAAAAAAAACACTAATAGTCAACCAATAATCGTCTTGACTTTAAAGCAAAATGGCGATATATTAATAAATCGTCACTTATTAAAAATGGGCTATGCTAGGCATTAAAGAACAAATATTTAATCAAATAGAGAAATCCAAATTTCCTCTCATAATTTTTTCAGCTGACTGGAATGGCGATGATGTCGCCTCTTCTTTGGCTTTGTTTTTATTATTAAAAAAATTAGGCAAAGAAGCAGAAATAGTTGGAGCCCCTTCATCCAAAAGTAAAGTTTGGTCTTTTTTACCAGCGGCTAATAGTATTAAAGATTCTCTAACCAACTTAAGAAAATTCATAGTCTCTTTAAATATATCTCAAGCTAAGGTGGACCAAATAAAATATGTGGTGGAGGATAAATCACTTAATTTTATTATTTCCCCCAAAGAAGGTTGGTTTAACTCTGAAGATGTCAGCACTTCAGCTAGTGGCTTTAAACATGATTTGATTATTACCGTTGGAGCTGGTGATTTAGAGTCTCTTGGTAAATTGTATGATACCAATGTTGAATTCTTTTATAAAACAACTATTATCAACATTGACTGCCGCACTGATAATGAAGAATTTGGCCAAATTAATTATATAGATGCTAACTCCGTATCAACCGCTGAATTAGTTTTTGGATTATTAACCGATGAAAAAGTAGAATTAATTGATGAAGATGTAGCCACCTGCTTACTGGCTGGCATAATTTCCAAAACTAAAAACTTTAAAAATACTAATTTAACTCCAGATGCTTTGCTTACTACTTCTAAGTTAATTAATTTAGGAGCTAGACGAGAAGAGATTATTAACAATTTATATCGTTCACGTAATTTTAAGACTCTTAAGCTTTGGGGTAAAATTTTAAATAATTTAAACTCTGAATTAAATAGTCGTTTAATCTGGGCTACTGCTAAAAAAGAAGATTTTATTAACAGTGAGGCTAGTGAGGACTCTGTTTTTGACATTATTGATGAATTAATCGTTAATATACCAGAAGCTAAACTAATAGTTGTTATTTTTGAAAACTTGGACAGTGCTGGCAATAAAGCTATTATTTATTCTGTTAGCAACATTAATACTAAAGAATTATTAAAGGAATATTCTCCAGAAGGCAACGCCAAATCATCAAAAATTAATTTAGCCGGAGATTTACAGGAAGCTTCAACTAAAATTATCGAACTCATCAAAAACAAATTAGAAAAAATCAATAAATAATCTTGCCTTCTCTATTTTCTAGTGCTATATATAATATAAAGAAGTAGCTTTTTGCTCCCATGGCTCAGAGGTTAGAGCACCGCTCTTATAAAGCGGGGGTCGATGGTTCAATTCCATCTGGGAGCACAAAAAATGACTGATTTTTTTCAGTCATTTTTATATTTACTTTTAAAAAGAAAGCTGATAACATTAGGGTATTATTGTGAAGAATAACTTGATAAAAAAGGGCTCGTAGCTCAGTTGGTTAGAGCGCTACGTTGACATCGTAGAGGTCTGCAGTTCGAGTCTGCACGGGCCCACATCAAATAATTAATACTATGCTTAACAATCTATTTTCTAAAAAAAATCAAAACACCGATATAGAAGAACCGGAAAATTCTACGGATGGATGGATAGAAGAAAAAGTTGAAAATGAGAAAATGGCCATTGATGTTTATCAAACTAATCAAGCGATTATTATAAAATCAATTTTAGCTGGAATTCATCCAGAAAATTTAAAAATTTCTCTACATAATGACCTGTTAATAATCAAAGGATCGTATGGCAAGGAAGAGTTAATACCAGAAGAAGATTATCTTTATAAAGAGTGTTACTTTGGTGACTTCTCCAGATC
>JBAQCS010000045.1:0-11880 GCA_049294415.1 Patescibacteria group bacterium
CCTAAAACTACTGCCACTTCCACTGCTCAATAAACAAAGTAAAACAAAAAAACCGCTAACTGCGGTTTTTTGATACCTAATAAAAAAGACCAACTTAAACGGGTAGGCAAGAAAATATCTCCTAGGAATTCCAGAGCCCGCAAAAAATGATGAAATAATTTCACTCAACTTTTGCAGGCCCAAAAAACCCTAGCGAGAACATCCCCATGCTTGTCGTGCCTGACCCGTTCAAAATGGCCTTTGTTATTTACTTCTTGTTAAACATCTTAACGATTAACTATATCACAGCATTAAAACTTTGTCAAGGGTTTTATGATTATAAGTAATAAGAGCTATTTTGTCCAAATTATTGATTTATTATTAGCTAAAAAATATACAGTACCCATCTGATCAGTTCTAAAGATATTAACACCGCCTGTTAATAACCTGTTCAAAATTATAGGACTAGGGTGATTAAATTTATTATTTATTCCTACGGAAATAACCGCTAAACTAGGCTTAATTTTATCTAAAAAAGTTTGGCTATTACTAGTTATAGAACCATGATGAGAAATTTTTGCAATATCCACTTTAGAAATATTAATTTGCCCCTCTATTTTAGAACTAGCATCACCACCTAAAAAAATATTTTTATCTAGGCAAGAAAATAAAGAGACAATCGATAAATCATTCTCATCAGTAGCCTTTTCAGCGGCGGCTAATATTTTTAAAGAGCAATTATCACTAAAATTAAAAATCATTCCTTCTTTAGCTTTAATAATTTCTGATCTAGAACTTATTAGCCTATCTTGCCAAACTTTAATAAGCGAAGTTTCATTATTATAATTACCAACTAAAACTTGTTTTATCTGATAACGATTTAAAACATCAATTAAACCAGCTAAATGATCATCGTGAGCGTGAGTTAAAACAACTAGATCTATTTTCCTTAACCAAAACGGTAAAACAGTTCCTAACTTTTTTAAGACACTAGCATCGGGTCCGCCATCAATTAAAATTGTTTGACCATGAGGCGTAACAATTAAAACAGAATCACCTTGTCCGACATCTAAAAAAATTAAACGAAAATATGGTGATTCCCGCCAAGAAATAATTGAAGCTAAAAAATAAAAAAAACTCAAGATGATGAGTAATGTAGTAATGGTTCTTTTCATTACTCCATATTAACAAAAGTGGACTGAATTTTTGATAAAGAGGCCGATAATACAAAAACCATCCTAAAAATAGGACGGTCTTTGTATAATTTTTAAATCAATATGAATATTGATTTTATAAAAAGTAGAAATATACTTAAATTAAAGTACTATTTCTTTTTAGCAACTTTTTTAACTGCTTTCTTAACTACCTTTTTAGGGGCGGCTTTTTTAACAGCAGCTTTCTTAACTACCTTTTTAGGGGCAGCCTTTTTAACTACTTTTTTAACTGCTTTCTTAACTACTTTTTTAGGAGCAGCCTTTTTAACTACTTTTTTAACAGCAGCCTTTTTTGGAGCAGCTTTTTTGATTTTTTTAGCTGGCATATTATCACCCCCTTTCTGAAGTGACGTTTTAAAAAGAAAGTCTTTTTAAAAAATCTTTTTTTAAAAAATTCGACCAAGAACTTATTACTATAATTATACATCCAACATAAAAGCTTAGCAATACTTTTTCACTAAAAAGTAAAAAGTTAAAAAATATTTTAAAAAAATATGAACTAAAAAAATATTAAAAAAAATAAATTGCGAAACGCGCCTTTTTAATTATCTATTTCTTATTTTATAAATTAAAATAAAAATAAATAACAAAAAGAAAAAGTTAAAAATAAACAGAAAAAAAACAAAAGAGGAAAAATTAATTTCCTCTTTTTATCAAAAAAAATATTTTTGCAAAAAATTTTCAAAACTTTTCTTTAAAAAGTTTTTTAACTATTTGGTTCTTAGAGATTTTTTTATTAAACTATTTTTAAAAAAATAATAAATTTATCTAATTACATCTCTTCTAGATAAGTCAGTCCTAATAAAGCAAAACCATTTTGGACAACTTGTTTGATTCCTAAAACTAAAGACAGGCGAGCATTACGAATGTTTTCTTCAGCCTTCATGATATTAGTATCATGATAATAATCATTAAATAACTGGGCTAATTCAAATAAATATCTAGCTATGACTGAAGGGTCGCGATCTAAACCAGCCTTTTTAACAGAATCGCCATACTGGGCTAATTTCATAGTTAAACCTAGCTCTTTAGAACTTGTAAGTTTAGTTAAATCGCTTACCGAGTCATCAAAATCAATAACTTTTTTTAACAAACTATTCATTCTGGCACCTGAATACTGTAAATAAGCCGCGGTAAAACCCTCAAATTTTAAAGCATCAACAATATCAAAAGTTATTACTTTATCAGATGACACTTTAATCATTTCAAATTTAATAGCAGAAATAGACAGAGCCTTAGCCACCTCATTAATCTTATCTTGGCTCCATTCAGTGTGACGCTTAGCTACTTCCTCGCTAGTTCTAGTTTGTGCCTCATCTATTAATTCTTGATAAGTAATAACATTACCAGTACGAGAGGCCATCATACCGGTCTTAAGAGTTAAAAAATCATAAGATAAGTGAGTCATCTTAGCTTTATAGCCCATGAGTTCTAATATTTTAAAGAGTTGACTAAAATAAAGACTCTGACGAACGTCAACTATATAAATAGATTCATCTAAATTATATTTTTCAAATTTATGTGAAGCTAAGGCTAAGTCAGCTACAGGATAAAGTGCGGTACCGTCGCTTCTGATAATAGGCAAAACACCTAGATTATATTCCTGTAAGTCAGCGATGATAGCACCCTCACTTTTTTTAAGTAATCCTTGATTAAGTAGATTGTCTTTTATTTCCAAGCCTTTATCTACAAAATTATTTTCATAAAAAGTATCTTGAAATTTAATACCTAAATCATCATAAACTTGTTGAAAGTAATCAATGCTCCACTGTCTGGTTTCTTGCCATAGCTCATAACCATGCCCCTTACGACTTTCAATCTCTTTCATAATAACGCTCACCTCTTCTTTAGCTTCAGCGTTATCTTCAATTTTACGAGCCGCTTCACTATAACACTTCCCTAAAAGATAACCTTTGGGAGCGCTGGACTTAGCGTAATCAGGGTTTTTCTGCCAATTCCAAATAGTTTTAGCAGTATGAATACCAAAATCATTGATATAAGAGACAGGAATAGCTTCATAACCATTAGCAGCTAACAATTTATAAACCGTATCGCCATAAGAAATGTTACGCAGATGACCAACATGAAGTTCTTTATGAGTATTACCATTAGAGTATTCAATCATGACCTTTTTATTTTCTCCCAAATTATTTGAGCCAAAAGCTTTGCCCTGTTGTTTAATATCAGTTAAAACACCTTTTATAAAGGCGATTTGATCTAAATAAAAATTTAAATAAGGACCTACAGCCTTAATCTCTTTAATACCATTGATAACAGAAAATTCTTCGGCTTTTTGAGTAGCTAAAAGAACCGGATTAACTCCGGCCATTTTAGCAGCTTCAAACATGGGCCAACTTAAATCACCCATTTCAGAATTAGGCGGATAAACTAATGATTCCGCCTTAATATTTAGTGTCGCTGCTAATTCATTTTTTACTTTATCTAAATAATTCATACCTATTTAATATTTTTATAAACCGTTACTTAACTAGATAAATAACTTTGACTATAATATTTGGAAATTATTTCTTAAATATGTTATAATATTAACAAAGATTTTCTTTTTTTTCAATCATTTTTAAATAAAAATTTTCTTCAAAAAAACTTAAAAAATTAGCTAAAAAACTATGTTTTCTTATCGATCAATCCTGAGTCGGGCCTGGAAAATTACTAGGCAGCATAAAAAGTTATGGATCTTTGGTGCTTTTGCCATGATTCTATCAGCTGGTGGCGAATACCAAATCCTCACCAAAATCCTGAATAAGGACTACGGGGCAGGATTCTATGATCAAATGCAAAACGGCAGCCACATGTTAGACACAGCCTTCTGGTCAGATTTCGGAAGACTTTGTATGACAGAACCAAAATTAGGTTTTGGTATCGGACTATTAATGTTACTAATGGCTTTTGTCTGCTTTTTAGTACTATGGGTTAGTATTAAATCACAAATTTCTATTATCGAGTGGGTTAAAAATATTTCCACTAATAAGAAGAAAGAACAGAAAATTAGTGTTTGGGAAGGAATATCCAGTAAAGATAAAAAATTCTGGTCTATCTTAGGACTTAATATTACTTTCAAAGTTGGACTTTACTTATTATTTGTCATAATGAGTATTCCCTTAATATTTTTGTTCTTCCAAGATTCTAATATAGCCATTCTTTTCTACACTATCTTCTTTACAGTTTTCTTACCACTTGCAATTTCACTAGCCTTAATTGTTAAATACGCCATGATTTCAGTGGTTCTTGAAAAAAATTCTTTTGTTAAATCAATTGAAAAAGGTATAAAAACATTTACTCAAAACTGGTTAGTTAGTTTAGAAATAGCTATTTTACTTTTCTTAATCAACTTCTTAGTAGGACTACTTATTGTTTTCATTGTTTCTTTAGTTATTTTACCAATGATTTTAACAATGTTAGTCTTCAACTTCTTAACTCCACTTTATCTACTTATAGCAATTGGTTTCCTAGTTTTAGTTCTAACCGCTGCTATACTTATGACTTTTCAAACAGCTGTTTGGACAATTCTTTTTGAAGAACTTAAAAAAGAAGATGTTAAAGCTAAATTGGAAAGAGTCTTCAAGCGCCGCAAATAAAATACTAAAGACAATCTGACTATGAGCGATTTGGCCTCAATCGATAATCTAATCCATGACGATTTGCCTGAGGAGGGTTCTGTTTTGGATAAATTTTCAAAAAAACAAGCTGAAATAAAAACCAAGGAAATAGAAAAAATAGTAGAGAAAACTGCCAGTCTAAAAGGATTATCTTATATTAATCTTACTGGCTTTCCTATTAGCCCCGAGGCACTTTCCTTAATAGATGAAGAAATCGCCAGAACTTTAAAAGTGGTTTGTTTTTATTATGACGGAAAAAATCTTAGATTGGGTGCCACTGAAGATAATGCCGAAATTGAAAATTTAAAAAAAGAATTAGCCGAACAATATTTCACAGATAGCTCTGTTTTTTTAATTTCTGAAAATAGCTTAGAGCAAGCCTTAGATTTATATTCTAGATTACCAAAAGTTAAAGTTTATACTGGTCTAGTTGAGATTACAGAGGAAAAGCTTCAAGAATTTTCTAAAGAAATAACCGACTACAGATTACTCAACCAAAAAATCAATGAAGTTAACATTTCTGATGTTATAACTTTAATACTGGCTACGGCCATTAAAACTAAGGCTAGCGATATTCACATTGAAGCCGAAGAAAAGGGGGTAGTAATCCGTCTTCGTATTGACGGCGTACTACAAGAAGCTGCCGTTATTACAGCTGATAAGTGGCACAAAATATCAACTAGATTAAAAATTCTATCTAAAGTAAAGATTAATATTACTGACAAGCCTCAGGATGGACGTTACAGCATTTCTTTATCTAATAGACGATTAGATGTTCGTACTTCATTTTTACCTACCGCTTATGGCGAGAGTGTGGTAATGCGTCTCTTAGATTCTTCATCCGCTTCTTTAGATTTTGAAAACTTAGGCATTAGAAAAGAAATGTTTAAGATATTAGAAGCTGAAATTAGTAAACCAAACGGCTTAATTCTAACTACTGGTCCAACTGGTTCAGGAAAAACTACTACTTTATATGCCGCCCTTAATAGATTAAATAGACCGGGCGTTAAAATTATTACTCTAGAAGACCCTATTGAATATCAACTATCTGGTATCAACCAGAGTCAAGTTGATAATTCTAAAGGTTATTCTTTTTCTGATGGCTTAAGATCTATTTTGAGACAAGATCCTAATGTTGTGATGGTTGGTGAAATTAGAGACCTAGAAACCGCTGAAATAGCCGTTCAGGCTTCTTTAACTGGTCACTTAGTGCTCTCTACTTTACATACTAATGATGCCGCTGGTGTTATTCCTCGTTTAATTGATTTAGGTGTTAAACCATACTTTTTAGTTCCATCTATTAATGCCGTAATTGGACAGAGACTAGTTAGAAAACTTTGCCCAGTTTGTAGACAGACACACGACTTAACTCCAGAAGAAAAAGAACAGGTTGATAAAATATTAGCAGTTATCTCTCCTAAATCCGGTATTAATATTCCTTACACCCTACCATCTTTTTATAAATCAAGTGGTGGTGGTTGTGAATCATGTAACTTTACAGGGTATCACGGACGTATGGGTATCTACGAGATATTTACCATGGCCGATAATATCAAACAACTAACCGTTGATAAAGCTCCTTCATTTAAAATTCTACAACAAGCTATTGAAAATGGCATGATTACCATGTTGCAAGATGGTATCTTAAAATGTTTAGAAGGAATCACTTCTTTAGATGAAGTTTATCGTGTTATTGGTAATTTCGATTATATTAATGAGTTATACGATATTGTTATTTCTCAAACTATTGGACGCGGATTAAAGATTAGTGATGCTAATTTAGAGCAAGCTAAAGAATTTAGCACTGACCTTACTAAATTAAGCCAATTAGCTAAAGATATTCCTTCTAAAGAAGTTATTACTTTAATTATGTCACTAGCTATTACTAGTAATGCTGGCGATATTCATATTGAACCAACTGATGCTGGCGTTAAAGTTCGCTTTAGAATTGATGGGGTGCTTCATGACGTCTTTACTTTACCTAATACAGCTTATTTGCCAGTATTATCAGAAATGAAAATCTTAGCCGGCTTTGCAACTAACATTAAAAGAGCTACTTTAGATGGTCGTTTTAGTTTGCAATTAAGTGACCGTCGTATGGATTGTCGTCTATCTATTATTTCTGGTGGATATGGCGAAACGATTGTAGTCAGATTGCTCTCTACTTCAGCTGCTAATTTAGAAATGGAAAATTTAGGAATCACTTCAGTAGCCTTATCCTCCTTAAAAGAAGCTATTAAAAAAACTAAGGGTATTATTATCACTACCGGTCCAACTGGTTCAGGAAAAACTACTACTTTGTATAGTATCTTAAATAAGATTAATAAACCGGACGTAAAAATTATTACCATTGAAGATCCTATTGAATATCAATTACCTGGTGTCATGCAAACTCAAATTGACGTAGAACATGGCTATACTTTCGCCTCTGCTATGCGTTCTTTACTTCGTCAAAATCCGAACATCATGATGATCGGAGAAATTCGTGATGATGAAACAGCTAAAATAGCTATTGAAGCTGCTTCAACTGGACACTTAGTATTATCTACTATTCATGCCAATAGTGCCGCTGGCGCCATCTCTCGTTTTTCCGGGTTAGGAGTTGAAAGACAAGCGTTAGCCAACTCTTTAGAATTTTCTATTGGTCAAAGATTAGTACGCCGACTTTGTCCTTATTGCCGCAAAGAAGCAGAAACTGATAGCGAAACTTTAAATAGAATAAAAACTATTTTAAACCAAATAAATAACCCAGCTATAGTGTTACCAGAAAAACTAATTTTTTATACTAGTACTGGTTGTGATAAATGCGGAGGCATTGGTTATAAGAGTAGAATTGGATTATACGAAACAATTGCTGTCACTCCGGAAATTAAAAAATTAATTCAAAATCCAGAGATGACTGACTTCGAAATAGAACAAGCTGCCATTGCTAATGGCACAGTCACTATGATTCAAGACGGAATTCTCAAAGCTTTATTAGGTGAAACTAGTTTAGAAGAAATATTCCGCGTTATCTAAAAATATGATTAATAAAAAATTTGTTGAACAATTAAAAAAAGACTACCAAGCTCAGGAAAGTGAGAGAAGGCAAATCATTTCTCTGTCTAATAATGTTTTATTCCATTCCAAAAAAGCTATCTTTGCTTTACATCGCAATGAAATTAAAATCGCTGATGCCAAATTAAAAGAAATGGAAGATTCTCTTTTACAGTTGGAGAAAAAGTTTGGTATTAAAAGAATCAATGAGGAAGGTGCTTATCGTGCGGCCATTGAAGAGTATGTTGAAGCTAAGCTACTATCATTTGTTATTAAAGGTGAAAAAATTGATCGTATCAAAAAATTAAAATTAGGCAATGATGCTTATTTAGGCGGTATTTGTGATTTACTGGGAGAGTTAGTTAGAAAGGCTACTAATGAAGCAGCAGCTGGTAATTTTGATCAAGTAGAAAAGATTAAAAAACTATCTAATGATATTATGGATCAATTAATTGATTTTGATATGACTGGTTATTTACGCACTAAATACGATCAAGCTAGAGGTCATCTTCGTAAGTTAGAGCAAATGGCTTATGAGATAAAACTAAGAACAAACTAATGAGAGTAGCCATTTTTTCAGATTTACACGATCACTTAAATAATTTAGAAACATTTTTAAACTGGGTTAATAGCAACAAAGTCTCTAAACTTATTTTTTGCGGTGATTTATGTAATAAAGAAATTTTAAAATATTTAACCTCTACTTTTTCAGGCGAAATATTTTTAGTAGGCGGTAACGCTGATTTATTTTTACCAAAAGATACTAAAGGAATAAAAAATCTAGTTTACGATGAACATAAATTAGAATTTAAATTAGACCAACAAAAAATATTAGTCACTCATAAACCGGCTGATTTAAAAAGATACTTAAGTGAAGATAATAGTTTCGATTTCGCCTTTCATGGGCATACTCATAAACCATGGATGGTCAAAGAAAATGGAGTAATTATTGCCAATCCAGGCACACTTGGCTCAACTTCGGGGCCAGTAGCTAGCTTTGCCATAATGGAAACTGATACCGGCCAATTAGAATTAAAACTACTAGACTCTATATAAAAAAATAACCCCAGTTTAATAACTGGGGTTATTTTTTATAATAGACTCTTAAGATATTTACCAGTAAAGCTGTCCTTTGCTTTAGAAACTTCGGTTGGTGTGCCACAAGCAACTATTTGACCACCTCTATCACCACCATCAGGTCCGATATCAATTATCCAATCAACAGCTTTGATAACATCCAAATTATGTTCAATAATCAAGACCGTATTACCCTGCTCTACTAATAAATTTAAAACTTGGAGTAAACGATCAATATCAGCGAAGTGTAAACCGGTAGTTGGTTCATCTAGAATATATAAAGTTTTACCAGTAGCACGTCTGGATAATTCAGTGGCTAATTTAATTCTTTGAGCCTCACCACCAGAGAAAGTAGTAGCTGATTGTCCTAAACGAATATAACCAAGTCCTACCTTATCAAGTGTTTCTAATTTATGAAACAAAGCTGACTGATCACGGAAGAAAGACATAGCTTCACGCACCGTCATATTTAATACTTCGTAAATGTTTTTTCCTTGATAAGTAACAGCTAAAACTCTATCTTTAAAACGTTGTCCTTGGCAGACATCACAAGTCAAATAAACGTCAGCTAAAAATTGCATTTCCACTTTAATTACACCATCGCCAGAACAATTTTCACAGCGACCACCTGGCACATTGAAAGAAAAATCACCAGCTTCTAATCCTTTCATCTTGGCTTCAGGTAAGCTGGCATACAAATCACGGATATAAGTAAACAATCCTGTGTAAGTAGCTGGATTAGAACGAGGAGTTCGTCCAATTGGTGATTGATCAATATCAATTACCTTATCAATATTTTCTAAACCTTGAATTTCTTTGTGTTTTCCTGGTTCTAATTTAGCGCGATAAAATTTCTTATTTAAGGCGTTAGCTAGAATATCATTCATCAAAGTAGATTTTCCAGAACCAGAGACACCAGTAATAGCCACTAATTTAGCTAATGGAATTTCTACATCAATGTTTTTTAAGTTATGTTCACTAGCGCCAATTATTTTAATAGTTTTACCACTTCCCTTACGGAAAAGTTCACGACTTCTAATTTTCTTACGGCCGAATAAATAATCACTGGTTAAAGATTTTTCACAAGCTTCTATCGCACGAGGTTCGCCAGAAAAAATAACTTGTCCACCGTATTCACCGGCTCCAGGACCGATATCAATCAAATAATCAGCGGCCATCATAGTAGCACCATCATGCTCTACTACAATCACTGTATTACCATTATCACGTAAGTGCTTCATGGTTTCAATTAATTTATCATTATCTCTTTGGTGTAAACCAATGGATGGCTCATCAAGCACATATAAAACACCGCTCAAAGTTGAACCAACTTGAGTAGCTAATCTAATTCTTTGAGCTTCACCACCAGATAAACTAGCGGCTGCACGATTCAAAGTTAAATAATCTAAACCAACTTTTGATAAAAATTCTAAATTCTTAGCCAACTCTTTAATAATTGGCACTACAATTTGGCTCTGACCATTAAAAGATTTATCATCACCCTGCCACTCATTAAAAATATTTTTTAACTTCTCAATATTTAAAGAAGCTAAATCACTAATACTATAACTTTTTAATTTAACAGCCAGTGCTTCAGGACGAAGTCTGGAACCATTACAACAGGAACAAACTGACAAATGCATGACCTTTTCAATCTCTTGTTTTACAAAATTAGATTTTGTTTCACAGTATTTAGTCATTAAATGTTCCAAAATACCATTATAAAATTTATCACCATACAACAAAACTTTTTTTTGCTCGGCTGTTAAATCTTTAATTGAAGTATCAAGAGTAAAAGAATTGCGTTCAGCTAATTTTATAAGCTCAGCCAATAAATTAGCTTGGCTATTAGAATTAAAGTGGGCTAGGGGCTTAACAGCACCCTGATTAATACTTAGATTATTATTAAAAACTAGAGTTTCATCTATTTCCATCTTAGATCCTAGTCCAGAACAAGCTGGACAAGCACCATAACTCGAGTTAAAGGAAAAATCACGTGGCTCAAGTTCTGTTCTCTTAAAATCACAATTAGAGCAAACATAAAACTTAATGGCGCTCTTTTTTTCTTTATTATTTTTAGCACCTTCTTTTTGGACAAAATCATTTTTTAATTTTAATCCGCAATTAGGACAATATGGGGTGCCAGCTTTAGAGAATAATAATCTTAAATAGTCGTAAATTTCAGTCACTGTGCCAACAGTTGAGCGAGGATTGTGACCCACAGTTCGCTGATCAATAGAAATAGCCGGAGACAAGCCTTCAATAATATCAACATCTGGCTTATCCATTAAACCTACAAACTGCCTGGCATAGGAAGATAAAGACTCAACGTAACGACGTTGCCCTTCAGCGTAAATAGTGTCAAAAGCCAATGATGATTTACCAGAACCAGATAAGCCGGTAATAACTACCAGCTTGTTGCGAGGAATATCTAAATCTATGTTTTTTAGATTGTTAGCACGAGCCCCACGAATCTTAATAAAATCTGACGACATTATTTTTAAAATTATTTTTAATTAGCCTTGAGTATAGCTTAAAATATACAAAAAAACAAGCCCTGTCGGACTTGTTAATAATGAACCTAAAAGATTGGGTAAAATATCTTAAAAATAGCTATTAGCAGCCTATCTCTCCAGGAGATTTTTTTCAAGCCAGATTCAAAAAATTCTGACTCTCTTTTCCATCTTTCTATCAAGTGCCCTAACTCATTAATGATGTTTTTCTGTCTAAAAAAGATGCCGGCCTCCATATTAAAACCAAAAGATAATATGTCTAAATTCTGAGAACCAATCACCCCTTCTTCATCGTCTACTAACATTAATTTAGCATGATTCATGCCTGGAAAAAAATAAAACTTAACACCCATAGCCGACAAACGACAAGCATTTAAATAATTAATTTTATCTAGTGATTTTAAATCAGTCTGATTAGGTAAAATAATTTCTACACTCACACCG
>JBAQCS010000046.1:0-2283 GCA_049294415.1 Patescibacteria group bacterium
CCCAATCTTTCATAGACATTAATCTTTCTTCAACACTTTGCAGTTCAGCATAAGATAGAAATTGTTCAACAAGTAGATGTAATCTTCTAGCTTCTAATTCTTCTAGATAGTTTTTAGCTACCTCAGCTTGGTCACGAGTAATAATTTCTCCTGACCAATTAGTTAATCCTAGATTGTCTTTAGTACTATCAATACGACTGCTTATTATCTCTGAGGCAGTTAATCCCGTAATAGCAAAATGGAATTTGTTTTGAACTATGGCAAAAAATTTCTTGGCATAGTCTAATTGAGGATTATAATCAACGCTCGTTGCAAAAATATCTTTAACCTTTTGATAGAAATTAGCTTCTGAGGTTCTAATTATTCTTATTCTCTCTTCTAGCTCTTGAAAATAGGTTTTATTAGTCTTGCCTCCAGCTAATCTGTTATCATCTAAGACAAAACCTTTGACTATGTATTCTTTTAGTTTCTGGGTGGCCCAGATGCGAAACTGGGTACCACGAATGGAGTTGACTCGGTAGCCGACGGAGATGATGGCGTCGAGGTTGTAGTGTTTAACTTGATAACTTTTACCATCTTTTCCAGTTCGTCGGAAAAACCGACATACTGATTTTTCTTCTAATTCTCCATCTCTAAAAATATTATTTATATGTTCAGTGATAGTTGACCGTCCTTTATCAAAAAGTTCAGATATTTTATCCTGATCTAACCACAATGTCTCATCCTCTAACTTAACCTCAATTTTAGTTTCTCCGTTAGCACTACTGTAAATAATGATCTTGTTTTGATTGTTCATAAATTTATTTAAATTACTTATTAAACTTTAATCATAACAAAAGCACTATGAAGATAGCCTGAAGAAAATCTAAAGATTTCTATAAGTAAATACTGCTAATATTAAAGTGCTAATCTATATTACAAAAAAACAGGCGTTAGCCTGTTTTTTATGGTTAGCGAAATATTATTTTTTATTGCAATAAAGCAGCCTTCTCATTAGCTATTCTGGCATTTTCTTTATCGCCGCTTTCACCGTAAATTTGACCTAGCAAACTCCAGGCTTGAAAATTATCTGGCTGGAAGATGACTAATTGTTTAGCCATTATTATAGCGTGATTATAGTCTTTAGCTTGATAATACTTATCCATTAAAGTTAAAAAGCTCTTAGTCATACCAAGTGATTCTAAATCAGTAGACTCTACACACTTATCACCATTAATTTGAGCTTGTTTAGCATCACCAGCTAAATCATAAACCTTATAAAGATGGCAATAAACTTCCCCGTAATTACCATTAAAGCGAGCAGCTTCATTTAAAGTATTAATGGCTTGAGGATAATCTTTGTGGCTCAATAAAATATTAGCTTTCATAAAATAAACTGGAATGCGTTGAGGACTAGCAGCAATGGATCTGTCAACTGATTCTAAGGCTCTGTTATAATAATCAGCTAAAACTGCTTGGTCACTTATCTTTAAACTAGCGCCCACACTATACATCTGAGCTAACTGTAAATACATTAAACTATCCTGAGGATTATGACTGACATTTTCTTCAGCTAAAGAAATAGTATAATCAGTTAATTCCTTACCCTGAACTGGATCCAATTTATAGATAATATCAGGATTAGAAATAATAGAATTAATTAAAGCTGTTTTACCATCACGATCTAGTGGAGTGTTATGACTAAAAGCCTCCTTGTAGGCCGCAAAAGCCTCTGTCACGTTACCTTGGCCAATTTGTCTGTAACCATTAATAGTACCAGCAAAAGCTTGCCAAGGGGCTAAATTAAAGCGACTAGTTAACATTAGAAATAACAAGGCAAAAATAACTAACATCGTAAACTCTGGCATTTTCTTTTCAACTTCCTTGTCCTCATCATGGCTAAAGGATAAATAAATAGCAGCTAGAGCTAGGCCCAACAAAATATAAGTAATCATTAGTCCAGAAAATGAACCAGAAATAACTAACACAAAAGAAAACAAAGCGACAGTCGATAAAACGTAAATAGATAAATTGGAATCCGTCTTTGTCTCTTCCCCGGAATTATTAAGATAATAAACGTAAGCCAGAGAAATCATTAAGCCAATATAAGTAACAAGCGAATCGAACACGGCTAAGTTTTGAATAAAGTAAGCAGTAAATAAACCAATAATAATCAGGAGTTCTGGTTGCTGAGGTTTGCGCCATAAACTTCTAATCAGATACCAGGCGACAGCCGCAAAAATACTTAAGTAAGCGATTAAACCAACCAAACCAGTAGTAGAGGCTAAATCGATTAAATTATTG
>JBAQCS010000047.1:0-52882 GCA_049294415.1 Patescibacteria group bacterium
TCATAATCTTCAATCTTCATACCCATATCTTTTATTCTCTGAGCTAAAACTTCGTAACGTTCTTCACGCTGACTACCGCCAATAATTTCACCAATACCAGGAACAAGTAAATCCATCGCTCTGACAGTCTTGCCATCTTCATTTTGACGCATGTAGAAAGCTTTGATGTCTTTAGGGTAATCAATTAAGAACACTGGCTTATTATAAATCTTCTCTGTAATATAACGTTCGTGTTCGGTTTGCAAATCAATTCCCCACTCAACAGGATAGGCAAATTTCTCGCCTGATTTAATAAGCATCTCTACTGCTTCAGTATAAGTTACACGAGCAAAATCAGCCGCCGCTACCGCTTTTAATCTTTCAATTAATCCTGGTTCAATAAACTTATCAAAGAATTCCATTTCTTCCGGCAAGTTAGTTAAAACATAATTAATTAAATATTTTAACATCTTCTCAGCTAAATTCATGTCATCTTCTAAATTAGCAAAAGCCATTTCTGGCTCCATCATCCAGAACTCAGAAGCATGACGAGTAGTATTAGAATTTTCAGCTCTAAAAGTTGGACCGAAAGTATAAACTTTATTTAAGCCCATTACTAAGGCTTCAGCGTTTAATTGACCGCTAACTGTTAGACCAGCTTTTTTACCAAAGAAATCTTCTTTGTAATTAATTTCACCTTTTTCATCACGAGCTACTTTATTTAAATCTAAAGTAGTCACTTGAAACATTTCACCAGCCCCTTCGGCATCGCTAGTGGAAATAATAGGGGTGTGAATATAATTAAATCCTTCTTCTTGAAAGAATTTATGAATAGCATAACTTAAAGTAGAACGCAGACGATAAACAGCTGAGAAAGTATTACTGCGACCACGTAAGTGAGCAATGGTTCTTAAAAATTCAAAGCTGTGTCTTTTTTTCTGCAAAGGAAAATCTTCAGCAGCTTGATTTAAAACAGTCACACGAGTCGCTTTTAATTCGAAAGCTTGACCAGCAGCTGGAGACTCCACTAAAACACCTTCCACTTCTACAGAGGAGCCAATCGAAAGTTTTTCAGCTTCACTAAAATTACTTAGGGCGCTATCAAAAACAATTTGTAACCCAGTAAAAAAACTGCCATCATTTAATTCCATGAAACCAAATTCTTTAGATGATCTAACAGTTCTAACCCAAGCACCAATAGTAATATTATTATTTAAATATTTAGCAGTGTCTGAATGTAATTGTTTGATAGTGGTGTAAGACATAAATTTTAAATATTTAATAATTATTTTATGGAAGTAAGCGACGAACATCGCGAGGTAAGAAGCAAGCTTCTTTGACACTGCTCAGTCCTAGGATTTTCATAATTAGACGAGCTGGACCAATACCAACGCCGCCATGTGGCGGACAACCAAAACGGAAGAAATTAATATAATCTTTTAACTCTTCTAGATTCATACCTTTTTCAATAGCTTGTTTTTCCAAAACGCTCACACGATGTTCACGTTGAGCACCAGTAGTTATTTCAACACCACGATATAATAAATCAAAACTCTTAGTGGTGTTAGTCTCTGGATAACGCATGTGATAAAAAGCACGGGTTTCAGCTGGGTAATCAGTAGCAAAAACAAAATCATGACCAGTCTCTTCTTTAACTAAGCGACAAATTTCTCTTTCTTCTTCTGGAGATAAGTCACCTTCTTTTTCACTAGGCACACCAATTGCTTTTAACTTAACTTTGATGTCAGCTAAAGTAATACGAGGAAATGGTGAAGTTGGCACTTCAATATCTAAATTTAATTCTTCTTTTAATTTCTTAAAACCATTAACTAATAATTTTTCTTCCATGTCCATGATGTCATGGTGAGATTCAATATAAGCAAATTCAAAATCCCAACCAGTAAACTCAGTTACATGGCGAGTGGTAAAAGATTTTTCAGCGCGAAAAACTGGACCGAAAGTAAAGACTTTTTCAAAGCCCGAAGCAATGGCCATTTGTTTATAAAATTGTGGGGATTGAGAAAGATAAGCTTTACGATCAAAATATTTTACTTCAAAAACTTCAGAGCCAGTTTCACTAGCAGTGTTCATTAAGCATGGAGTATAGACTTGCATAAAACCTTCCTTGGCAAAAACTTCACGGAAGCCTTCTTCTAACTTGCTCCAAGTTTTAAAAATTAATTGTTTGTCTTCTTGGCGTAAATCTAACCAACGATTATCAAAACGTAAATCTATTTCTGCTTCATTATCAGCTTTAGTTAAAACTGGGATTGGTAAATTTTCATCAGCTAGAGATAATATTTCTAAAGAGTCAACTAATAATTCATAATCTTTGATGCCGCTATCATCACCCTTCTTAGCTGGTTTTTCCTGTAAGGCACCAGTAACAGAAACGACACTTTCTAGAGTTAATTTAGAAGCTTCAGCAAAAGCTGGAGATGATTCCAAAACAACGAGCTGCATCTGACCTGACATATCACGTAAATCGATAAAAATAAGACCTTTATGAATACGTAAATTTCTAGCCCAACCAGCTACTTGGACGCTACCTTGTCCTTGTTTTTTGACATCAGCAATCATCATTCTTGACATAATATTAAAAATTAATTAAATACTCCCAAAATATTAATTAAAAAAGCCTTTTATCAGCATTTTACTAGTCAATTTTACATCATCTCATAACTTTTAGCAAGAAAAAAAGGTCGAATTATTCGACCTTTTTTTGTTTTTGTGGCATGACATTTATTTTTTCTTAAACACCTTCGGTTTGTTCGGTTGATACAAAATAGTAACTGGCTCTTTGCCAACTTTTTTGTACAAAACTAAGCCGGGCGAACCAGTCATAGTTTGTGCCCGAGCAATAGCGCCTTTGTCGTCATAACCATCATCCGAAGAGAAAGGGATGTTTAAGTCGTGCCCTTTGATTAAATACTGAATCTTCTCTACTTTAACTGGCGCTTTTTGCGCTCCTACGACCTCCATTTGTTGAAACATTTTGACCTCCTTTTTAAAACAACATTATTTGATAAAACAAATTTATAACAATCTAAAATTAACGTCAAGACCAAAAATTAATTAAAAATCATAAAAGATCTAACTAAGCAACCTAGTTCTTTAATTAACTCGGGTTTAACTTGGATAGATTGATAACTTCCCCGCTCACTAAATAAACGAAGTAATTTGATACAGTCGTCAGATACTTTCATGACTTCATTGGGTAAGTACTTATTTTGACTAATTTTAAAGCAATTTTCACACACTAAACCACCTTGCCTGAGATTAAAATAATTACTATTAGGGGATATTTTATGGTGACAATCCAAACAATTATACAGCTCGGGCTTGTAACCTAAAATAGTTAGCAGCTGCAAGGCAAAATAGTTATACAGCAACTCCCCCTGATTTTTATCCAGTTCCAACTGACATTTATTATTAATAAGTTCTAACCAGTCAGCTACAAAATCATAGAGCTCAGCATCCGGTTCATCTTCTTTTACCTGACTATCAAATAAAGCTAGGGCTGAGCCGGCAAAATATAAACCGTTTAAATCATTTTTAAGATTAACAAAAGAATCAGTAACTAGGGCACCGCCTAAATAATCAAAAGCACGACCTCGTAAAATCATCGCCTTAATCAAACTCATCGGTTCAATATGTCCAGCTAATTTAGATTTAAACTTCTTCACACCACGAGCCACTACCACAATCTTACCAAAGTTTTTGGTATATAAAACAACGCGGCTATCATGTTCACGATAATCACCGCGTTTTATTATTAAGGCCGCACTAGTCTTACTTTCGTCCATATCTATCTAAATAACTTTGCAAAATTAAGGCTGCCGCAATTTCATCACGACCAGCTCGCATATTTTTAGGTCCACCCATAGCATCTGCTTCCTTGCTACTAAATCTTTCATCAATCTCATGAATTGGAATAGTTATTTGTGCAGTAAGTAGTTCTAAAAATTTTAAATAATCAGGACTTAACTTAATATCTAAACCACCTATTTTATAAGGGCGACCGATAACAATAGTCGTAATTTCTTCATCAATAATAGTTTGCAAAACTCCAGCTAAATTAGGTACTGTGCCTAACGGTAAAGACAGACCAGTTTCCTCATCGGCTGTAGCTAGTCCTATTCTCTTTTCGCCCCAATCAATACCTAAATATTTTTCCATATTATAAAGTCAAAATTTCACAACCATCTTCAGTCACCGCAATAGTATGCTCAAAATGGGCTGACAAAGAACCGTCAGCTGTTAAAATAGTATAATCATTATCAGCTACTTTTACTTTCCAGGTGCCAGCATTAATCATCGGTTCCACGGCAATTACCATACCGACTTCTAAGGTAAAATTCTCTGACGATTTTTCAGGAACAACATAATTACAAACGTTAGGATCTTCATGGGCGAAATAACCGACACCATGCCCTACTAAATCGCGAACTACACCGTAACCATTAGTTTCTGCGATAAACTGAACAGCACGACCAATATCATTAAGCTTATTACCTGGTTTAATTTTAGAAATAGCTGCCTCTAAACACTGCTTGGAAACCTTCAATAATTTTTTAGCTTCTTGGCTAATTTTACCCACTGGCACAGTCGTACACATATCAGTATAAAATCCTCCCAGTTCAGAAAATTTATTAACTGGTGCCCCTAATTTAGCTCTTAGTGCGACATCCACTGGCCACTCCATGCCAATATCTAAATCTATAATATCGCCGGACTTTAAAATGCGATTAGGTAAAGCTGAACCATGAACTACTTCGTTGTTAATGGAAGCACAAACGGCTGAAGGAAAATAAATGTCATCACCCATATCATAATCTTTAAAAGCTGGGCGACCACCAGCCTCCTCCATTAATCTAACAGCTTCACTTTCAATATCGGCAGTGTTTACTCCTGGTGCTACCATTTTAGTTAAGTGACGCAAAATAGATGCTAAAATAGCACCTCCTTGTTTGATGATAGCAATTTCCTCTTTTGTTTTTATATAAATCATGATATTTTCTTTAATTCTTTCTTATTAACAGCTACTGATAACGATAAAAATAATATCAGTAAAGAAACGGTTGATAGTGGTGCTAACCAAAATGGAAATTCGTGACCATAAGCTTCAAGTACCATAATTCCACCCAAAATACCAATAGAATACATAGCCCCATTTTTTAAATAGGCAAACTTAGAAATAAAATTAATACCTTTGATAGTCATTTCACGAACAATAAAAGCACCTAAACCATTACCTAAAATAATTAAAGGCACACTCATAGTAAAAGCAAAAGCACCGATAACACCATCTAAGGAGAAAGAAGCATCTAACACCTCTAAATACATAATCTTACTCCAAGCACTCATCGAAGTGGAGGTAAGTAGTGTTTTTTCCTGCTCTTCAGCGTTCTTTTTAAAACCATCAGTGATAAAGAAAGCGGACACGCCAATAGTGGCAGCTAGGGCTAAAGCTGGATTTATCTTTAAAGCAAAATAAACTGTGGCAGTAGTTATAATAGAAGCAATAGCATAGAACCAAGCCCCTTGGCGATGCAAGAAACCTTCAGCTAAAAAAGCATATTTCTTTTCTTCCAAAAACATCCAAGCTAAAAAAACTAAAAACAAATAGATACCGCCGCCAAGTAGCAACAAAGGTTTAGATTTATCCAGTGACTCCAAAATAGCTGGGCTATTAGAGAAAGCAGCTGACCAAACTTCCATGATACCAAAACTAGGATTAGCTAGCCACACAATAATAAATGGTAAAAGTCCACGAACTAAAAAAACAGCAAAAAGTAATCCCCAGAATAAAAATATCTTACGATATTTTTCTGGCATAGTTTTTAAAACATGGGCATTAACAATAGCATTATCCACCGAACTAATAATTTCAAAAACACACAAACCAATCACGATTACAATAAAACTCCAAATCATAATTTTATATTCTAATTATTTTTGCTTAAAAAACATCAGTACTTCTTTCATTACTTTCAAATCATTTTCTAATAATCCTAATTCGCTTCGGTTTTCATAGAGATCATGATATTCCTTATCAATTGTCTGTCTGGAAATACCTACGCCGCGACGCCACTTATCACGATGTTCCATTACTAAATCCATAATCAATTCTTGATTATGGTCATCTAAAATCTTATATTTAAAATTTTCTCTAATTAAATCATGCAGTTTGAGACGTAAATGAGACTCATCTAAATCTTTAACTCGTAATAAAAAATCTTGAAGTTCCATATATTATAATTGATATTTACTAAGATATTATAACACTTCCCCTCAAAAAGAAAATCCCGCCTATTAAAGCGGGACTTTCTATATACCAAGGATTTAATGATTAAATACCGTCGTATTCTCTCATAGTTAACTGGGCTTGAATCTGCTTCACAGTTTCAATAACCACCGATACTACGATTAAAATACTAGTACCACCAATAGCTAAGGCCTCGATACCAGTGAAAGCTTTAACAATCAATGGTAAGACAGCAATAATAGCTAAGAATAAGGCACCAATTAAGATAATTTTGTAAGTGGTGTTAGATAGGTAATCAGTAGTGTGCTTACCAGGTCTAATACCAGGAATGAAACCACCTTGTTTTTGTAAGTTTTCAGAAATTTGATCAGGATGGAAAATAACTTCAGTATAGAAAAAAGTGAAAACAAAAACTAAAATGAAATACAAAATGGCGTACATTAATTGATCATTAAAGAAAGCGATAACGTTTTGGGAAAAATTAGCAATCCAAGCAGTTTTAGCATGTTGGAAATATTGAGCAATCATCGGCGGAAACATTACTACTGAAATAGCAAAGATGATTGGAATAACACCAGCCATATTAACGCGCAATGGTAAGTGAGAATTAGTACCACCGTAAGCACGGTTACCTCTAATCTGACGAGCATATTGCACAGGAATATTGCGTTGTCCTTCATTAATGATAACTACACCAACTACAGTTAAAATACCTACTAAAGCAAAAGCGATTAGTGAAGTAAAATTAACTTGATCAAAGCTTAAGAAAGCTTGTTGAATGCTTTGAGGAAGACCAGCTACGATACCAGCAAAAATTAATAGTGAGATACCGTTACCAATTTTCTTTTCAGAAATCAGTTCACCAATCCACATCAAGAAAACCGTACCAGCTGTAATAGTGATAATAATAGCAATTAAATCAAAACCAACAGCCGAAATACTAATAGCTTTTGATTGGCGAAGTAAGCTAATCATACCAAAAGCTTGCATGGCCGCTAGAGGCACAGTAGCATAGCGAGTCCACATGTTAATCTTCTGACGTCCAGCTTCTTCCTTTTGCATCTCTTCTAATTTAGGAACAATCATAGCCAACAACTGGAAGATAATAGAAGAAGTGATATAAGGAGCAATACCCATCATGATAATGGAGAAATTTTCCATACCACCACCAGCAAAGACATTCATAAATCCTAAAATAGCATTGCCATTAAAGAAATTCTTAAGTCCTGCAGTGTCTACACCAGGAATCGGGATGTGAGCTGCTAAACGAAAAATAACCAACATTGCTAAGACGAAGATAATACTATTACGTAAGTCTTTAGCTTTCCAAATTTGTCTAAATTTTTCAAACATATAGGTTAGAATACAAGATAATTACGCGAAAGACGGCGAGCGCCGTCTTTAGCTTTATTTCAATTGGTCAGCTACAGAAGCGCTTAGTTTAACACCAGCTACTTTTACCTTAACTGTTAATTTTTCTTTACCTAAGATTTTGATTGGTAAATCTTTTTTAGCAATTAAATCTTTAGCAAATAAAGTTTCAGCGTTAACTATTTCACCATCCTTAAAATTATTGTTGATAGCTTTAACAGAAACAACTTGATTATTAGGTTTAATTGATTTAAAACCACGGGATTTAGGAGTTTGTAATAATTGCATCTTCATACCCAATCTCTTTAAACCGGAAACACCGGAGCGAGACTTTTGGCCTTTTAGACCGCGAGTACTGTAAGTGCCGTGACCAGAAGAATTACCACGTCCAACACGTTTACGTGTTTGACTAGAACCTTTGGCCTTCTTAATTTCATTCAGTGATAACATAAGAAAAAGATTACTTTATAAATATAGCTAGCTTAAATTAAATCAATTTAAGCCTTCGCCGCAACGGCCTTATCAGAAACAGTTTTTTCAGTTTTTTCAGTCTTAGCAGACTTTTCAACTGGACGAAGGGATCTTAAAGCAGAAATAACACAACGAGCATTATTTACTTTATTGTTAGTTCCCATTTGTTTGCAAGTTACATTCTTGATACCAGCTAATTCGAAAATAATACGAGCTACGCCACCGGCAATAACACCGCGTCCTTTGCGAGCTGGTTTAAACAAAAGTTTAGCTGCACCTTCTTTAAAATGAAGTTCGTGAGTAATTGTTTCGTTAACAGAGTTCACTGTGATGATATCTTTTTTAGCTCTATTAACAGCTTTGTTAACGGCCATAGTTACATCAGCACCTTTACCAAGTCCAACGGCAACTTTACCCTTCTTATCGCCAATAGCAACACAAGCACGAAAATTCATTCTTTTACCACCAGCCATCACACGAGTAACACGAGCGATATCTAGAATGCGTTGTTCGAACTCATCACGCTTTTCTTCGCGACCACGATCACCACCACGGCGAGGACCACGAGATCCACCACCTTGATTACCGCCGCGTCCACCTCTTTGCCCGCCTCCATTATTAGAGCCGCCAAATAGATCTTTAGCAACGGTCGCAGCAGCTGAAGTTGCCTTCGCTGGCTGATTATTATTTTGAGCTTTTTTTTCTTCAGACATATTGTATTAAAGCATTAAAAAAATTAAAACTGTAGACCGCCTTCACGAGCGCCATCAGCTACCGCTTTTACACGGCCATGATACTTATAACAACCGCGATCGAAAACAACAGCTGTGATATTCTTAGTTTTAGCCTTTTCAGCTAATAGTTTACCAAGTTCTAATGACTTGTCAGACTTAGCACCAGCGGATTTTAGTTCCTTAGTATGGGCGCTAACTAATGTCTGACTATTTTCGTCGTTGATAAGTTGCAAGAACATACCACGATTAGAACGGAAAACAGATAATCTAGGACGTGCTGCGGTGCCGCTTATTTTGGCACGAACGCGACCATGACGTCTATCTTGACGTGCGTTTTTTAATTTATTCTTATCCATACTGTTTAATATTGTTTACAAATTTTAGAATTTTTATTTGCCTTTAGCTGCTGATTTTCCAGCCTTTCTTCTGATAACTTCTTCAGCATATTTAACACCCTTACCTTTATAAGGTTCTGGTTTTCTAATCTTACGGATTTTAGCAGCCGTTTCGCCGATTAGTTTTTTATCAAATCCATTTAAAGTAATAACGTTACCTTCAACGATAGCGGTAATACCTTTTGGTAATTCAAAGACAACTGGGTGAGAAAAGCCTAAAGCCATATTCAGTGTGTTGCCACTGACATTAGCACGATAACCAACGCCATTAATTTCTAGCTTACGAATAAAGCCAGTGGAAACGCCCTCAACCATGTTAGCAAATAAAGTGCGATAAAGACCCCACATTGCTCCTGCGTTCTTAGAACCATTTTCGTTAACAGCTACGATAATTTGACCTTCCTCAATACGAGGTAAAACATCAGCAGTAAAATCCTGTTGTAGTTCCCCTTTAGGACCTTTCACGGTCAAAACACGCCCGTTTAAAACAGCGCTGACTCCTGATGGTAAAATAATTGGTAATTTTCCTAAACGTGACATAATAGTTTATTTAACTAATTAATAAATTTCACCGATAACTTCACCGCCGATTTTCTGAGCTCTAGCTTCTTTATTGGTCATTAAACCTTTAGAAGTAGAAATGATAGCGATACCAAAGTTATTCAGGACTGTAGGGATATTGTCCTTGTCGACATAAACACGCAGACCTGGCTTGCTGACGCGATTAATCACGTCAATATGACTGCTACCATTTTTCTGGTATTTCAAGGAAATTTTCAATTGATCAAAACTGCTATGTCTAGCATTTAAACCACCAGCTACGATTTCCGCGTTTTTAATCCAGCCTTCTCTTTCCAATATTTTAGCGATCTCATATTTGAGTTTGCTCATTGGCATTAGGACTTCGGATTTTTTAACGGCAGAAGCGTTCCGGATGCGTGTGAACATATCTGCGATTGGATCTGTCATAAAATTTATTTCTTTATTACTTTATTTACTAAATAATTGGTATCAAATTACCAGCTTGATTTTTTAATACCTGGTAAATCACCATTATCTGCCAATTCCTTGAAACAGATGCGGCATAAACCGAAGTCACGAATGTAACCATGGTTACGACCACAACGCCAGCAACGGTTAATTTTTCGCGTTGTGAACTTTGGTTTTAGTTTTGCTTTGGCAATTAATGCTTTTCTAGCCATATATTCGTTATATCTACCTAATTTTTATCAGGCAAAAATTAATTACTTTACTAAATATTTTATTTCTTAAATGGAAAGCCGAATTGGTGAAAAAGTTCTAAACCTTCTTCACGATTCTTAGCAGAAGTAGCAATACAAATCTCTAAACCATAGATAGTATCAACATCCTCAGCTTTAATTTCTGGAAAACAGGAATAATCTTTAATACCGATAGTAATATTACCCTTGTCATCAACATTCTTATCACTGATACCGCGGAAATCGCGTACGCGTGGGAAAGTGATGTTAACTAATTTCTCAATGAAATCATACATGCGATGATCACGAATTGTTACCATAGCACCAATTGTCATTCCTTCACGAATTTTAAAAGCAGAAATAGATTTCTTAGCTTTGGTTAAAACTACTTTTTGACCGCTGATTCTTGTTAAACCGCGTTCAACATTAGCTAAATATTCCTTTTCTTTAGAAAAGCGTCCAAAACCTACGTTTAAAACTACCTTTTCTAGGCGAGGAACATTGCGCTCATTCTTGTAGCCAAACTTTTCTTGAAGCTTTGGAATGATTTCTTTCTGATATTTTTCTTTTAATCTCATAATATTGATCTTGTTAGATTGGTTACGCGATAATTTCCTTACACTTCTGGCAAGCACGATATTTCTTAGTCTTACCATTCTCTTCTACGACCTTATGACTAACTCTAGTAGCCTTGCCGCAAGCTGGGCAAATTAAAGCTACATTAGAAGCGTCAGTAAAAGAAGGAAATTCGATTCTTTGTCCTTTTTCACCTTCGCGTCTAGGGCGTAAGTGTTTAATCAAAAGATTTAAACCCTCAACACTGACCTTGCTTTCGCGAGGCAAAACTTGTAAGACTTTTCCGCTTTTTCCTTTGTCTTTGCCGGAAAGCATCTTGATTTTGTCATTTTTCTTGATATTCATAAACTTGATTTATTTATCTTAAAAATATTAGAGCACTTCAGGAGCTAAAGAGGCAATCTTTACAAATCCAGCGCGTCTAACTTCACGAGCAACTGGTCCAAAAATTCTAGAACCTTTAGGATCCTTCTTATCTTTATCAGTGATAATTACGCAAGCGTTATCATCAAAGCGTAAATAAGAACCATCGGCACGGCGAATTTCTTTTTTAGTGCGGACAATAACAGCCTTAACAACATCACCTTTTTTAATAGGAGCGTGTGGAGCAGCACTTTTAACTGAAGCAACGATAATGTCACCAACATGAGCATATCTTTTGCGGTAACCGCCTAATACTCTGATGCACATCACATTTTTAGCCCCGGAGTTGTCGGCTGCTTTCATTATGGATTGAACTTGAATCATACTTTTAGTCTAATTTATAGGCTTCAAAAGAAGCTAAAACTTATTTAACAACTCTCCAGCGCTTATCACGACTCATAGGACGGCAACCGATGAAACTTACTTTATCGCCAGTCTTATATTCATTCTTTTCATCATGAACTTTGTACTTAGCAGAAGCAGTATATCTCTTCTTGTACTTTGGGTGAATTTTTACGCTTTCGACCTTAACGACAATAGTTTTGTCGCCTTTATCAGAGACAACGATGCCAGAAAATTTCTTACGAATAACTTCCTTAACAACTTTTGTCACAGGAGTAACTACTCTTTTAGCCTTAGGGGCCTTAGGTGTAGCTGGCACTTCCTTTTTGATTGTTTTTTTATCGGCCATATTTCTTAAAATTAATCTTTCTTATTATTTAATAAGGTTAAGATGCGAGCAATACCTTGCTTTAACTCTCTAATAGAACGAACGTTTTTCAACTGTTTATTAGAATCTTTAAAGCGCAATTCACGCAATCTTTCCTGGGACTCAACCAGAAGCTTGGACAGCTCGGCTGGAGTCTTGGTTAAAAGTTCTTTGATGTCCATATTTTTTAAACTGATTAAACGTTATTTTTGGTAACAAAAGCGCACTTTAAAGGTAATTTGTGAGCAGCAAGTAACATAGCTGTTTGAGCGGTTGCTTCATCTAGTCCTTCCATTTCAAACATCACAGTTCCTGGCTTAACAATAGCTACATAGTAATCAACAGCACCTTTACCTTTACCCATAGGTAGTTCCCCACCATGAGCTGTAACTGGTTTATCCGGAAAGATACGAATCCAAATTTTACCACCTTTCTTCACGTATTTAGTCATCACGCGACGAGCAGCTTCAATCTGACGAGAATTAACCCAGCAAGCAGTAGTCGCTTTTAAGCCATAGCTACCAAAAGCTACAGTTAACATACGACTGGCCTTTCCGCCGCGTCTTCTCTTATGATCTTTACGGTATTTAGTTTTTTTAGGCATTAACATATATATCGTGGAATATTAATTATTCAAAGGGTAAGAAATTAACGAGCACTTTTCCAAGTCTCTTCTTTTTCTTTTTCAAAAACTTCCCCCTTATAAATCCAAACCTTGATGCCAATAGCACCAAAAGCGGTATGAGCAGCGCCGCGAGCATAATCAATGTCAGCGCGCAAAGTGTTAAGAGGTACTCTGCCCCAAACTAATTTTTCAGTACGGGCAATTTCAGCACCATTTAAACGACCGCCAATAACCACCTTAACACCTAAAGCACCAGAACGTTCAACGCGAGAAATTGCTTGCTTCATAACCTTACGGAAAGGAACGCGTTTTTCAATTTCTAAAGTCATTGATTGTACAGCGATTTGAGCTGATAAGCCTGGTCGGCTAACTTCTTTAATGTTTAAAGTAATTTCACCCATTCTAAAGTTCTTTAAGAATTTAGTATGAATTTTTTTCTTTAATTCTTCTACACCATTACCACCGCGACCGATTAAAAGTCCTGGTTTAGCAGTCCATAAATCAATTTGGATGCGGTTAATGCTGCGAATGATTTCAACCTTATCGACACCGGCCTCTTTGAATTCTTTGATGAAAAAACGACGTACTGAAATGTCTTGAGCGACATTTTTAATATAAGTTTTTCCACTTTCAAACCAAATCGAATCCCAGCTCTTGGTAATTCCCATTCTAAATATTTTTGGATTTACTTTTTTGCCCATAGTATAGCGTGTTACAAAATTAAGTATATGAAAGATTAACTACCGACTTTGCGGTTAAAAACCTTAGAAGCAAAACCTTTTTCTGGAGCATCGGATTTGGTTTTAGCTTTAGACTTCACTGAAGCAGATGCCTCAGTACCCTTATTGGTTTTTTTAGCAGTTTTGACGGTTTGTTTTTCAGCTTCTTTGGATAAATCTTCTAATTTAACTGGTGCTTCAGCTTTAACAACTTTCTTTTCATGTTTTCCGCTATCAACTAATTCGCCTAGAGTAACCTGTACATGAGCACCGCGTTTTCTGATAACAGTAGCGCGACCATGAGCCTTAGGCATCCAGCGTTTTAAGGTTGTTCCTTCATCAGAACGAATTTCCTTAATAAATAAGTTGTTGCGATCAACACCGTAAGTGTTAACACCGTTAGCAATTGCTGATTCAATCATTTTAATAACTGGGTCAGTTGCTTTCTTATTGGTAAATTTGAGTTGAGCTAAAGCCTTGTCAACTGGCATTTTGCGCACCAAATCAATCACTAGGCGCACCTTGCGAGGAGACATTCTCAAATCATTAATACTAGCTTTAATTTCCATAAATTTTTGAACTTAATGCTTCTTATTTACTTTTAGCTTGAGCCTTAGCTACCTTACCGCCGTGTGAAATAAATTTACGAGTTGGAGCAAATTCACCTAAACAATGTCCAACCATGTTCTCCACTACGTAAACTGGTAAGTGGGTCTTGCCGTTATGGACAGCAATAGTGATACCAACCATTTCAGGAGTGATAGAGCAAGCGCGATCCCAAACTTTGATAACAGTTTTTTCGCCAGGTTTCAAAGCCTGAACTTTTTTCAGGATGCGAGCATTGACGTATGGTCCTTTTTTCAAACTTCTCGACATAGTATTTATTGCTTAAATAATTATTTTCTCTTAGCTCTTCCTTTGATGATGAGCTTATTAGAAGACTTTTTCTTTCTAGTCTTAACACCGTAGGCTTTCTTACCCCATTTAGTCTTAGGGAAACGTAAACCAATTGATTGGTTACCTTCACCACCACCATGAGGGTGATCATTAGGATTCATGGCAGTACCACGGACTGTTGGGCGAATACCAAGTAAACGGCTGCGACCAGCTTTACCTAATTTCATGTGACGATCATCAGGATTACTAGCTTGACCAACTGTACATAGACAGTCTTTCTTCACCAAGCGAATTTCACCTGATGGAAGTTTAATCTGAGCATACTTCCCTTCAACGCCCATGACATTAGCACTATTACCAGCTCCTCTGGCAATTTTAGCACCGCGTCCTGGATCTAATTCAATATTATAAATTGCAACACCAGCCGGAATAAACTTCACAGGCATAGCGTTACCGTTTTTAATTTCTACTAACTCTTTAGAGCTAACAATTTTATCACCAACTTTTAGGCCAACTGAAGAAACAATATATCTCTTTTCACCATCAGCATAGTTTAAAAGGGCAATTCTAGCACCGCGTCCTGGATCGTATTCAATAGAAGCAACTGTGGCTGGAACGCCATATTTGTCGCGTTTGAAGTCGATTAGACGAATGAAGCGCTTAACACCGCCGCCTTTATGTCTAGTTGTGATTTTACCAGAGCTATTTCTTCCGCCAGTTTTCTTTTTGATAACAATCAAAGATTTTTCCGGTTTACTTTTAGTTAAATCGGCGAAATCGTCGAAGGTAGCATGTCTGCGGCCAGGAGTGGTTGGTTTTACTTTTTTGATTCCCATAGGTATGTTGCTAAAGTTTCAAAATTATTTTTTAAACGCCTTCGTAAATCTGGATACTGTCACCTTTCTTCAAAGTAACAATGGCCTTCTTTACATCACTGCGTTTTCCCTTAATACGTCCGCGAGAAACAGCTTTACCTTTAACGCAAACAATATTAACAGAAACTGGTTTTACACCGTAAACGGCAGTAATTGCTTTAGCTACTTCCACTTTATTGGAATTAGCAGATACTACGAAAACATATTTATTTAAAGCGCCGAAATTAGCAGCTTTTTCTGTAACTAGTGGTTTAACTAAAACGCGGTGAGCACCTACAAATTTAGTAGCAGTAGATTTTTTAACGCTAGAATTTTCAGTACCAGCATATAAATCATCCATTTTAGCTACTTTAGGAGTAGCTTTTACTGCAGCTTTTTTAGGAGCAGGAGCTTTTTTAGCTGTAGCTTTTTTAGCATCAGCCGCATCTTTTGTCATTTTATTTCCAAATATAGCCATATTGATATCGATTATTTATATCTCTCTTCCAAGATTTTAACCGCTGCTTCAGTAAGCATTAGGTTCTTATACTTGATAAGATCGACGACATTGATGTTTTCCAAGTTGATTATTTCAACACCTTTCAAATTACGAGCTGAATATCTTACTTTTTCATCCTTAGATTCATTAATAACTAAGATGTTGCGTCTGTCTGTGTTTAAAACTTTTGTTTCACAAGCAAGTAAAATTTCATTAAATTGCTTAGTTTTAAATTCAGTCATTTGTAAAGCGTCTAAGATAACTAGGTTATTGTTAGCAGCTTTATCGGATAAGGCCATAAAAATTGCCTTTTGCTTCATCTTTTTGTTAATTTTCTTGGAGAAATTTCTGTCGCTGGTTGGACCAAAAGTCACACCACCACCGATCCAAATTGGAGAACGAGAAGAACCAACACGAGCGCGACCAGTACCTTTTTGTTTCCAAGGTTTTTTACCACCACCTCTAACCTCACTGCGGTCTTTAGTGTCAGCTAAAACTTGACGTTCATTAGCCATCTGAGCAACAACTGCTTGATGTAATAATTCTGGATTAGTTTTAACGCCAAAAATCTTGTCGGATAATTCTAGGTCGTGAGCGAATTCAGCTGATTGATTGTAAACTTTTATTTTCATAGTTTTTCACTTAAATGTTCAAACTTTTATTTTGTATCTTCGGTAACAGTTGCTTCTGGAGCGCTTTCAGTTGGAGTTTCCTCAACTTGTTCAGCTACTACTTCTTCAACAGTACCTTCAGCTTGTTCTTCGCTGGCTTCGACCGGAGCCTCGATTTTTTCTTCTACTACTTCTTCGGCGATTGGTTCAACAACTTCAGCTACAGGAGCTGGAATGTTAAATTTCAATTCACCTTGTCCCTTAATCATTAAGAAGCCGTTAATAGCACCAGGAATAGCACCCTTAATAAATAGAACGTTATTTTCCTCATCAACTTTAACAATTTCTAAATTCTTTACAGTCACTCTTTCATTACCCATGCGACCTGGCATGCGAGTATTTTTGAAAACGTGAGCTGGACCTTTACAACCGATAGATCCACCCATACGAAGTTGATCTTTATTACCGTGTGATTTGCGTCCACCTGCAAAATGATGACGTTTAACTACACCTTGAAAACCTTTACCTTTAGAAGTACCAGTTACATCAATAGAATCACCAGCTTCAAAAGTAGCAACAGTTATAACATCACCGACCTTAGCGTCTTTAACCTCAGCACGAAATTCACGTACCTTAGCTGGTTTAACACCGGCAGCCTTAAAATGTCCTAATTGTGGTTTTTTAATATTCTTTTCTTTTCTATTACCATATGCAACCTGAAGAGCCTCATAAGTATCAGTATTCTTAGTCTTCACTTGCGTAACGGTGCAAGGTCCAGCCAAAACCGGAGTGACGGCCATCACCTTGTCGTTTGCCCAAATTTGGGTCATCTGCATTTTTTTTCCTAAAATAAATTTCATATGCTTTAAAACAAAAAAACTGGTATTTAGACCAGCCAAAAAAGAAAAACAAATACTTTGTATTAAAAAGTTGATTTTTGTTTAATTTGACCGTCTACCTCCCGTTTTCAGGTTAATTCAGATTCTGGCACTTTCCTAAAATATCTTTAAGAGTTACGCGAACCGTCCTCCAACCCTATTCTTGTATAAAATTACTTCTTTAGTTTACTGCATTTTTATTTCCACGTCAACACCTGCTGGAAGATTTAAACCAGTTAGGTCTTCAATAGTCTTTGCATTTGGATCAACAATGTCAATAATGCGTTTGTGAATTCTCATCTCATATTGGTCTCTAGCATCCTTGTGAACGAAAGTGGAACGATTAACAGTGTACTTTCTCTTTTCAGTTGGAAGTGGAATTGGACCAAAAAACTGAGCATCGCTACGTTCAATAGTTTCAACGATAGTCTTTGTAGACTGATCAATGATTTTATGATCAAACGCTTTGATCTTGATACGAATCTTTTGTTTAAACTCTTCTTTTTTGTTTTCAGACATAATATCTTGCCTCATGCAAAGTCAAAAGCAAAATTACTTGATTACGCGAGTCAAACGTAATATTAATAAGTATTTTGTAGAGCTTTGAAGACTAATACACTTTAGCTTTTTAAAATAAACACAATTGGCCCGCCCTCTGTGAGGAGAGCAGGCCTATGTACCTATTTATTTCATGATTTTAACTACCACGCCGGCGCCAACAGTGCGGCCACCTTCACGAATAGCAAATCTTTGTTTTTCTTCCAAAGCTACTGGAGAAATTAATTTAACCTTTAAATTAACTGTATCACCAGGCATAACCATTTCAGTTCCATCTGGTAATTCGATTTCACCAGTTACATCAGTAGTTCTGATATAGAATTGTGGCTTGTAACCCTTGAAAAATGGCTTGTGTCTTCCACCTTCATCCTTAGATAAGATGTAAACTTCAGCTTCAAATTCAGTGTGAGGAGTAACAGAACCTGGCTTACAAAGAACTTGTCCTCTTTCGATTTCATTTTTCTTTGTACCGCGAAGTAATAAACCAGCATTGTCACCAGCTTGTCCTTGATCTAAAGACTTGTTGAACATTTCAACACCAGTAACTGTAGTTTTTTTAGTATCCATTAAACCAACAATTTCTACTTCTTCACCAACTTTGATGATACCTCTTTCAATTCTACCAGTAACAACAGTTCCGCGACCTTCAATTGAGAAAATATCTTCAACTGGCATTAAGAATGGGTGATCAATATCACGAGCTGGAGTTGGGATGTATTCGTCAACAGCCTTCATAAGTTCCATGATTGGAGCTGCATCAGGACCTGTTGGGTTCTCTAAAGCCTTTAAAGCTGAACCACGAATAATTGGAGTAGCGTCTCCTGGGAATTCATATTTCTTTAATAAATCACGAATTTCTTCTTCAACAAGGTCAATTAATTCCTTGTCTTCAACCATATCGCATTTGTTTAAGAAAACAAGGATATAAGGAATACCAACTTGTCTTGCTAAAATAATGTGTTCACGAGTTTGAGGCATAGGTCCATCAGTAGCAGATACTACTAAGATAGCACCATCCATTTGAGCAGCACCAGTGATCATGTTCTTAACATAATCAGCGTGACCTGGACAATCAACGTGAGCATAGTGTCTAGCTGCGGATTCGTATTCAACGTGAGCAGTAGCAATGGTAATACCACGAGCTTTTTCTTCTGGAGCAGAGTCGATTTCATTTACGCCTTTATGAGAAGCGCTCATACCTGCTGCACCAAATACTGCTAACATAGCAGCTGTTAAAGTAGTTTTTCCGTGGTCAACGTGGCCAATTGTACCAATGTTGACGTGTGGTTTGGAACGATCAAATTTTTCTGCCATTTTGTTTGTATACGGCCCCCGCTAGGGGTTTTCTCCTTCAAAGAGGAAACCAGCCGTCGTAAATTAATTATTTTATTATAAATTAAATAAAAACTATTCAACTTTTTGAGCTCCGTTTTTAATCTTTAACGGAATAGCCCAAGGGTTACGATTTTTACTTTCTTCTTCTAAATATTCGCTATTTTCTTCATTTCTCCAAGCGGATATATCGTAGTTAATTCTATCAGTTAAATCTTCGTCTGTCAAATCTCCCGTTGGTTTACTAGTGTTATCTACTATTTTACCTGATTTTAGGCAATTTTTATCAACTAATTCGGCATATTGCTCTAAATCCATAATCACATAAGAAGCCAGTGGGTCTTCCCTATCATAAACAACTACTTTATCACCAGTTTTTTTAATCAAAGAAATGATTTTCTGCAAACTGTCAATCATAAGTTTTAATTTTAGTTACTTATGTGGGCTAAGACGAAAATACTTTCAAAATTATCTAGCGTTCTTCTCTTTAATGGTTTCCAGGATATTTCTTGGTACATCATTATAGTGAGAGAATTCCATTACATAATTGGCGCGTCCTTGGGACATAGAGCGAAGTGAAGTGGAATAGCCGAACATTTCAGCTAAAGGCACTTTAGCGCGCACTACTTTAATATTATTTGGACGATCAATCATTTCTTCAATTTGACCACGTTTAGCGTTCAAATCACCAATAATGTTACCCATGTAATCTTCTGGAGTAGAAACTTCTACTTTCATGATAGGTTCAAGTAAAACGGCACCAGCCTTAGAACAAGCTTCACGGAAAGCGAAGATTGCAGCCATTTTAAAGGCAATTTCAGAGGAGTCAACTTCATGGTAAGAACCATCAGTTACAGCTACCTTAATATTCACCATTGGGTAACCAGCTACTCCACCGGCTAGTAATGCTTCCTTAACACCTTTTTCAATAGCAGGAATATATTCACGTGGAATAACACCACCTTTAACTTCATCCAAGAATTCAAAACCTTTAGTAAGGTCGTCTTGTTGCATGATGCGAAGAGTACAATGACCATATTGTCCACGACCACCAGACTGCTTAGCGTATTTATATTCACCTTCAGCAGTTTTAGTAATAGTTTCACGATATGATACTTGTGGGTTACCAACATTAGCTTCTACACCGAATTCGCGTCTCATACGATCAACGATAATATCTAAGTGAAGTTCACCCATACCGGAAATTAAAACTTGATTTGTTTCCTCATCAGTTTCAACACGGAAAGTAGGATCTTCTTCAGCTAAACGTTGTAAGGCAACACCCATCTTTTCTTGGTCAGCCTTGGTCTTTGGTTCAACAGCAATCTTAATAACTGGTTCTGGGAAAACAATGTTTTCCAGGTGCATCTGACGAGATTCGTCGCACAGTGTATTACCAGTAGTAGTATTCTTTAAACCAATAACAGCAGCAATATCTCCAGCATAAACTTCTTTAATTTCTTCACGGTGATTAGCGTGCATACGTACTAAACGACCAACACGTTCTTTATTACCAGTCTTAGCATTAACAATGTAAGAACCGGCTTGTAAAACACCGCTGTAAACACGAACGAAACAAAGTTTACCAACGAAAGGATCAGTAGCAATCTTAAAAGCTAAACCAACAAAAGGATCAGTATCATTAGCAGTTACTTTGTAAGTTTTAGTTTCATCGTCAACATCAATACCTTCAATTTCAGGGGTTTCAAGTGGTGATGGTAAATAATCATTTACAGCATCAAGACATAATTGAACACCAATATTTTGTAGAGCTGTACCACATAAAACTGGGTAAATTTGGTTAGCAATTACACCTTTATGGATAGCAGCTTTAAGTTCAGCAACTGTAACCTCTTCTCCACTTAGATATTTTTCCATAGTAGCTTCATCGCATTCTACGGCTTTTTCAACAAGTTCAGCATGGAACTCATCTACTTTAGCTTTCATATCTTCAGGAATTGGCATTTCAATTTCAAGTTCACCGTTAGCACCTTCAAACTTATAAGCTTTCTTTTCAAGCAAATCGATGACACCAAGTAAATCACTTTCAGCACCGATTGGTAATTGAATAGCTACAGCGTGAGGGTTAAGTCTGTCGCGGATAGATTTTAAACTCATGTAAAAATCAGCACCCATCTTATCCATTTTATTAACGAAACAAAGACGTGGTACATGATATTTATCAGCTTGGCGCCATACAGTTTCTGATTGTGGTTCTACACCAGCTTGACCATCAAACACAGCAATAGCACCATCTAAAACACGTAAAGAGCGCTCTACTTCAACAGTAAAGTCAACGTGGCCAGGAGTATCAATGATGTTGATTTTATTTCCCTTCCAGAAACAAGTTGTTGCGGCGGAAGTAATAGTAATACCTCTTTCTTTTTCTTGTTCCATCCAGTCCATTTCAGCAGCACCTTCGTGTACTTCACCGATTTTATGTTTTTTACCAGTGTAAAATAAAACACGTTCAGTAAAAGTAGTTTTACCAGCATCGATGTGAGCCATGATACCGATATTTCTGATTTTGTCCAAAGAATAATCTCTAGGCATATGTAATTATATTAAATGTTTTTTAAGAGGATTAACGAGAGAAATGAGCGAAAGCCTTATTAGCTTCAGCCATCTTGTGAACAGTATCACGTTTTCTAACTGCTGCACCTTCACCATTACTAGCATCAAGAATTTCAGCTGCTAACTTTTCAGCCATAGAACGGCCTTTTCTAGCATCAGCAGAAGTGATAATCCAATTACAACCAAGGTAAAAACGTCTTTCACCGCGAACTTGAAAAGGAACCTGGTAATTAGCGCCACCAACGCGTTTACCGCGGACCTCAACTAGTGGGGAGACTTTTTTAATAGCTTTATTAAAAACGTGACGTGGATCTTGTTTGGTTTTATCTTTAATGATTTCAAAAGAACCGTAAACGATTTTTTGAGCAACACTTTTTTTACCAGATTCCATGACGTAATTAATAAACTTAGTGATATTTTTATCACTGTATTTAACATCACCTTCAATATTTCTTTTTGGAGCTTGTTTACCTCTCATAAGATTTTGGATACTTGTCCACCAGCTATAGCGGCCAGTAATCACAAATTAGAAGCAACTCTAATTTTTATAATTTATTAAACAATTGATTGATTTATTTAGCAGCCTTTGGTCTTTTAGCACCGTAGCAGCTTCTTCCTTGACGTCTAGCTTCAACACCAGAAGCGTCGTAAACACCACGAACCACTTTATATCTAACACCTGGAAGATCTTTAGTCTTTCCACCCTTTACTAAAACGATAGAGTGTTCTTGTAGATTATGTCCCATACCTGGAATGTAAGTAGTAACTTCCATGCCGTTAGACAATCTAACACGAGCAATTTTACGTAAAGCTGAGTTAGGTTTTTTAGGAGTGATAGTAGTAACCTTTAAACAGACGCCTTGCTTAAAAGGAGCGCCTTTAGCGGTTTCTTTCTTCTTACGATGAAGAGTGTCCAAGCCAACATGTAAAGCTAGCGACTTTTTACGTGCTACTTTAGATGTACGACCCTTGCGGACCAATTGGTTCATGGTGGGCATAATTTTCTTAAAATTAATTAAATTTCAAACACTAAAACGGTCCTGAAAATTCAGGACGTGGCTTTTTTATTAAACTGTTAACTAAATTTATCAAAAGTTAAGAGATAAGTCAATAGGACGAAGGTATCAATCAATAGCTTAATAAGTGCTATTCCCTACTTAAAAACTAATCTAAATTTATATATTGACATAATTATGATATTATGCTATTATTACAGTATCAATAAAGTTAGTTCTTAACCAAAAAACGATAAAATGAAACGTAACCAATTAAAGAAAATGGTGGCCACGGCTTATGCCAATTTTATAACAATATTCTGTGCTGTCTTTGGCCAGCCACTCATGTTGTGCCTGGTTAAACAGGTCAGGATTAAGACTTATAAAAAACTCATTGTTTAAGCATAAAGCTTAAACAAAAAAAAGGGACTAAACAGCCCCTTTTTTATTTTTCAACTATTACTTAGTAATCTCTTCGCAAACTTCTAAGCCTATATCTTTAAGTGAAGTTTCCAAATCTTTATTATTAACTATTCGAGCTTCATTATGTTTAGTAAATAATCCTCGATTATTAGTAGTAAACGTATTTTCTGGTAGATTAACTGCTTCTGATTTAACATCACCAAGCAAAGTTAAGCGTCCTCTTTTAATATAAGATTTTACTAAACTAATAACGTCTTTATCGCCATAGTTTTCTAGAACTTGTTTCATGGCCTCTCTAACATTATCAAGATTACCAGAACTTCTAAATTCTTCAGCTCCGACACTAATTATAAAATCTAACATATCAGTAGCTTTCTTTTCTTTTTCACCAATAGTTTTTTCTTTATTCCAAACAATATCAGGCATATTTAAAACTGGTTCTCCAACCTGACCATTTTCATGTTGTTTAAAAATAATATCGCCAATATTTACTTCTCCGATACCACCATGCTCATCATGAATTTTTCTTAAATATTTAGCAGCCTCAACTAATGCTTGTATTTTATCAAAGTGTGCAACACTATCACTATTTATTAAATCTGAACGGTAAATATCTTGTAGTGGTAATCCCTTTAAATAAAGATCTTGATCTTTAATTTCAATCCCATTTTCATGAAGACCATAAGTTTCTTCTAGTCCTAATCGTTTAATATTTTCAAAAATTTCTTCTTTACTACCGCGATATCTTTTGGTGCCTGGCACTAAAAATTCAAAAAATAATTTTGGATTACGATCAAAAAGTGCCCGTAAATCCTTAACTAAATGGTCATCATAGGTACGTAAAATGGCGTCGCCCCATTTATCAATTTTAGAAATAATACCACTATTATCCCAAACCATTTTTCCATCACTCTCCATTTTAATTTTACCACCATAAACTCCTAGAGTACTTTCATGGTCTTCAGTAGGAATTCTTGATTCATTCACCGTTTTATTAATAGTATCTCTAACTTTATTCAATGGATTAAAATTTTCAAATTTAAACATAAAAATATTTTAAACTAATAAATTAAAAATCCAGACAACCACTGGCCAAATTAAATTAAAACCAAAGAAAGCTAAAACAAAGACTAAAATCATACTCAAACGAGTATCCATGTAAAGTAATTTATTCTTTAATTTATAAGGCAAAAAGCTAGCTAAAATTTTTGAACCATCAAGCGGTGGAATTGGTATAAGATTAAAAATCATCAAGACTAAATTAATCAAAATAACTTGAGCAATTAACTCAGCTAAAGGGCTAGTTGGCACAATAAAATGCATCACAATCGCAAATAATACAGCTAAAATCAAGTTACCAACTGGACCAGCTAAAGAAACTAGAGCATCACCCCACTTTTTATCACGTAAATTATTAGGATTATAAGGCACTGGCTTGGCCCAACCAAACAAAAATGGAGAGTGCATTATCACCAAAGCTAGAGGAATTAAAATAGAACCAACCAAATCTAAATGCTTAATAGGATTAAGACTTAAACGACCAGCATTTTTAGCAGTAGGATCACCTAATTGGTTGGCCGCAAAACCGTGCATATACTCATGAAAAGTAGCAGACATAATCAAGGCCACGACAACAAATAGAAACATAAGGTAAAAATTTATATTAATTATTGATTTATTTTAACACATCTTGATTATTTTTTAAAACTCTGTTAGAATTAGCTTTGAAATATTAGAAATAAATAGCTATCATTGTTTACGCTAAACCCGTCTTTATTAAACTAGGTAAGCGGGCGTGATAAATAAACAACAAATATGGGAAAAACCTGTGATTTATGTGGACGCGGCTCTCAAAAAGGTGCTACTCGTTCCCACTCTAAAATTAAAACTTTGAAGAGACAAGACATTAATTTGCAAACTAAGAAGATTGATGACATGAAACTTAAGGTTTGTACTTCATGCTTAAGAACTGCTGCTAAAGAAGTAAAAGTAAAACTTCCTAAAGCTGAAAGACCATCTTCACTTAAACCAGCTAAATTGAAAAAAGTAGCTAAATAAGTATACTCTTAAAAACACCTCGCATGAGCGGGGTGTTTTTTTATTTTCAAAATTATTTTATTAATTATGGTAAGCACTGCTGATAGATATTTTGTACTTTATTATTTTCAATATCAAAATAATAAATAGCTTTTTGATTTAAAGAAATTAAGTTTTTAATAAAAGTAATAACCCCATTGGTCTCAGTTTGATTATCAGCTGTTGTTTCGTTGCCATCTAAACCAGCTCCACAAATATAAGTTTTGGTATCACCTGAAATTAACACTTCCCTAATCTGATTACTTTTGTTAATAAAAAAATCTGAAACGCCTGGTTGAAAATCTGGATTAAGACTCAAAATATTAATCATACAATAAGTAGCACCATCTCTAGTAAAAACTTTATTTATTTCAGCTGGAGTATTTATCCATTTTTCTACAGGTCTTTCGACTCCGGTATTAATATTTTCAGCCATCTTACTATCTTTATCTTGATCACTATCATTAGTCATCACTTGGGGTTCGCTAATTTTAACATGAAAGTCTCCTCCTTTAATTCTATAGTTTAAATTTATTAAACTAGAAATCAAAGAAAAAGAAAAACTAAGAGCTAATAAAGTAATTATTAAAGCAACTAATCCTTTATGATTACTTTCTTTTTTGTCTTGAAGCCAAACAAAAATATTTAGACCAATAGAAATAATAGCTAGAGGTAATAAAAATATTTTCCACAGTGTCCATAAAGAATCATGAACTTTAACTAACACATCGCATTTTTCAACCACAATCACAATAGCCATCGGTTCAATAAGTACTACTAGTAAACAACCAATTGTTAACAATAAAATTATAAACCAAAAATTGGCTAAATACTCATTGATTAAAAGAAGAAATTTTTTCATAAAATAAAAATAATTAAAGACTCAAACCTTTTTGGATATGAGCCTTGAAAAGCTTCTTTATTTGAATGTTAATTATATTATACAGCAGTAACAGAAAAATTGTAAATAAAAAAGAGGGTAAGCGAACTTATGTTCACCTACCCCCCCTAACTTATTTTTTTACCGCACTTTTAGCGGCACCCTCTAACCTCTTTATAAAGATCTTGGTGAGCGCTTTAATTAGATGCCAGAAAAAATTAACAAGAAACAGAATACAAACGAGAATACCCTGTCCAAGTTTAATCACAAATTTCTTTAACCACGGCCGACTGTCAATCCAAGGACGACCCCACGATGTCGCTGGATTTGGTTTAGCCCAATCCGGCACTTTACTGGCACTTATAATACCAGAGAGCGGCATGCCAATGGCGGCCAAAATCATAATCAGAGCTCCAATCAGTAAAATCATTATTATAAAATCCATTTGCTAAAATGTTTTTACAAGGTTTCTAAAACTTTTTATAAGGCTCAACAGAAATAATATGATAGCAATAATAACAGCTACCCAATGATAGTTCTGAAAAGTAAAAGCACTTAAGAACAAAACGAAAAAGTTTAACAAAGTGCTCATTGTGACAACCAGAAAGAATAGACCATTAAAGGCAAAGCTTTCTTCTTTGGCGGAGTAATTAATTTTACTAACGATGTAGGTCAGTAAAAAAAATAATGAAGTAACGGACAGACAAAGCATAGCCCTGTCAGTTCTAAAACATTCTGCAATCATAAATAATGCAAAAGGTATAAAACTTAAAGCGAGCAAAAGATACTTTTTTTTCATGATTTATATAGGTTTTTAAAGTTCGTACTATGTCAACATTATAACAAATATTCACTATTTTGTCAATGTTTAAGTCTTTTTCTTAACAATAAATAGACTAATATTAAAGAAATAAAGTAAATTATCACTACTTGCCAAGATACTTCTAAATTGAGGCAGGCTCGGGGCCACGTAGCCAGGAAATTCCCAGCTAAAACAACATAATGAAGCATAAAATAGGCTGGCGCAAACCATAACACCTGTAAAGTTGGCCATAAAACAGCTAAACCAGTAGCAATCAGTAAAGCTGGCAATAGCCAAGCAAAAATCCAAACTACTACTAGGTTAGCTAGTGGTGCGATTACTGAAAAAGTTCCAAAGTTATAAGCAGAAATTGGCCAAGTTAAAAATTGAGAAGCAACTGTCATAATTAAAATACCTTTCACTTCCCCGCGACCAAAGATTTTTTCGCCTAACGGACAAAAATAAATTAAAGCTATCATCGCTAGAAATGATAATTGAAATCCTAAATCATCTCGCAGCAAAAAAGGATTAGCAATTAACATAAGCGAGGCCGCAAAAACTAGCAATCTGCCACCAGCATCACGTCGACCATTCTTCTCTCCCCACAAAGCTAAAGTACTCATCACCGCTGACCGCAAAGCTGATGATTGCAGTCCTGTTAAAATAGTATAAAGCCACAAGAAAATTATCACGGGATAAAAAGACCGGCGGCGACTTACACCTAGTGCTAATAAAAAGTCATATGCTAAAACTGACAGTAGTGTTAAATGTGATCCAGAAATAGCAATAACATGACTTAAGCCACAGCAAGAAAAAGAGGCCTTCTCTTCTTTGTCTAATGTACCCTTATAACCAAGTAGTAAGGCATTGGCTAATCCGGCCTCCGGTTCAGGAATAGCGCGATTAATTGTGTAATAAGCTTTGGCTTTAACGCGTAGTAAAAAAGAATAAAAATTATTAACCACGCCAATATTTTTTACTTTCGGAAAAGACATAGTGGAATAAATATCGTAACGAGCTAAATATCTATCATAACGAAACTCAGAAAAGTTTTTAGGTGACTCTAAATTACCAGATAACTCCAACAACGCACCATATTTATATTCCGGATATTTTGGCAGTACTACTAAGACTAAACCAGACACTTTTTGATTGTTTAAATAATAAGCTTTAAAAGATAAGCGCTGTGAAGAACCGCCAGGATCAATTTCTTCAATAACCTGACCACGTAAAATTACTTTTTGTTCATTATATTTTATTAAACTTTCAGCTTGTGATTTAGTTTGATAAACTTCATAACGCCACATCGCTAAACCAGCAAAGATAATTAAAATTAAAACTTGTTTATGATAACGAGGGCCCCAAATTAAGATTAAAAAAGATAACACTAACAACCACGGCGATAATTGCCATGAAGCTAAAGCGAAACCGCTTAACAGTCCTAAATTGGCGAATAAAAAAAGTGAAGCTAACATATAACTTCACTTTAACAAATAGGTGATGAATTTTTCTTAAAGTTTTTCTTGGCCTTTTTTATAACGTAAATAATCTTCCATAAATGGTTTAAGTTCACCGTCAAAAACAGCTGTAACATCTGAGGTTTCGTGATTAGTGCGATGATCTTTCACCATTTGATAAGGTTGTAAGACATAAGATCTAATTTGTCTGCCCCAAGCAGCCATTTGCACTACACCCTTAATCTTTTGAACTTCACCCGCTCGCTCAGCTAAGGCTAATTGATATAACTTAGCTGATAAAATACGCATAGCAATCTCTCTGTTTTGATGTTGTGAGCGCTCAGTTTGGCATGCTACCACAGTTCCAGTTGGTATATGGGTAATTCTAATAGCTGATTCTGTTTTATTAACATTCTGACCACCAGGACCACTTGAGCGATAAACATCCACGCGTAAATCTTCATCTTTAATTTCTACGCCCGCTCCTTCTGGTAATTCTGGAATTACTTCAACTAGTGCAAAAGATGTTTGACGTAAACTCTCACCATCAAAAGGAGAAATACGAACTAAACGATGAACACCGTTTTCACTTTGTAAAAAGCCATAGGCAAAAGCACCGGAGACTCGCATTAATACACTTTTAATACCAGCTTCATTAGCCACCGTGCGCTCTAGCACTTCAACTTGCCAACCTTGTTTTTCAAAGAAACGTAAATACATACGTTCCAACATTTGTGTAAAGTCTTGAGCGTCTACTCCGCCAGTTCCTGAATGAATTGATAAAATAGCTGGACCGTTATCATATTCACCAGATAACAAAGAATAAAATTCTAAATCTTTAAATTCATTTTGTAATTCCGTAATTTTAGTTTCAAGTTCAGTAATAAGTTCTGCTTCTTTTTCTTGTTCGGCTAATGATAAGAAATTTTTAGTTTCCTCTAAATCATTCTTCATTTTATCAAAAGGTGCTATTACATTTACTAGTCTTTCTGTTTCTTGACCAACTACCACTGCTTTTTCTCTATCATTCCAAAAATCAGGCTCAGCTTGTTGCTTGCGATATTTCTCAATCAAGGCTCTCTTGCTAGTCAAATCTAAAACGCTCTCCAATTCTTGGAGTTTTGTTTCTAGTTCTTCAATTATTTTTTGTGGGTTGTCCATAAATAAATTATATCAGAATCTCACTATTGTAACCATAACATAAAATAAAAAAGGAAGCCCGTTGTGAGACTTCCTTAAGAACTTAAAAGCAATCAATTTAGCTATTTTAAGCCAATCGTAATCTTCTTAAAGTAAAAAAGATTTCACGAAAAGATTTTATTAGTAAACCAGTCGCTAATACTGCGGCATAAATAATAACAGTAACGATACCTAAGTTGTATTTTTCTAATAATTCCAACAATATGCCTACTTCCGATGCTTCCAGTGCCATAACAAAAACAATTGTTACAGCTGGTGATACAAGAAATAAAAAAGACAACCTGGTAAACCTATCTTGTGATTTTTTACCCAACGCAACCAAATAAACTTGGTAAATCAGTACCAGGCCCAATAATGACGTCATGCTATACAGCATAGTTGAGCAAATTGTGTCCTGTATTTCATCAGATAGCTCAAATAAAGTAGCTATTAATAAAGCGATGACCAATGCAACAAGTACCGAGGATACTATTATAAAAATACGACCCAGTACATACGAAAAACTAACTTTTTTTGTCATTGTGTGAATTTTTAGATTAATGTTATTTGATTAATTACAAAACCTACCATCTGCGAACTGACTGATTTAGATAAACTTAGTAATTAACCAAATATAATCTTATTTTTAAAGTTCTAATTACTCGAGCTAATTGTAACATTTTTACTTAAAAATGTCAATAAATACAAAAAATCCCCCGTAGTGGAGGATTCTTTGATATATTTTGCAAAATTGTTGTTTAACGCTTGGACCATTGTGGTGATTTTCTAGCACCTTTAAGACCAGGTTTCTTTCTTTCTTTAGCTCTAGGATCACGAGTTAAGAAGCCATTTACTTTCAAAGCTTCACGTGATTCTGGGTCAAGGGCTAACATAACGCGAGCAACACCGTGTCTCATCGCTTCAACTTGGCCGATAGTTCCGCCGCCTTTAACGATAATTGAGATATTAACATCACGAGTATGACCAGTAGCCTTCATAGGCTGAGTAATAACTGAAGCTAAATCAGCACCAACATATTTAGTAGCTTTAACACCATTAACAATCACTGCTCCTTTAGCACCTTCAGTATAAAGGCGAACTTGAGCAACGGAAGTCTTACGGCGACCAGTAGCTTTAAGATATTTACCAGTAAATTCAACACTTTCAGCTTTATCAGTTTTTTCAACTTTTTCAGCTTCTGGTTTAATTTCCTTTTCTTTAACGGTTTTTTTCTCGGACATAAAATTTATTGAATTATTCAAAGTTATTTCACGCTTAAACGTTTCATCATGTCATTTCTAAGCCTGTTAGGTGGTAACATTTGCTTAACAGCACGATGTAAAACTTCAGCTGGATTATTAGAGAAGACTTCCGACATTTTTTTAGTCTTCAAACCGCCGATATAACCCGAAAATGAAAAATAATTTTTCTGTTCAAATTTGCGGCCGGTGAATTTCACCTTTTCAATATTAGAAACTTCCACGATATCGCCCAAATCTAAATGCGGCTGATATTCTGGCTTAGTTTTGCCACGAAGAATCATAGCGATTTGACTAGCCATACGGCCGATAGACTGATCGGTAGCATCTATTTTAATCAATTTTCTTTCGATGTTTTTCATAAATCAAACTAATTATTTAACTAAACCAATTCAATTTGAACCATTTCCGCACCATCACCCTGACGAGTACCTAGTTTAATAGTTCTAGTGTAACCACCATTGCGTTCTTTGTAGCGGATGCTCAATACTTCCATTGCCTTTAAAACGGCATTCTTTTGTAATAAGACTTCTAAAAGAGAGCGACGAGCATTTAAATCACCAACTTTAGAAATAGTGATTAACTTCTCTACTAAAGGACGAACAGCTGCAGCCTTAGCTCTAGTTGTTTTAACCTTTTCGTAAAGCATGATGCTAGACGCTAAATTGCGTAACATCAACTCACGTGGACCCTTTTTGCGGTCTAAGATTTTATTTTTATTTCTGTGTCTCATATGAATCGTCTAAATCTTTATTATTTATTTTTTGGCTTTTTTCTTAGCTGGTTTTGGCTCTTCAGCAATTTCTTCTGCTTCTTCAACTACCACTTCCTCTACAACACTTTCAGCCGGGGCAGGCTCCGAGATATTGTTGGATAGTAAAGCTGAGAATTGATCAACCAAAATTTTCACTGATTGTTCAAAAGCATCTTGTAAAGTAATAGTACCATCGGTCTTAACATTCAAAACTAATTTATCCCAGTTAGTCATTTTACCAACACGAGTATTCTCAACGTCGATACTAACATTTAAAATTGGGGAGAAAATAGAATCGATTTCAATATAACCGATTTCATTATCGCGTTTGCCACTCTCTGACATTTTGTAACCGCGACCTTCTTTCACACTTATTTCCATTTCTAAAGAAGCATTATTATCAGTTAGAGTAGCAAATACTAATTCTGGATTACTGATTTCAACGTCACTATTCTTATCGATATTAGCAGCTGTCACTTGTCCAGCGCCTTTAGCTTTAAGAGTTAAAGTAACTTCTTCCTCAGTATACATCTTAACGCGTAACTGTTTTAAATTTAAAATTACTTCCAACATGTCTTCTTTTACGCCTGGCAAAGCCATGAATTCATGACTAACACCTTTAATTTTAACACCAATAACAGCTGCTCCAGGTAAAGAGGATAATAAAACACGACGCAATGAATTGCCTAATGTCATTCCGTAACCTGGGTATAAAGGCTCCACGATAATCTGACCTTCGTTTGGAGTGTTACCCGCTTTAAAATCTATTTTTTTAGGTAAAGCGATGTTTTGCATATTAGCGTATTGCCGCATTGCTGCTGATTAAATAACCAGCTAAAGAACAGGCGGCGAATAAATTATTTGGAATAATATTCGATAATCATTTGAACACTAAAGTTCTGTGGCAAATCTTTATCGTTTGGTTCGTGTAAAACTTTAGCTACCTTATCAACGATATTTAACCAACTTGGTAATTCAACATTCTTCTTTTCAAACACAGTTCTAAAGTAACGGCTATTAGCACTTTGCTTTCTAACAGCTACTACATCACCGGTTTTAACTACGTATGAAGGGATATCAACTTTCTTACCATTAACTGTAATATGTCCGTGATTAACAACTTGACGAGCTTGAGAACGTGAATCTGCAAAAGATAGGCGGTAAACAACGTTGTCTAAACGCATTTCTAAAGCTTGTAAAAAATTCTTACCAGCATCACCAGTTCTAGCTTGAGCTTTTTCAAAAGTTAAGCGGAATTGTTTTTCCAGCATGTTATAGAATTTCTTAGCCTTTTGTTTTTCAGCTAATTGCAAACCGTAATCGGATAAGCGCTTTCTAGGACCCTTTGGACCATGAAAACCAGGAACAAAGTTACGCTTTACCATACCGCATTTAGCAGTCATACAGCGTTCACCTTTTAACATCAATTTTTCGCCTACACGACGGCATTGTTTGCACTTAGGTTCTAAATTTTTTCCCATATTTATCTTTTTCTTAAATTAAATTAGACGCGTCTTGGTTTCTTAGGACGGCAACCATTATGAGGAACTGGGGTTGTGTCTTTAATTGAAGTCACATTTAAACCGTTAGCGTTTAAAGCGCGAATAGCACCTTCACGACCAGTACCTACACCGGACACGAAAACACTAACTTCTTCCAAGCCGTATTCTTCTTTAGCTTTCTGGCAAGCAATTTTGGTAATAATTTGAGAAGCATAAGGAGTTGCCTTCTTAGCACCTTTAAAACCAGCCATACCAGCACTAGCCCAAGAAATAACATCGCCATTTAGGTCAGTTAAGGAAATCATAGTGTTGTTATAAGTAGCGTTAATATAAGCGCGACCGATTTTAACAACCTTATCACCTTTTTTCTTTCTTTTCTTAACTAATTTTTTCTTAGCACGAGCTTGTTTATTTTTTTCCAACTTTTGCTTGATTTCTTCAGGCAAATCTTCATCAACAGTATCCATGGAAAAACCTCTAGCTAATTCTTCTCTATCTTCTTTATCAAGATCAGTTTGAATTTCAATAGACTCTAAAGCTGGTGCTTCAGATTCTACAGCCGGAGCTTCAGCTGGAATATTTTCTTCTGCTAATTGTTTCTTTTCGTCTGACATAGTTTATAAAATTAGATCATTTTATCAATAAGTTTCCGGAATCAGTCTTAAGTCTTAAGACCAGCCTTAGCTTTTCCGCTACCAGCAGTCATACGTTTGTTACCACGAACAGTACGGCTGTTAGTTTTAGTACGTTGACCACGTAAAGGTAAGTGCTTAGTATGGCGACTACCTCTGTAACAATTAATTTCTTTTAGGCGTTTGATGTTACTGGAAACTTCACGTCTTAAATCGCCTTCAACTGTATTTTTCTTTTCTACGATTTCACGGATAGCATTAATTTCGGATTCTTTTAAATCCTTTAAACGTGTTTCCGTATTAACGTTAGCTTCAGCTAAAATCTTGCGAGAACGAGTATTACCAATACCAAAAATGTAGGTTAAGGCAATGTCTGCTTTTTTTTCAACTGGAAGATTAACTCCTGCGATTCTAATAGCCATAATTTTTTAAGCTTAGCCAAAGGTAGTTATTTTAGATAACCGCCCGGCTCACTTCTTATTTATCCTTGTCTTTGTTTATGTTTAGGGTTTTTGCAAATAACGTGAACTCTGCCTTCGCGGCGAATTACTTTACAGTCTTTACAAATTGCTTTAGCACTAGCTCTTACTTTCATAATCTTTGTTCTAGTTTATAAAATTTTTGGTTTGTTCAGAGACCGGGGAGCCTCCTTGCTATATTTACATACGGTACACGATTCTTCCCTTGCTTAGATCGTAGGGGCTAATCTGGACCTTAACGCGATCGCCTGGCAAAAGTCGAATTTTATTCATTCTCATTTTACCGGACAGATGGGCTAAAATTTCATGACCGTTTTCCAAAACAACTTTAAAAGTAGCAGCAGGCATAAGTTCTTCAACTTCGCCTTGAATTTCGATGAAATCTTTAGCATTCATCGTTACGCTTTCACTGCTCTCTTTCTCTTTATTATTTCTTTTTGACATTAACACAAAAAAAATTTGATACGGACAATCAAGTCTTATCAATTTTTGTAAAAATATTAGTTTTTTTATTTTGACATCTTGATATGGAATTATTATAGATAGAAGTTCATCACTTGTCAATAGACAAATATTGAATATTAGCCTTTAACTCAGAATGGCCTTAATACGTCTGACGCCAGAACTGGACGATTCTTCTTTAGCTATAGAAAATTTACCTAATTCTCCAGTATTTTTAACATGGGGTCCACCACAAATTTCTCTAGAGAAATTACCGGCTGTATAAACCTTAACTTTTTCACCATATTTCGAATCAAAAACACCCATAGCTCCAGTATTTTTAGCTTCTTCTAGCGAAATTTCTTCACAATTAACCTCCATTTTAGCCTCAATCGCCTCATTAACTAGTTTTTCAACCTCCGCAATCTGCTCTGGAGTCATTTTTTCAGTATGAGAGAAATCGAAGCGTAAACGGTCAGCTGTAATGTTACTTCCCTTTTGACTAACATGGTCTCCCAAGACTTTTCTAAGAGCTGCTAATAATAAGTGGGCAGCCGTGTGTAATTTGGTAGTAGCCTCACTACTATCAGCTAAACCTCCTTTAAATTTACCAGCGGAAGCAGTGCGTGATAGTTCTTGGTGTTTAGCTAGCTCCACTTTAAAACCTTCAATATCCACTTTTTTATTTTTTTCCTTAGCTAATTCTTCAGTAATTTCTACTGGGAAACCGTAACTTTGATATAGATTAAAGGCTGTTACTCCATCAATATCAGAAGCAATCTTATTAAATTCTTTTAAACCATTTTCTAGAGTGCGATTAAACTTCTCTTCTTCTTTATCAAAATTTTCTTCAATAAAAGTTTGATTTCTAGTTAATTCTGGATAAGCTTTCTGATAATCATTAATAACTACACGAGCTACTTCCTTGGTCCATAGCTCTTGGTTAATACCTAAACCACGACCATAACGAATAGCACGACGGAGTAAGCGTCTAACAATATATCCTTGACCAGTATTAGACGGAGAAACACCTTTTTCATCACCAATAATAAAAACTGCGGCTTTAACATGATCGGCTACGATACGAATAGCTCTCATTACCTCTCCACCTTCAGTATATTTTTTATGAGATAACTCTTCAACCTTATTAACAATATTAATAAACAAATCAGTTTGGTAATTATCACAATTATTCAAAACAGCTGTCACGCGCTCTAAGCCTAAACCAGTATCTACATTCTTTTGAGATAAAGGTAAGAAGCTACCGTCAGCTTGTTTGTTGTATTGCATGAAAACATTATTCCAGATTTCTACCCACAAATCATTATCATCATTAAAAGAAGCCGGAACCTCTTCTGGACTACCAGACCAATAGAAAATTTCCGTGTCTGGTCCGCATGGGCCAGTAAGTCCTGCTGGACCCCACCAATTATTTTTCTTAGGTAGTTTAGCAATACGACTAGCTGGCATACCTAGTGATAACCATAAGTTATAAGACTCTTCATCAAAAGGAGCATCATCATCACCAATAAAAACTGAAACAGCTAAACGATTAATATCAAGTCCTAACCAATCCTGTGATGTCAAAAATTCAAAACTATAACGAATAGAATCTTCTTTAAAATAATCACCCAATGACCAATTACCCATCATTTCAAAAAAAGTATGGTGAGTAGCATCTCCTACTTCATCAATATCATCAGTTCTAATACATTTTTGAGCATCAACCAAGCGAACTCCGGCTGGATGTTTTTCTCCCATTAAATAAGGAACTAAAGGATGCATACCCGCTGTAGTAAATAAAACAGTTGGGTCATTTTCAGGAATTAAAGAAGCACTAGAAATAATGGCATGGCCTTTACTCTTAAAAAAATCTAAATATTTTTGGCGTAATTGGTTAGCTGTCATATATGTAACTTATTTTATAATATTAACTTCAAGCTCAATTTTTATAGCAAATTTTTTAAATACTGCCAACTGGACACGGGCCACATGATTTAAAACTTGTTTGGCTGTGGCGCCACCATGATTTACTAAAATCAAAGCTTGTTTTTCATACATTGAAACAGGACCAAACTTCTTCCCTTTAAACCCAGCTTGTTCAATTAACCAACCGGCGGGAACTTTTACTTTATTACCAGCTGAAAAACTTTTAATATCTGGGAATTGTTTTTGTAATTTTTTAAATTGGGTGACAGAAATTTCAGGATTCTTAAAAAATGAACCGGCGTTAGCTAACACTACTGGATTAGGTAATTTAGAATTTCTAATAGTTTCAATGGTTTTAACCACCTGCATCAAAGTTGGTGTGTGAATCCCCTGGTCTAATAGTTTAGCTCTAATATCGCCGTAATCTAATTTAAAATTAGGTTTCTTAAATAATTTAACAGTTACTTCATAAATAAAATAACGTCCTTTTAATTTATTCTTAAAAATACTATCACGGTAACCAAACTGACAATCATCATATTCAAAAATCTTTTCCTGACCAGTTTTAAGATTAATCGCCAATAAAGAATAAAAAATATCCTTTAGTTCTACACCGTAAGCGCCAATATTTTGAACAGGGGCAGCTCCAACTGTTCCTGGTACTAAGTATAAATTTTCTAAGCCATGAAGATTTAAAACAGCTGCTTCATGAACATACTTAGTCCACAACTCTCCTGACTTAGCAGATAACAAGGAAAAAGTTTTAGTATCTCGAACTATATCAATGCCTTTAATTTCATTTTTCAGAACCAAACCTTTAATTTTAGAAGTAATTAAAATATTAGAGCCGCCTCCTAACACAAAAATCTCCTTCTTATTATTTTTAGCCCAAGTAATAGCTTCTAATAGTTCCTCCTTAGTTTTAATAATGCTAAAAAATTCGGCTGCCTGGCCGATTTTTAAGGTGGTATATTGGGCTAACGAAATATTCTTCTTAATTTCTAACATAAGCCTATTATACTATAGATAATTAGCAAAAGTCTAGATAAAGATATTTGACAAATACGACAAAAGGGCTAAAATTACCAATTAAACAATAGTACCTAAACAATTTAAAAAAATAGATATCATGATAGAAACAGAAAGAATAATTGAAAGCTATCAAAAAGTTTTAGCTTTTAACCAAAAAGCTCTGGAGGTATCTAATAAGTATCAAGAAGTCCTGAACAAGAAAAAAAGAACAGGACTTTATGATAAAGATTATTTACTAGATTCAAAACCATTACACATTCCAGCAAAAATAAATTATAACCACGAAAACAAAGATATTATCTTTGATAAAGCGGAAATTTATTATTGTCTAGAAACTTATCCTGAATTATACTATCTCGGTTTTTCCTTGATTTTATTATTGAAAAGCCAAAAGATTAGTTATCATTTAAAAATTGCCACCACCAGAACTGAACGTGAGAAATTTTCACCAATTAGCTTTAGTAAAGGCAACTTAACAATAACTCAAGAAAGTGATAGTTACAGAAATAGCATTGTAATCAGGTTTTCTTCCAGAAAACAAATGAAAGAAATAACTGATTTTTGTAATCAAATAATCAGCGACTTCAATCAAACCTTAGAGAAAGAGGAAAAACTAATTAAGAATCTAAAAAATCTTTAAAAACAAAAAATCTTAGATCATGGCAAAATTAAAAAAGTTAATTAACAACTATGGTGAGGTCTTGGACTTCAATCATAAAGTGGAAGAATTCTTTGTTGAAAATTGGGCTTTTCTTCGAAAGCGTAATAACGAAAAATACAGTCAAAAAACTTTACTGGAAACCATGTCTGGAGAAATGACTGTCAGTGTCGGCCTTAAAATTCAAGGCAAATTAACCTTAGTAGAAAACAACAACTCTCCAGAAGGCAAAAAAACAGAAATGATTTTTGAAACAGCTGAAATTCACTGTGTTGCTGAACAGAGTCCGGAACCAATATTTTTTGACTTCAGGATTGATTTAATTATCGACAATCTAATCTTCCCTATTGCCAAAAATAAAGAACATTATTCAGGAGAGGTCAAAACCGTCAGTTTTAATCGCAAACGTAAAATGATTAGCGGGGATTGCCAACCTATTTTGATCTTTAAATACAAAAAGGATTTCAACAATGTTCTAGCACTCTGCCAAAGAGCAGTTCAGTTATTCAACGATCACTTGCCGGAAGACAGTAAACTAATTCCTAATGCGAATCTCTAGCAAAAATAAAAACAGGCCCACAACGGACCTGTTTTTTCTTATCTTCTTTTTATTTTAAGAAATCATTAACTTCTTCAATGGAATGTGCTTTAACCTGTTCACCGCTAGTCATATCCTTTAAAGAAAAATAACCACCAGCGATTTCATCTTCTCCCAAAATAATTACCATCTTCACACCTAAGCGATTAGCTAGGGTTAATTTCTTTTTAAATTTCTCAGGACCGTAAGCAGTTAAAACTGAAAAACCAGAATGACGAAGATTATTAGCTAAAGCTGAAGCAGCTTTAATATTTTCACTAACTAAAAATATATCAGCACTAGTAGCTTGTTTAGTAGCAATTAAATTAGCTTCTTGTAATTGAAAAAATAAACGAGACAAGCCAATGGAGACGCCAACGCCTGGTAATTTTCTATCACTATAATAACCAGCTAAATCATCATAACGACCACCCGAACAAACTGAACCAATTTGTGGGTAATCATTTAGAACGGTTTCATAAACTGTACCAGTATAATAATCTAAACCACGGGCAATAGATAAATCTATCTTATAATTACTAGCTGGCACGCCGTAATCTTCTAAATAAGATAAAACTTCTTTTAGTTCTGATAAGCCTTGTTGAAAAATAGCATTATCTATTTTCATCTTATCTAAAGATTCTAAAATATTATCTTTCAAAGTTACAAATTCTAAAATTTTATCAACTTTAGCAGTTTCAATTTCAAATTTTATTAACACCTCCTTAATTTGATCTGCCCCAACTTTATCTATCTTATCAACTATTCTTAAAATATCAGTTGCTTCTTTAGATAATGATAATGATTCAAAAAAACCAGTTAACAATTTGCGATTATTTAAACGCACAGTGAAGTCTCCAAAATTTAAAGTCGAGAAAACGGAAGAAATAATACTAACAATTTCCGCTTCGTTAATTAAAGATAATTCCCCTTCTCCTACAATATCAATATCAGCTTGATAGAATTCTCTAAAACGTCCACGTTGTGGTCTTTCACCTCTATAAACTTTGGAAATACAATATCTTCTAAATGGGAAAACTAAATTGTTATAATGTTCACTAACGTAACGAGCTAGTGGTACGGTCAAATCAAAACGCAAGGCTAATTTTTCATCGCCTTTTTCTAGGCAGTAAATTTGTTTTTCCGTTTCCCCGCCCGCTTTAGCTAAAATCACTTCTTGGCGCTCCAAGACTGGAGTATCAAGTGGCACAAAGCCATATGACTCATAAACACCACGAATAGTGTCTAAAATATCATTAAAGGCTAATTGCTCGGCTGGTAAATATTCATTAAAACCAGGCAGAGTCTTGGTAGAAATTTTGTCTTTCATATAAGCAAATTAAAGCAAAAATAAGGCTATTTGTCAAAAAACAAAAAAAAGACCTTAGAATACTTTGTGTACTCTAAGGCCCTGATATTAAAAATAATTACTACGACTGTTCAAACATGGCTAAAAACTGCCCAACCTGATCAAAAAACAAATTAATTTCATCGCTCAATTTTCTAACCTCTTCTAAAGAACAACAACCGCCAGAGGAAGGAAAGCAAATAATGTCTTTAATTTTAGTTTGTTCCGAAAGATGCTCCGCTAAAACTGGCAACAATGAACCTTCTTTAATGATAATGTGCGAAGCGTTGATAGTTTTACGATAATCACTGACGCCGTTAGCCTGAGTTTGTTCAAAATCAAGATCGGGTTCATAATTATCTTTAGCTTGCTGGGTAGTTTCCAAGCGTTGTTGATAAATAGCCACCCACTGGCCTGTTACAACACCATAAAGAGCAAAAGGTTCTCCGTTAGCATCAATAATGTCGCTTTCTAACAGCCAAAAAGCCTGTTCGTAAATAGTTTTACAATAAGCGTAATTGAACGCCGTAATAGTGCCACAAGTCTGCACTAATTCCTGTCTCATTTTTAAATCCATGATTATCCGTTTTTTAAAGTTAGTATTTTATTATTAAAGAATTCCTAATAATTTACAACTTTTATTAAATTACGTCAATAATATAAAATTATTTACAAATCACAATAAACCAACTAATATTTAACCATTCCTAACGTTTGGAATTATAAGGTAAAGAACCATACCTCGAATGGCAAGTAGCTAAACAAAATCCGGTTGTCTGTTAACGATTAATAGACTAGTCCCGTATGGTACTGGGACGATAAAATGGTACTTTAACAACATGTTAAACATTATCTTAATGCTGTCAGGCAAAATTATTGTTATTACAATCATTTTGGCTATCGTGATTTTTTCACCATTTTTTATTTGGATAAGAAAAAGGAAAAAGGAAAAAATTGCAGAACCAGAAATCAGTAAAACTGAAAAAGTGCCTCCTGGCCTGGGAGATTATGATTTTAAACACGAACGAGGTGAATGGGATTATAATCTTTCTCAGAGCCTAATGAACGACCAAATTCTAATTCGCGAAGTTCGCGTCTTTAATCCTAAAGAAGAAAAGGACAAATTAATCTTTGCTTCTTCTCTACCTTTTTATTTTACCAGTGAAGATCGTAAAGCTTTAAAAGAAGTGATACCAGAATTAATAGAAGTATCTGTATTAAATAGTCATGAATTAATGATTGTAAAATCACCAGCTGCTAATTTCTTTGATTTTAAAAAAGATATTCTAACTCACCTTTTTATTTTTCTTAATAGGCGTTACGCTTGGATGAAAAAAAAGACAACTATTTCACTTCACTATATCGAGCAAAATGAATTAAATTGTCATATGCGATATATGACTAAAGATCACGCGCGTTTAGGTGTTCTACTGGGCGATATAACAGGGGTTACTAATTGGCTTAAAACAGTAGCCCAAATGGAGGAAAAAGATACTTATGATTTCAATATTCAAAAAGAGTTTGGCGTTGAATGGAAAGAATTGCTCCCAAAAATCCAAGAAGTCTTCCGTCAGTATTTTACCGGCGGAGTAGAATTTATTGGACCAAATTAACAAAACGAACCTTTACAAAAAAGCGTCAGAACAAATCTGACGCTTTTCTTTTTATTTAACTTCTCCCAGTTGTTGCAGTTTCAAGAGTCTTGCATAAACGCCTTCTTGTTTAGCCAGCTCAGAATGGGAACCCTCTTCCACCATCTGACCATTTTCTAAAACAATAATCTTATCAGCCTTAGTAATTGTACTAAGTCTATGAGCAATCACAATTAAGGTTCTGTCCTGACTAATCTTATCCATCGCATCTTGAATTAAATGTTCGCTTTCACTATCCAGGTTAGAGGTAGCTTCATCAAAAATTAGAATTCTTGGATTAGCTAGAATAGCTCTAGCAATACCCACGCGCTGACGCTGACCACCTGATAATTTGATACCGCGTTCACCAACTAAAGTGTCATAACCTTTTTCTAATTTAGTAATAAAGTCATGAGCATTAGCAATCCTAGCCGCTACTTCAATTTCTTCCTGGGTAGCATCTGGTTTAGCATAAGCAATATTATCACGAACTGATAAATCAAAAACTTCTACTTCTTGTGGCACAATGGCTAAGAATTTTCTAAAACCATGCAAGCTATAATCACGCACATCAATACCATCAATTAAGACGGCACCAAGTTGTGGATCATAGTGACGATATAATAATCTAGCAATAGTAGTTTTACCTCCGCCCGATGGACCAATTAAGGCTACCATTGAGCCAGCTTCAATTTTAAAACTAACATTAGAGATAGCTGTCTTAGAATTTTCACCATAACTAAAACTAACATTTTTAAGTTCCACGTCACCCTTAATATTATTTGGAACAATAGAACCTTCTTTTTCTTTAATATCACTTTCAGTTGCCAGTAAATCTATTAAACGACGCACACCTTCCTTACCTTCTTCCATGCGATCATAGAATCTAGATAAGCGATGTAGTGAAGCATAAGAACTAGTCGACATCGAGAAAGCAAAAATCAAAGTACCAATACTAATTTGTCCGTTATAAACTAAATAAACTCCAAAGAGCAAAACAAAACTATTACCAAAGTCAGAAATAATATTACGACTTAAATTAGTGCGCATGGTTTTAACCCATTGCCATAATTCATTCTTTTGAATTTTAGTTTTAATTTTATCAAAACTACCTAGTTCAGCTTCCTCCTGAGAAAAAGATTGCACCGCATTAATATTAATAATACTTTGGGTCATCTTGCCCGATGCTTCTTCGTAGCCTTTATAAATTTCCTTACGAACCGGATACATTTTCTTATTAATCTTGTAAGTCAAATAAATATGAAATGACGAAAAGAATAATAAAGAAATACCTAAGCGCCAATCAGCCCAAATTAAAACAGCTAAAGAGAAAACGAGTTGCACGACTGTTGGGACCATTTCCCAACCCATGTTACCAACCAAGTTAGAAATCTTATCGACACCACGATTAATTTTAACTACCTTATTACCCGTGTTCTCTTTTTCATGATAACCAAGTGGCAGATAGATTAATTTACTTTGAGCTGAGACCGCTAGATAATATTCTAAGTCAGTTAATAATTTAAATAATCTAATATCAATAAAATACTGAATCAGCGAGCGAACCTGATCACTCAAAAAATAGCCACCGACAAACATCATCATAATCAAAACATCTTCAGGACGGAAATTAGTCAGTTTATCAATTACTAACTTTAATAAATATGGTTTAAAAATATCTATCATGGCTCCTAGCATAATCACGCCTAAAATAGCCCTGATAGTTTTATGACTAGGACTTAAAATTTTCCAGAGCTTTATCCAGAAATCCTTAAAAGACATGTTAGTCTTTTGTTCTTTTTTATCTTGTTCTTGAGTGTTTACCATATATTTATACAAAAATAAGAGATAGGCCAGAGCCTTCTCTATAATAGAATACGGGACTTGAGCCGTTTTGTTACGATTTAATAAGTTTTTGTCCTACCCTAAAAATATCGCCAGCCCCCATTAAGAGCAATAAATCCTTATTTTTCAAGGTTTTTTTAAGATATTCCTGCACGGTGTCTAGATTTTTTTGATAGACGACTGTTTGCTTAATTCCTTGTTTTTTATTCCAGTCCTTAATAGCTGTAATTAATTCACTACTAGATACTCCACCCTGCTCTTCACGAGCTGAACCATAAATATCAATGATAATTAATTTATCAGCCTCTTTAAAACTTGATTTAAAATCATCAAACAAAGCTAAGGTTCTAGTAAAAGTATGAGGATGAAAAACAGCTACGATTTTTTTATTTTTATAAGTTTCTTTAAAAGCTGCTAAAGTAGCTTTTACTTCGGTAGGATGATGAGCATAATCATCATAAACTGGCACTTCATTATAATTTCCTAAAAATTGAGCACGACGAGTAGTGCCTGTAAAAGTGGCTAGATGTTTTTTAATAACTGGCATCTCCATGCCTAGCGCGTAAGAAGCAGCTATAACTGCTAGAGCATTATAAACGTTATGACGACCAATCATCTTAATCTTAAACTCACCAATCTCATTAACTGTAAAATATTGATAACCATCTTTAAAATAATGATTGTAAGCTAAAAAACGAACAGTTTCTTTTTTCTTTAAATATTCTGCCTTATCGCGCACTACCTCATAATTAAGCAACCAACCTTTATTTTTAGAATATAGTTTTTTAATTTGTTCATCACTATGATTAGCAACCAAGAAACCATCGGACGGAATTTTAGTGATAAAATCTTCAAAAACTTGATAGTAAGCGGCTTTAGTTTTAAAGAAATCTGGATGATCATAATCAATATTATTTAAAACTACACCTTGTGGTTTAAAATATTGCAACTTATTTTGATATTCATCACATTCAGCTACAAAAAGTCTGGAAGAGCCAGCCAAACTACTACCTTTAAACTGCGGCACACTTGAACCAACTAACACATTAGGATCTAATTCTCCGCGCCATAAAACATAACCTAACCAAGCAGAAGTTGTAGTCTTACCATGACTGCCACACACAGCTACACCGTAATGCTGATTAAAAATATCTCCTAAGGCTTCAGCGTAAGTTAAAGTTTTAATTTTCTTGAGCGATAGCTTAGCCATCTCTATATTATTCGCGACTGTATAAGCTGAAGAGTGAATTACTACTCCTAGTCCACTTTTAATATTCTTTTCAGAAAAATTATAAACAGGAATTTTTTCTTTTTTCAAAACGGCATCAGTTAAAAACTTTTCTGGAATATCTGAACCAACAACATCCACTCCCTTCTCTTTTAAAAACTGAGCTAGCATAGTCATACCAACTCCTTTAATACCTAGCAAATATACTTTTTTATATTTTTGTAAGAATGAAGACATAAAATTACTTAACTAAAGACAAAACTAATTCTACTATTCTAACAGCCGCTCCTGATTTATTAATACGAGCCATAGCCTCGGCTAAATCTCGTCTTTTAACTTCAGAAGCAAATAATCCGCGAATTTCAAAAGTTAATTTATTATTTAATTCCGATTGATTAAGTATTAAAGCTGCTCCCTTATCAAGACAAACTTTAGCATTATCTTCTTGTTGAGAATGTGGTATAGGAATTAAAATACTTGGTTTTTTTAAAGCTGATAACTCAGTGATAGTCGCCAGTCCAGCACGAGCCACGATAATATCAGAAACAGACATAGCTGAAACTAATTGCTCATGATTTAAAAACTCTGTCACGTAATATCCTGTTTTAGAAGAGGAAATTGTTTTACCGCGACCACTGACATGAATTACTTGAGTCAAATCCAATAGTTTATCTAGATTTTTATTAACTGCTTCATTAATAGCTTCGGAACCAGTGCCTCCACCAAAAATTAAAACTAGTGGACGTTTTACATCTAAATTATAATTTTTAAAAACCTCATCGCGACTCATTAACTTAGGAAAAATAACTGGATTACCAGTGAGCACTGCTTTAGCACCATATATCTTTAAAGATTCTTCAAAAGTCACGGTAACTATTTTAGCCGCTCCTGCCATTAACCGATTAGCTAATCCTGGTCTTACATCCTGCTGGTGAATTAAAACTGGAATATTTATTAATTTAGCCGCCCAAACTAAAGGCACGCTAGTAAAAGCACCGGCTGAAATAACAACATCTGGCTTATCTTTTTTTAATAAATATAAACTCTGAAAAAAAGCACCACCAATATTAAATAAGTCAGTAAAATTATGCCAAGAAAAATAACGACGAAATTTACCTGACAAAATAGGAATAAAAATAATTGGTAAAGTAATAGCCGCCTCGGCTACTAAAGATTTTTCTGGGCCAACATGACCACCAATAAAAGTAAAAGTTACTTCTGGTCTAACTGCATAAAGCTCGCGAGCCACGGCTAAAAGCGGGGTTACTGGACCGCCGCTACCACCACCAGATAACATTATTTTTAATGGTTTAGTCATTATTTCAAATTCTTAGTTTGTTTACTAATATTTATTACTACTCCCATAGCTATCAAAGATGACAGGATTGAAGATCCTCCGGCTGAAATAAATGGTAACGGCACGCCAGTCATCGGAATTAAATTAAGTTGCCCGCCGATATTTAAAAACATCTGCACCGACAGCCAGGCCACTACGCCAGTGGCCAGCGACATACCAAAAACATCTGGAGCTGCTTTAGCAATTTGTAAAATTCTATAGAATAAAAATAAAAATAAAATTAATACTAGAACGCTAAACACAAAACCAATTTCCTCAGCAATAATTGGAAAAATTGAATCGCCCCAAACTTCTGGTAAATACATAAACTTTTGGCGGCTCTGCCCTAGCCCTCTACCAAAAACTCCGCCAGAACCAACTGCAATTAATGACTGATTGATTTGATAACATTCTTTCTGAGTATCAAAGGTAGGATCTTTATAACACTTAAACCGATCGGATTGATAAGAGTCGCTAGCATAGACTGCCAAGAATAAAACTAAACCAGCAATTACCGCTGTTAAAAATAAATGTTGAAATTTACCGCCACCCACAAAAAATACTACCGTGGCCATAAAAGATATCACAAAGAAAGTTCCTAAATCTGGTTGAGCGGCCATTAACAAGCCAATGACACCAAGAGTTGCTAAAAAAGGAATAATACCACCAGCCACACTTTTTAACTCCCCTTTCTTAGCTTCTAGCCAAGTCGCTAAATAAATTAAAAAAGTTAATTTAACCAGTTCTGATGGTTGAAAAGAAAAACCAAAAATATTAATCCAACTGCGAGAAGTACCAAATTCAGCTCTAATACCAGGAATGAAAACTAACAACAACAGAACTACCGAAGCGATTAAGGCTGTACCAGCATAACGACGCCAAATATGATAATCTATTTTAGAAACCACAAACATGATTACCAAACTCAAAGCAACCCACATTACTTGTTTACCAAAGTAATGGTAGATATTACCAAACTTAGAATAGGAAACAACCGAGGAGGCAGAAGACAACATTACTAAACCAAAAACTAATAAAATGCCAAGGGTTACCCAGACACTTTTATCAGCTTCGTGTTCTCCTTTCTTTGATACAAATAACTTTTTAATTGTTTTAGAAAAAAACATGAATTAGTAGTGTTTATCTAATAAGAAAATAACTAGTCCAATTGAAGCGGCCACTCCAGCTACTACCCAAAAACGCATTACCACCTTACTCTCACTCCAACCAACAGCTTGAAAATGATGATGAATAGGAGCTGATAAAAAAACTTTTTTACCGCCGCGCAATTTTTTAGATAACAATTGGATAATAACTGATAATGATTCAGTCATAAAAATAAAACCAATAAACGGCAATAGTAGAGCGTCATTAGTTAACATCGCAATAATACCAAGAGTAATACCTAAACTCATTGAACCGGTATCTCCCATATAAAAACGAGCTGGCGGAATGTTGTACCACAGAAAAGCCAGTAACGCTCCCATAATTACGCCGCAGAAAGTAGCTAGTTCAAATAAACCAGAGAAAAAAGCAATTACACCATAACAAGCAAAAGCAATAAGTAGTGTGCCACCAGCTAAACCATCTAAACCATCAGTTTCATTAACTGAGAAAGAAGTGGCAACAATAACAAACATAAAAACTGGAATATACCACCAAGAAATTTCAAAGTTACCGAGAAAAGGTATGTGAAAAACTGTCCAATCTAATTTAAAATAAAACCACAGAGCACCAATTAAAGCGATAACGGCATAAATGAGTAAACGGTGTTTCATTTTTAAACCACCGCCGCCCAGAGATCCTTTACCGCGAACATCCAACCAATCGTCTACTAAACCAATCAGCGCTGAAGCAATCAAAGCTCCGAGTGGTAAAAGGGTTTCAGAACGAGTTAAGAAATTTAAATTTTTAAAAATATCAAAAGGCAAAATATTTGATAGAAACAAAAACAATAAAGAGAAAATAAGTACTGTTCCCCAAATTAAAATGCCACCCATAGTCGGAGTTCCCTCTTTATGAGCGTGTAATTCGGAAAATATTGGTGTCGCACCGCTATTTCTAATTTTTTTACCTAAATGATGTTTATAAAGAAAGTTGGAAAGTAAGGGGGTAGCTAAACCAGCAAAAATAAAAGCACTGGTAGAAAGTAAAATAATCTTAATGATGTAAAAATCTTGCATAGCTAAAAAATAATCTTAATTATTTGAAATTCATTAAATAAATTAGAACTAAGGCTGACAGCATTCCTAAATTACTTAAAATAACTGCTGACATAATAATATTAGACTGAAAACGAAAATGCTTATTAGGTCCAAAAATAAATAATATAATCAACGAAATAAGCAGAATCGCTAAACTAACCAAAGGAAAATAGAAAATATTATTAGCATCACCAATCCAATTAATACCAAAATCTACATTATAATGAAGAACTAGTAAATTACCAGTCAGATTCTTATAGATATAATAAGATAAAAACCAAGAAATAGCTTGTAATAATAGGCTAGCGGCTAAATAAAAACGATTAGGTAAGTAAGCGAAGAATTCACTCAAAGAAGCACCGACATTAGTCCGCCAAGAATAAAACCGTTCGTAGAGTTTAGAATAAGTCATAATAATAGCAAAAAAGGGCCTAGCCAGGCGCTTACTCAGTCATTTTAGCACATTTTAAAAATAATATAAATAATGTATAATAAAGCCATGAACTCCAAATTAATCTCCAAACTATTAAATTATACCAAAGGGCTAGGCTTTAACGATTTAGCTATCACTAAACATGACGGCCATCACCTACTCTGGGCGGATAACGGCCTAGACAAAACCCAGCTAAAATTGCCCTTTAAACTAGAAGATGATTTAGCTTCCGCTTTTAAGAGAATTTTAAAAATTGCACCTGACGATTTAGTTAGCGGCGCTTATTTTAAAATGGGTAATGACAGTTTTTTAATTTCCATTATCCCTCAAGAAGATGGTGACAAAATTATCATTAAAAGAGCTGTTAAGACTCTTAAAAATTTAAGATTAAGTCGACTAGGTTTGGGTCGAGCTGAAAAACAACTACTTGAACAATTTTTAACTCGCCGCCAAGGACTTATTATTGTAGCTTCACCTGATAACGAAGGAAAAACTACTACTCTCTACTCCCTGCTAGAAAAAATTAACAGAGACGAAAAACTTTGCTACTTATTAGAAACCCATTCTGAATTAGTGATTGAAGATGTAAATCGTTTAACTAGCACTGGACGACAAAGATTAGAAGACTTAGAAAACGTCAGGCGTCATGATAGTGAAATTGTGGTTATTGATGATGCTGACGCCACCTTAATTAAAGGAGCGATTGATTTAGCTAGCCAAGGAAAATTAGTCATTATTGGCGTTAAAGCTAATAACATCAATCAGCTCAATGAACAAATATCAGGCATTAAGCAATTTAAAAACTTAGATGCTTTAATTATTTTCCAAAAATTAATTGCCAAAAACTGTCCACGTTGCCTCGAAGCTTATATAAATGATGAGACCTCAGAATTAATAGCTAAATATTGGCCAAGGGATAAAAAATATCAACCTAAAAATTTCTGGAATAGCCAAGGTTGCTCACATTGTAATCATTCAGGCCAAAAAGGACTGATCGCTGTCTTTAATATTTTAAGTAATAAAGATTTGCAAACCAAGACTATCAGTTCTATTTCTAATGACATTTTACAAAAAGCAGCTAGTGGCTTAATATCAGTCAGTAAGCTAATTCAAAAACAAAAAGAATCCTTAAGCCATAAGTTATGAAGATAAGCTGTGTCATTCCTGCCTACAACGAAGCTAAAAATATTGAGCTAGTCATTTATAAGGTTAAACCTTTAGTTGACGAGCTAATTGTGATAGACGATTGTTCAACTGATGACACCTTTAAGCTGGCTAATAAAACAGGGGTGGTCGTTTTACAACATATTATTAATCGCGGCCAAGGAGCAGCTCTACAAACTGGTAATGATTATGCCTTAGCTCATGGTGCCGATATTATTGTCCACTTTGATGCTGATGATCAATTCTCAGCCGCCGAAATTAAAGACGTAATTCAACCCATTTTAGATAATAGAGCTGATGCGGTTTTTGGTTCCCGTTTTTTAGGTAGTGCTAATTTTCCTTTTACCAAAAAACATATTATTATGCCACTAGCTCGTCTAATTAATCGTTTTTTCGGCATTAAATTAAGTGACCCTCAAAGTGGTTTTAGAGCTATGAATCGCCAGACAGCCCTAAAGTTAACTATTGATAGTCGCGGCATGGCCCACTGTAGTGAAATACTTTATAAAGTAAATAAAAGTGGTGCCAAAATTATTGAAGTGCCAATTAATGTTACTTATCATGAATTTGGACAAAAATTGAGCGGCGGTTTTAAAATTATTAAAGATTTACTGATTAATAACTTCATAAAATAATATGATTAGTTTTCAACAATTTTTAGCTCTAATTATTATTGCTTTTTTCATCACTAGATTAGTTAAGCAAAAAAATAAACAACAAGTTAGCAATAGTGAGTTTTGGCTTTGGTTATTTTTTTGGACTGGTTCAGCCCTAGCAATTATTTTCCTAAAACAATTAGATCACTTGGCTTCAGCCTTAGGCTTTACTGCTAGTGGTATTAATTTATTATTTTACGGAGCAATTTTAGTTTTATTCTATTTTGTTTTCAAACTACGTTTACGCCAAGCTAAGTTAGATAAAGATATTACTGATTTAAATCGCCACCTTACTCTTCTTAAAAAAGACTAGTTATGAAAATTGCTCAAATAGTCTGTACCTTCCCGCCTTATAACGGCGGTATTGGTACTAGCGCCAAACGTTTCGGCGATATATTAGCTACTGATTATCAAGTAACAACCTTTACGCTACAACCAAAGGGGCAAGCTGACATAAAAGAGCTAGACGTTATCAGACTCAAGCCTCTCCTGCGCTATGGCCACGGCGGACTGCCCTTTTCCCTGCTAAGCACTCTTAACAAATTTGATTGCATCTACTTACATTATCCTTTTTTTGGAGCCAGTGAATTAGTCTGGCTGTTTTTATTATTTAATAAAAAAACTAAACTAATTATCCATTATCATATGGATACCGGGCATTTAGCTTGGTATTTAAAAATACTAGCCTGGCCTAGTTCTTTAATTAAAGAATCTTTGTTTAAAAGAGCTGATAAAATTATTAGCGCTAGTTTAGATTATTTATATAACAGCCAAATTGCTGACTTCGCTAAAAATCACCCTGAAAAAATTTGCGAAATACCTTTTGGTTTAGATACTAATGAGTTCTTACCTAAAATGCCGGAGCCAAAAAATAATATCATGGCCAAGGCTAAAGAAATAATTAACTTTGTTACTAAACATTTTATTAAACGCGGACAAGTTAATTTATTATTCGTGGGCGGTTTAGATTCCGCACATTACTTCAAAGGCTTAGATGTCTTATTGCAAGCTTTAAGTGAATTAAAAAATAATAACTGGAATTTAAAAATTGTGGGTTCTGGTAATTTACAAAGTAATTACGAGGCTAACAGCCTTAAATTAGGCTTAGAAAAAAAAGTACATTTCTTAGGTAAATTAGACGACCTAACACTTATTAAAACTTATCAAGCATCAGATTTATTTATCTTACCCTCAATTAATAGTCATGAAGCTTTCGGCTTAGTCTTAATGGAAGCTATGGCTTGTGGCGTGCCGGTTATTGCTTCTAGATTACCAGGGGTTAGAACTGTTTTTAGAGACGGAATTGATGGTTTAGCTTGCAATATTAATGACAGCCATGACCTAGCCGCTAAAATAGAACTACTTATCACTGACGAAAGGAAACGCGTAGCCATGGGACATAGTGCTAGAAGCTATGCTGTTAGCAAATATTCTTGGGAAGCCATAGCTGATCGTTTCAAAAAAATATTTATATGAAAATAGCCCTAATCAACAATCTCTATAAGCCCTATCAAAAAGGCGGTGCTGAACGCATCGCTGAAATTATGAATAATGAGCTAAAAGCTCTAGGTCATGAGGTTTTTGTTATTAGTACTCGACCTCCGCAACGAAATATTAACGAAGAAAAAAGTGTTTATTATTTACCATCTGGTTATAGCGATTTAAATAAACATTCTTATCTCTTTAGATTGGTCTGGCAAATCGGCAATCTAATAAATATTAATAAATATTTAGCTATTAAGACTATTCTGACTGTCGAAAAACCAGAGCTAGTTATATCTCATAATTTAATGGGGCTAGGATTGCTTACTCCTCTAGCCATTAAGCAAAGCGGGGCTCGACATATTCATATCCTGCATGATATTCAATTATTACATCCTGCTGGACTTATGTATTTTGATAAGGAAAAGATTTTAAATTCTTTGGCTGCAGAAATTTATCAAAGTGTGAGCCACTACTTTTTTTCTTTTTCTAAAAACAAAATTATCATCTCCCCTTCACAGTGGTTATTAGATTTACACCAAAAATATAATTTATTCAAAGATTGCCCAGCTTTTGTTGTTCCTAATCCCTTATTACTTAACGCTAATGATAAAACAATAACTAAAGAAAAGGTTTTTAGTTTTATTGGGCAATTAGAATATCATAAAGGGGTAGATTTATTTATTGCCATGGCACCGCTGTTTCCTGATTATAAATTTATCTTAGTAGGAGACGGTTCTAAAATGCCAGAAATAGTCCAGAAAAAAATTAATAATCTAGAAATAAC
>JBAQCS010000048.1:0-9820 GCA_049294415.1 Patescibacteria group bacterium
GGTTATGTGCGTATTAATTTTGTAAATAATATTGATCACTTGCCACAACCACCAGAAGAAGATTTATATATTACTTTGGTGGATTAATTTATGATTAAATTACGATATCCATTAATTATAATTTTTGTTTTAAGCTTTTTGTTCAGCCATGAAGTTTCAGCTTTAACTATGGCCCAAAGATTATCGGGTCGTATTTTATTGCAAGTAGAAAGTCATGGCGAAGCTTGGTATGTTAATCCTAAAGATCAAAAAAGATATTCTTTAGGTCGCCCTGATGATGCTTATGCTTTAATGAAAAAGTTAAGCCTAGGTATTTCAGAACAAGAATTTGCTTCTTGGAGTAAAGGTGCACCAGCTTGGGCAGTTGGTGGTTTATATATTCGCCCTCAAAGCCACGGCGAGGCCTATTATGTTGGTTTTGATCAACGTTGGAATTATTTAGGTAGACCACTTGATGCCTGGTTACTGTTTAGAGCTCAAGGACTAGGTATTACTAATCTTGATTTAAGTAAGATTCCTGTGGCTGTTATTACATCACCAGTAACGGTTAATTATACTCCAGTTGACACTACAGCCGATCATAGCACCAATTTATTATGGCGTTATGGTTCTAAAGATTATAGTTATATTTTAGCTTTAAGAACTAGTTTATATTCAGCTTATACTACAGCGCTAAAAACTTTTTATTATACAGGTAGTATCGAACCAGTTGATGCGCGTGAACAGTTTTATGCTATTTTCTTTCAAAAGAAAAGCGGTGATAATGCTGTATCAACTTTAATTAATTACGCTAATACTCAGACTGTAACTAATTCTTGGAGTGCTGACCAAAAAATTGAGTTTTTAATGTCACTGATTCAAAACATTCCTTATGACCACGCTAAGTTAAATGATTCACCGCTTCAACCTAATTATCCCTACGAAACTTTATATAAGAATTCTGGTATTTGTTCTGATAAAACTTTTTTAGCAGTCTCCGTCTTAAGAGAATTAGGTTATGGCGCCGCTATTTTAGACTTTCCAGATATGAATCACTCAGCGGCCGGTATTAGTTGTCCATTAGCTGACTCTGTTAATAATTCTGGTTACTGTTATGTGGAGACAACTAACTTCTTTCAAATTGGTGTTATTCCGTCTTCACTTTCTAGTGGTCAGGCGGTTTTAGTTAATGATGGCTTAACCGGATTATTTGATTCAACTCGTTTAAGCAAAATGGAGGTTTATCAAAAGACTAGCGGCAAACTCTATTACGGTATGGCTAATACCAAAAAATTAGTTAGCGACCTGCAAACTAAAAAAGCTTGGATTGATAGTGAAAGAGTTAAAATTGAACAAAAAAATACTGAACTTACTGCTCAGCAAAATACTTTAGTTAGTCAAAAACAGCAGTTAGATGCTTATCAGGCTAGTGGGGATGTATCATCCTATAATGCTTTAGTGCCAACCTATAATGGTGGGGTAAATAGTTATAATAGTGCTTTGGAATTATATCGTGCTCAACTTAATACTTATAATCAAGCCGTTAATGAATATAATGATGGTTTAAAGTATTTTTATCAGCAGTAAAGGGTTGACATTACCTCAATTTTCCCCTAATATTAAAGCTAGGTGTGCCTCTTATAGGCAATACCTATTTTTTAGTTAATATTTAATAAAAATCATCACATTCCTTTATTTTTCTTGTCTAAATCTAATTAGATATAGACTCGTGGAATGGACGCTTTCTCTAATTTATTAGAGAGGGATAAAAGAAAAAACATTATGGTAAAATTACCAAGCGTAGAAGAGATGTTAAAAGCCGGTATGCATTTTGGTCACAGAACCAATCGCTGGCATCCAAAAATGAAACCTTATATCTTTACTGATAAAAAAGGTGTTTACATTATTGATCTTAATAAGAGCCGTGAGAAATTAGCTGAAGCTTTAGAATTTATGAGCCAGTTAATCTCTGAAGGTAAGAGCATTTTATTTGTTGGTACTAAGAACCAAGTTAAAAATGGCATGAAGAATATGGCTGAAGCCACTGGTATGCCTTATATCGTTGGTAAATGGTTAGGTGGTTATTTAACTAACTTTGCTGTTGTTAAAAAATCAGTTAAAAAATACCAAGATTTAGTAGAGGCTAAAGCTTCTGGCAAACTTGAAAAATATACCAAGAAAGAACAATTAGATTTCGCTCGTGAAATCAAAAAACTAGAAGAACGTGTAGGTGGTTTAATCGGTTTAAATAAATTACCAGACGCTTTATTTATCTGGGATATTATTGAAGAAGAAACTGCTTTAACTGAAGCTAGAGCTAAAAACATTCCAGTTATCGCTATTTGTGATACTAACGTTAATCCTGAATTAGTAAATTACCCAATTCCAGCTAATGATGATGCTACTAAGACCATTGCATTACTTATGGACGTTATCAAAGAAGCTGTAACAGATGCTAAGAAGAACGTAAAAACAACTGAAAATAAATAATTTTTCTCTTTAAATATTTTTTGGCTTGGTTCGTTACTTGTATCGAACTTTAGCTATCATTAACAATATGGAAACTATCAAACAACTTCGCGAAATGACTGGCGCCGGTATGGTTGATTGTAAAAAAGCTCTTGATGAGGCAAACGGCGATTTAAATACAGCTGTAGAAATTCTACGTAAAAAAGGTATTGCTAAAGCCGCTAAGAGAACTGATCGCGAAACTAACGAAGGTGTCGTTAAAGTAGCGGTTAATGCTGATTCTACCGAAGGTTATATCGTAGAATTAAATTCTGAAACTGATTTTGTATCTCGTAATGAAAAGTTTCAAGATTTTGCTAACCAAATTTTAGACGTAGTTAAAGCTACTAAAACATCTTCTTTAGATGAATTATTAGCTGCTCCTTTAAACGGAACTACAGTTAAAGAAGCCTTAGACACTTTGTCTGGTGTAATTGGCGAAAAACTAGATATTAAGCGCGTAGCCACTATTACCGGTGCAACTGTTACAGCTTATTCACACTTAGGTGGTAGATTAGGAGTTTTAGTAGCATTAGACACTGCTGATAAAAAAGAATTAGCTATGGACATCGCTATGCAAGTAGCTGCTGCTAACCCAAAATATTTACATCCTACTGAAGTTCCAACTGAGGAAATGGATAAGGAAAAAGAAATTGCTCGTGAGTTACTAACGAAAGAAGGTAAGCCAGCTGAAATGGTAGAAAAGATTTTAGAAGGTAAGATGAGCAAGTATTACAGTGAAGTTTGTTTAATTGAACAGGAATATATCAAAGATGATAAAAAGAAAGTTAAGGAAATGCTTTGCGGTGCAAACATTATCAAATTTGTTCGTTTCGGTCTCTAATAAATAGGAATTTTTTTCATCCCGCGGACCACTCAGTGCGCGGGATGCTTGTATTATATGACTACAGCTCTGGTTCAATTTGCCCCATGGGACAAGACTTACAATTTTAGCGTTGGTGATTTATCAGTTAAATCTGGTGATTACGTAATCGTAGAAACTGAACTCGGTCAGGAATTGGCTAAGGTTTTGCGTGTCTTTGAATCTAAGCCGGTAGCTGAAAATGATCCAGAATTAAAACCAATTAAACGTTTGGCACGTCAAAACGATTTAGCTAATTTAGCTGATGATGAAAAAAAGAATGAAACTTTATCTGTTTGTCGTGAATATATTTTGAAACGTAATTTAGACATGAAGTTAATTGATGTTCATTTTTCGTTTGAAGGTAATCGTTTGAACTTTGCTTTTATTGCTAGTGGTCGTGTTGATTTTCGTGATTTAGTTAAAGACTTAACTACCCACTTTAATGCACAAATTAGATTAACCCAAATTGGTTCTCGTGATGAAGCTCGTTTTAGTGGTGATTGTGGTCCTTGCGGCAAAGTTTTATGTTGCCGAACTTTTATTAGAGATTTTTCTTCAGTTACTTCTGATATGGCTGAAGCTCAACAAGTTGTACATCGTGGCAGTGAAAGAATTTCTGGTATGTGTGGACGTTTGATGTGCTGCTTAGCTTTTGAATACGAAGGCTACAAGGAACTAGCTGGTGTGTTGCCGCCAATTGGCACTAAGGTTAATGTTGATGGTAATCGCGGCGTGGTTATTGGTCATCATATTTTAAAGCAATCAGTTGATGTTAGATTTGCTGGTGCTAAAACTGGTGAACGTGACTTTACTTTAGAAGTAGATTTAAACCGTCACAAAAAGAAAGAAAAGAAAAAAGATATAAATACTGATTTATAATTTTAAAAAAAGAGACTCTAGTTTAATCTAGGGTCTTTTTTTATTGTAAGCAGGGCTGAAAAATGTTATTATTATATTAGTAAAAATTAATTATTTTACATTATGTTTAACAATAAAATTAACGTAGCGATTAATGGTTTTGGCCGTATTGGCCGAGCCTCTTTTAAAATTATTTTAGATAGTCATCCTAAAATTAATGTAGTAGCTATTAACGATTTAACAGATACTGCTACTTTAGCTCACTTGATGCAGTATGATACTTGTTATGGTAAATATCATCACAAAGTTAGTCATACTAAAGAATCAATTGTAGTAAATGGTAAAAAATATCCAGTCTTTTCTCAAAAAGATCCCTTACTTTTACCTTGGAAAAAATTAAAGGTAGATGTTGTTTTGGAATGTACTGGTCGTTTTCGTGGCAAAGAAGATGCTAGTGCTCATTTAGCAGCTGGAGCTAAAAAGGTTATTATTTCAGCTCCCGGTAAAGAATGTAAGACAATTGTTATTGGTGTTAATGAAGAAAAATTAACTAAAGCCGATGACGTTTTATCTTGTGCTTCTTGTACAACTAATTGTTTAGCCCCAGTTACTAAAGTTATTAAAGAAAAATTTGGTATCAAAAAAGCTTTAATGACTACTGTTCACGCTTATACTGCTGATCAAAATTTAGTAGATGGTCCTCATAAAGATTTAAGACGTGCTAGAGCAGCCGCTGCTAATATTGTACCAACTACTACTGGAGCTGCTACAGCTGTGACTGAAACTATCCCTAGCTTGAAAGGTAAGTTTGATGGTCTAGCAATTCGCGTGCCAGTCGCCGTTGGTTCTTTATGTGATACAACTTTTTTACTTGGCAAAAAAACTACCGTGGAAGCCGTTAACGAGGCTTTCATTAAAGTAGCTAAGGGCGAGTTAAAAGGTATTTTAGAAGCTTCTAATGAGGAGCTAGTATCTTCCGATATTGTTGGTAATCCTCATAGTTCAATTGTTGATTTAAAATCAACCGCTTTAGTCGACGGTGATTTACTTCGAGTAGTTTCTTGGTATGACAATGAATGGGGCTATTCCAATCGTTTAGTCGATTTAGTGGGTTATATGAAAAAGTTTATTAAATAATAATAACTATATGAGAATGCAAGATAAAGTAGCTGTAGTAACTGGTGCCGCTTCTGGTATTGGTAAAGCTATTGCTGAAAAATATTTAGCTGAAGGAGCTAAAGTAGTTTATTCTGATATCGCCGAAACCTTTGAAGTTGATCATGAGAACGCTATCTATGTAAAATGCGATGTAGCGAGTAGCGCAGAAGTTAATGCTTTAGTAGCAGCTGCTGTGACTAAATTTGGTAAGATTGATGTAATGGTTAACAATGCTGGTATTGGTGGACTAGGTGGCGTTTTAGACGCCACAGACGAGTATTGGCATAAGACTATCGAAATTAATTTATCTGGTGTTTTTTATGGTGCTAGGGCTGCTGCCAATGCTATGAAAAGCCAAGGTATTAAGGGTAGTATTATCAATATGAGTTCGATTTTGGGTAAGGTTGGTTTTGCTGGTGCTATTTGTTATTGTGCTGCTAAGGGTGGCGTCGTTCAAGTTACTCACGCTGCTGCACTAGATGTAGCCTCACTTGGCATCAGAGTTAATGCTATTGCTCCTGGTTTTATTACTACCGGTATGACTAAAGACGTTTTGCAAAATGAAGCTTTTAATAATTTAGTACTAACCAGCACTCCTTTGGGTCATGTTGGTCACGTAGATGATATCGCTAATGCTGCAGTATATTTAGGTAGCGATGAATCAACTTATGTAACCGGTGAAGTTCTTTATGTAGATGGTGGTTGGACAGCTAAATAATAATTATGAGCGAAAGCTTGATTCTCAAAATTGAAAAAGCAAAACTAAGAGGTCGCGGTGGCGCTGGTTTTCCAGTTTATTTAAAGTGGCAAGCGATAGCCCATGCTTTAAAAAAAGACACTAAAACCTCTTTTTATATTGTAATTAATGCCGCTGAAGGTGAGCCTGGTGTTTCTAAAGATGCTTTTATTTTAGAAAATGAAACTGAGAAATTTCTGTTAGGAGTTAAGGCCGCGGTAAAAGAATTAGGAGCTAAACGATTAGCTGGTATTTATTGTTTTATAAATCATGCTTATTATCCGACAGTTTCTAAAAAAATTAACGCCTTACTGGCAACGACTGATTTCATGATGTTATCACTTTTTTGGCATTATCAAATTAAGCCTAAAAAGTTAAGTTATATTAGTGGGGAAGAAACTACCATGTTAAATATTATCGAGCATGGTTTAACTGAGCCAAGACTTAAGCCACCGTTACCAGTGGATCATGGTTTGTTCGGTAAGCCAACTTTAATAAATAATGTAGAAACTTTTCATCAAGTTGCCTTGATTGAAGCTGGTAGTTTTGATAATAGACGTTTTTATACTATTAACGGTGAAGTACAAAGACCAGGTGTTTATTATTTGCCAGATTCTTGGAGTATTGCTGATGTATTGCGCTTAACTGGTAACTGGCCCTCCTATAAGTTTTTTTGTATGGTGGGAGGTAATGCTTGCGGGGAAGTTTTAGATTCATCTCAACTCGATCAGCCAGTTAGCGGTAGTGGGTCTATTACTATTTATCCTTGGTTTAATAAGAACAAACCAGATTTAATTGGTAGTTGGTTAAAATTTTTTAAAGATAATTCTTGTGGCAAATGTACACCTTGTCGCGAGGGCACGGTGAGGCTTTATGAGTTATATGAACAAGGTAAAACTTATTCACCAGAATTTTGGGATATTTTAGAACTTTTAAATCACGGTAGTTTTTGTGCTTATGGCCGCAGCATCTCTTTACCTTTATCAAGCTATTATAAAAATATTTTAAAAAATAAAATGACAGACAAATAAAGCTGTCAGATAACATTATGGAAAATTCAAAAAAAATTATGAATTGCCAAAACTTGTTAACTAAGAGTTGGCAAGAGTATGTAGCAAATTTTAGTAAGTTCATCATGATTTATGTCTATGGTTTAATTGGCTTAATACCAATTGCGGCCGTTTCTTTAGTGGCAACGCTAGTAATTGTTACTGGTGTTTGGTCTAAAATGCCATTTATGGCGCAAATTTCTTTAGGTATTATCTTTGGACTTGTAGTTATTTGTTCAATTATTTTTGCTATTTATTATGGTTTAAGAGTTAAAGTTGCTACTTTGCTTTTAATTAAGAATAATTATTCTGACACAGCTCTAAATTTTAAGGACTCTAAAAATTATGTTTGGGGGATGTTAGGAGTTTCTCTATTAATGTTTGTAGTTGTTTTAGCTTGGGGTTTTGTCTTTTTAATTCCAGCTATTATTTTTGGTGTCTACTACATGTTTGCTGCTTATATTTTAGTAATAGAAAATAAACGATCTTTTTCAGCTATGGAAAGAAGTTATGATTTAGTTTACGGTTTCTGGTGGCCAGTTTTTGGTCGAATGTTGTTACTGGGACTAATTGGTCTAATATTTTTTATGATTTTATCTTGGCCTTTAAATTTTATGACCGAAGGATCTGCTCCTTTTACGCTTTATAATATTATTGTTAACGTTATCTGGATGGCCATTTCTCCTTACTTTGTAGTGTATTATTATAATATCTATAAGAGTTTAAATGAGCAGAATAAATAATCATGTCTCCAATTATTAAAATTGATAATAAAGAATATAACTTCAAGCCCAGCGAAACTGTTTTATCTGTGGCTAGACGTCATGGTCTTTTTATTCCAGCTTTGTGTTATCATCCTGATTTTCCAGCTAAAGGGAATTGCCGTTTGTGTTTAGTGGAAATTATTAAAGATGGTAAACGTCAGGTTACTTCAGCTTGCTCTGTTCCCGCTGAGCCAAATTTAGAAGTATTTTTAGATACAGCTCGTATTAAAAGATTACGTCGTACTAATTTAGAATTGTTATTTGCTGAACATGTAGAAAAATGTCCAACGTGCGAGCTGCGCCTTAATTGTCCTCTTTTAAGTTTGGTTAAAAAGTATCGAGTTAAAGTTAGTCGTTTTCCAGAAAGAAAAGAAGCGCGTAAAAATTATGACTTTGGACCAGCTCTAGCTCTAGATGGCTCTAAATGTATCGATTGTCGTTTATGTTTAGATGCTTGTAATAGAGTTCAGAAGTTAAATTGTTTAACTATGAAAGGGCGGGGGTGTGAGCAAGAAATCGTGCCAACTAGCAATCCTTGTACTTATTGCGGTCAGTGTGTAACCCATTGTCCAGTGGCTGCTTTTCAAGAAAAACCAGAACACGATATTGTATCCAGTTTAATTAAAGATAAGAAGAAGATAGTTATTGCTCAATTTGCCCCTTCTATTCGGGCGGCTATTGGCGAAGAGTTTGGCATGGAATATGACGACAAAATGGCCGGACGAGTGAGTGCTGCTCTTAAAAAGTTAGGCTTTGATTATGTTTTTGATGTTAACTTAGGAGCCGATATTACTACTATTACCGAAGCCGAAGAATTAGTTGAAAGATTAAATAATCCTCAAGCTGTTTTTCCGATGATGACTTCATGCTGTCCAGCTTGGGTGCGTTATGTAGAAACACGTCACCCTGAGCTAATTCCTAATTTAACTTCTGCTCGTTCACCTCATATGCATTTGGGCGGTGTAATTAAAACTCACTGGGCTCATGCCAAAAATATTAATCCTAAAGATATTGTGATTGTTTCAGTTATGCCTTGTACCGCTAAAAAATATGAAATTACTCGCCCTGAATTTAAAATTAACGGTTTGAAGCCAGTCGACCATGTTATTACGACCAGAGAGATGGCCAGAATGATGAAGGCGGCTAAAATTAATTTAGCAGATTTAAAACCTCAACCAACTGATCTCGTTTGGAATAACGGTAGCGGTGCCGGTGCTATTTATGGTGCATCTGGCGGTGTTATGGAATCAGCTTTACGAACTACTGTTTGGCACTTAGAAAAAAAGAATAAAACAGGTAGATTGGAATTCAAAGAAGTGCGAGGAATCAGTGGCTTAAAACAAGCTAAGGTTAAAGTGGCTGGGCGTACTTTAAAAGTAGCCGTAGTTAATGGCTTAGGTAATATTGATAATATTTTACCTAAGTTGAAAGATTTTGATTATGTAGAAGTAATGAGTTGTCCTGGTGGTTGTATTGGTGGCGGAGGACAACCTTTTCCTGTGTCTAATGAAGTTAGATTAAAACGTATACAATCCTTGTACAGTATTGATAGTAAACAAAAAGTTAGAAGGGCCCACGAGAATAAAGAAGCTATGACTAGTGTGGATTATGTTAAAAGTATCGGATTAGGACACGCAGTACTACATACTTCATTTAAAGCTAAAACAGGAAAAATCAAATAATTTAGCTATTATATAAGTAATTTTAGCTTAAATAACTGTTTTGACGGTGAGCTTTAAACCAGCTATAATGGAATGACTATGAAAATACCAGATTACGTTTCTCACATATTAGAACAATTGAATAAAGGCGGTTTTGAAGCTTACGTAGTTGGTGGTTGCGTACGCGATTTTTTGATGGAAAAGATTCCTAAAGATTGGGATATTACCACTAATGCTAAACC
>JBAQCS010000049.1:0-8850 GCA_049294415.1 Patescibacteria group bacterium
TTCAAATTATCTAAAAAATTTGTTTTACCTTCACCCCATTTACCAGATATACCAAAAATAAATGCTTCCGAATGGCAGGCATGATTATCTGATATTGTCTTAGCAACTTGTTTGATAAATTTATCGCGACTTTTTATACTATTTTTTGTATTCATAATGACTTAATTATTATTAACACAATTTTCCCACTATTTTAAGATAAAGTCAAAGAAAATTTAATTGTTTCAAAAAATAATATACGCCTTTTTTATAAAAATTTTTATTTTAATATTAGCTAAATATTTAATAACATACTATTATATAAACATGATAAATAATAAGTCCATTTACCTAAAAATGTTATTATCTAATTTCTAGCATTTAAAGCCATCCTTAAGCTATCTGCTTCTTTTTTTAATGTCATATAACTTACTTTTTCGGAATTGCTAATATTTGTAACACCTTTATTCATCTGGACACTAACAGGTGTATTGAAAATAATTATTATTTTTGCTGTGTTAAAAAAACCATAAAAAATATCTTCTTCAATTTTTATAAATTTAATTGTATTAATAGGTATATCTAAACTATTTTTTACTAAATACCCATGATAATAAGTTAAAACCATATCATTCAAAACTAAGCCCTTATTTTTTTCTTTATTATACTTAACAATGCCACCTGGAATAAAAATTATAGACACGATTATAAATAGAACCAACATATTAATAGTATTCCCGCCAATCAAAGACATTAAAAAAATAAAAAAACTAATCAGAAAACTTTTAAAGAACCATTCTAATATAAAACAATTTTTTAACTGTTTTTCTCTTTCCATAAATTAATAGTTAAATTATTACATAAACAAAAAAAGCCCGACATAAAGTCTGGCTTTTTTTGTATTTGCTCCCAGGGCCGGATTCGAACCGGCGACCAATTGGTTACACTTATCCTATAGTTTCCTAAAGGGGTGGACTATATCATCATCCATAACATGGATGCAAGGCGCTTCGGGCCACTTAAATTAATAAATGGACCTACTCCCTTTCGGGATAGTCTCTGAACCTTCCCTGACCTTCAGGGCTTGGCTGCTGATTACCATATCTTTTCAGATTTAGGCTTCCAGACAATTCACCTTGTTTTCGATACTGATTACTCAGTAAAGCTGCGTTAGAACTAATGTGTTCACAGCCAACTGCGCTACCGCTGCGCTACCTGGGAATATTAAGTTTTTACTCAAAAAAACAAAAATGCTTTACAGACATTTTGTAACTCTATTTTAGCAGATAGAGGCTTTATGTCAATAAAAAGAAAAACCCCAATAAATAGGGGTTTTTCGGTTCTAATAATCTCTTAATTTTTCTAAACCTTTGAATTTTCTGATTTTTTCTAGGGCTTTTGATTCAATCTGACGAATACGTTCACGAGTAACTTCAAATTCCTGACCAACTTCTTCTAAGGTATGAGCTACACCGTCTAACAACCCGAATCTCATTTCTAGAATCTTTTGTTCACGAGGAGATAACTGTGCCACAATTTCCTTCACATAATCCTTCAGTAATTGTAAGGCTGCAGCACGATCTGGAGCTACACTCTTTACGTCTTCAATGAAATCTTCAAGAGTTGAATCTTCTTCATCGTCGCCAATAGCAGCCTGTAAAGAAATAGTATCTTGAGAAATCTTAATGATGTATCTGACCTTATCAATCTCTTCTCCCATTTCCGCGGCAATTTCTTCCGCCATGGGATCACGTCCTAATTCTTGAACTAAGAAGCGTTGCACCTGTTGGAACTTATTAATAGTTTCCACCATGTGCACTGGGATACGAATAGTACGTGATTGATCAGCGAGAGCACGAGTAATAGCCTGTCTAATCCACCAAGTAGCATAAGTTGAGAACTTATACCCTTTGCGATATTCAAACTTCTCTACGGCTCTGAATAGTCCAATATTACCTTCCTGAATTAAGTCTAAAAGCGATAAACCTTTAGCACCCGCAAACTTCTTAGCAATAGATACTACTAAACGTAAATTGGCTTCAATAATCTTATGTTCGGCTTCTTTATCACCCTTCTCTTTACGCTTGGATAATTCCACTTCTTCAGCTGAACTTAAAAGTGGTACCTTACCAATTTCCTTAAGATACATCTGAATAGAATCAGCTGATAATTTGGATAAATCAAAAGTCAGAGATGAGGCTTTACCTGTTACTTCTTCTCTCTTTTCAGTTGATCCCAAAATGCGTCCAGAATCTTCTACTATTTTAATACCATTTCTTTGTAAATCACCTAAAAAGACATCATATTCATAAACATAATCTTCTACTTCTGGAAATAAATACAATAATTCAGTTTCAGTTACAAAACCGCGCACGCGTCCTTTTTCTAAAACTTTCTTAATACTTTCTTCAGTTGGATAAACGATTTCATGAGGTGGTAAAACCTTAACTGGCGCCTTTTTTTCAGGTGCCTTTTTCACTTCAACTTTTTTAGCTGGAGCTTTCTTTACTTCCTTTTTAACAACTTTTTTTACCTCAACTTTCTTTACAACTTTTTTTGGAGCAGTTTTAGGGGCTGTATGTTTTTTAGCTACCGCTAATTTAGCTGGCGCTTTTTTAGCCACTGTTTTTTTAACCGCTGGTTTACTTTTTTTTAGAACCGCCTTTTTAGGGGCCGCCTTTAATTTAACCGGCTTTTTCACTGATTGTTTTTTGGAACTCGTCATTTTATTTTTAGTCTGCTTAACTACTTTTTTAACTTTCACAGGCTTTTTGACCTGCTTCAAGGGCGCCTTTTTCTTCACAGAAACAGTTTTTTTGGTTAGAGTTTTCTTCACCTTTTTAACTATTTTTTTTGGCATATGTAAAAATTAATTGGACTGATTATTGCGTTGCAAATCGTTGAGTCTCTTTAATTCTTCTAAGATAGAATTTATCTTATCCATTTCACCATTTTTTTCGGCCAAGGCCATCGCTCTGGAGGCTATGGCAATCTTTTTCTGCAAATAATACTTCTTCAGTTCAGAGGTAATTTGAATAATTTCCGGTCTGACGCTGTCTAATTCATAAGCATAAAAGTCTTTTTCTCCCAGTAATATCAATTTATCTAGTAAATTAACACTTTCCTCTTGACTTTCTGCTTGTAAATAAGCCCTAAAAGATTCGTAATCTAGGGCCTTGATTTTATTATAATAAATAATCAAGTTTTTGTAAAATGAGCCTAAATCTTCCCCTTCCAGTAAGTCAACTTCTACCTTAGAAATGACGTAATCAACAAATTGCGGAAACTTAATAACTAAAGCTAAAAGTAATTCTGATAACTGAGCTTCACGAGACCGCTCAGTAGTTTTAACACTAGGCTCGACTCGCTGTAAAGGAGCTGTCTCTTTGTTATTAGGTAGGCTTTCTCTTAATATATTTTCATCGATACCTAAGGTTTGAGAAACGGTCTTTAACCAGTAATCAGCTTCTACTTTATCAGCTAGCTTAATAATCATGTTAAGCATCTTACTTGACACATCTTTTTTATTCTCCACCATTTCTAAGTTTAGTCCAGCGGTAATTTTTTCAAAATAATAATCCATCACTGGTTTAGCATTTCTAACCGCTAACACAAAGGAAGCTAAATCTTGACGCAAAGCATCATCTGGATCCTTACCATTAGGAATGATAATGACTTTAATATTCATGCCCTGCAACATGGCTTCTCTAATACCTCTATCAGCAGCTAACTGTCCGGCCGCATCAGCATCAAAGCATAGGGCTAAATTTTTGGTATAACGTTTTAAAAGAGATATTTGTTCAGCTGTAAGAGCTGTACCAGATGAAGCCACGGTATTTTTAAAACCAAACTGATGACAAGCAATCACATCCATTTGACCTTCTACTACAATAGCGAAATTCTTTTCTTTAATAACACCCTTAGCTTTATCTAGTCCAAATAATACTCGGCTCTTATCGTAAATAGCGCATTGTGGACTATTAATATATTTACCGGTTTTCTCTTGGCTGGCGTCCTTATCAGGGTTAAGACGAGCGGTAAAAGCAATCGGATTACCATTTACATCATTAATCGGAAACATGATACGGTCCCTAAATCTATCAAAGAAACGATTACCTGGACCATCTTTTTTAATAACCAATCCGGCTTCCGCCATTTCCATGGTTGTATATTTTTGTCCTTCTAATGGTCTAGTAGCTAAAAAAGAAAAGAGTGCATCCCAAGAATCAGGACTATAACCAATCTGCCAGTCTTTAATAATTTCTTCAGTGAGTCCGCGTCGCAGTAAATAATCTTTAGCCTTTTGACCAATAGTAGTACCCAGTAAATGATTATAATATTTAACGGCTAAGGCTACTGAATCTAACGCCCTATTACGTTTGCTAAAACTTTCAGGGTCCTGACTTTTTAAAGTGACTCCAGCTCTGGGTGCTAATTGACGAATAGCTTCCATAAAAGATAAGCCTTCCATGTCCATTAAAAAAGAAAAGATGTCTCCACCTTTACCGCAACCAAAACAATGCCAAATCTGTTTATCAGGAGAAATAACTAAAGACGGCGTCTTCTCCCCGTGAAAGGGACAAAGCGCCTGAAAATTACCCCCGACCGCTTTGACGGGGATATACTCGCGGATGAATTCCACGATGTCCATTTTCTGTTTTATTTCATCTGACGGATTCATACACTTATCTATACGTAAGTTCTCATTAAATTCTTCAATCTTTCAATTTCACTTTCTACCACCTCACCATCATATTCGGCGCTATGCATATGTGTACCTTCATAACTAGCTTTTTTCTGATCCAGGTGTAATTCTAAAACAATTAATTCTCTGCCTTCTTTATCAGTTTTTTCCATCACATAAAGGTGTAAACGTGGATAAAAATCACGAGTTAAACGCCGCACGTAACTACCATGCCCCATCTTATTATCAAAGATATAGGCAAAGCCAGCTTGGCGTAAAAACTGATCAGCATTAAATTGAGTCAGCCGACTCTTGTTCACAATTAATTTCATCGTCTTGTTCGTTACGAAATATGATCGATTTATAAACTATATAATTCATTCCACCTAAACTTAAATTAACCATTAACTGAGCTAAGATATAAGGTACATGCAACTCATTAACTAAAAAGTGCATCCCGACGCCATTAATATTTAAACTTAAAAAAGCATTTAAAAAATATAATACAACCTGTTTAGGTGTTTTATCTTCATCATTATTTTTAAACGTCCAATGTTTCTGTAAATAAAAACTAACAGCAAAGGACATCAAAAAAGCTAAAGAAGTAGCTAGTACTATATTTAAATCAAAAACTCCATAAAATAAAAACAAGAAGAATAAATCAGTAGTACCCGCCAAACTGCCAGCCATAAAAAACTTAAAAAAAGATTTTCGGCCTTCACAATAACAATAAAGTTTAGGTAAACGAACTTTAAATTGCCCATGAATTAAATTGTAGAATCTATTAACTACTGGCATAAGTTAGTTCCAAGTATAATTATCAAAAATCCAATTAACTAAAGTTCTCGTTTCTTTAAAGCGATCATTTTTACCATTGCTATTTAAAACTACAGAAATAATTTCTTCTTTAGTTTCATCGGCAAATTTACCAACAAAACAATATCCAGCTCCTTCAGTATAACCTGTTTTACCACCTAGAATATTAATCTTATCCCCAGAATCGCCATAAAGCAAGTAGTCGGTAGAATCGATTTTTTTAGCTCGCCCCTCCTTAGTTTCGAAGCCATAATCCTTAATAGTAGTGGTTTTCCTTATTTCTTCGTGCGACAGGGCCTCTTTAGCCAGTCTAGCGATATCACGAGCAGTTGAGACGTTTCTTTCTGACAACCCAGTTGGCTCAGAAAAATTAGTATCAAATAAACCTAACTTATTAGCCTTCTCATTCATCGCTGCCACAAATTCTTTTTCACTTAGTTTTGTAGCGTGAACTAAAGCCATCGTGGCACCGTTGTCCGATGCTATTAAGGCGGTGTGCCAAATATCTTTTACGGCTACAGTTTCACCAGTAAACAAATTATTCTTACCACCTAAAACATTATCATCTGGAGTAACTACATATTCCGTGTCCCAACCAGGATTATGGTCTAAGAATACTAATACAGTCATCAGTTTAGTAATACTGGCAATTGGTTGTTTAGCTACAGAATTTTTCTCATATAAAAAAGTGTTATCCTTCACTAGTAATACAGCACCACTAGAAGCAGTTAAGTTAACGTCCTGTGCTCCTTCTTTCTTACGATAAACCGGCAAAGGCTTACTATCTGGCAAACGATGGGAAATAGCTGGACGGCACTGACCGTAAAAAACCATAGCAGTCGCTGGCTTAAAATCAAAGTCAGCAAAAAGCAAGGCGCTTAAGCAATTTATAATTAATGACAAATACATTGTTTTTTTAAAAAAATAATTTAAACCGGCATGTCTAATGACCTAGATAATACTTGGTCAATAGTTTCTTCCTTGTGCAACTTCTCGTAATCAGGTAATTCAGTAATAGCGGAAATGCCTAGGAACTTAATAAAATCTAGAGTAACAGCATAAAAATTTTCATTCTTCTGCTTATCCATTTTTTCCTCAATCAGTCCTCGAAGTAATAAATTTCTTAGAATCAAAGAACAATTAACACCACGGATTCTTTCTAAATCTAATTTAGCAATTGGTCCGCGATAAGCAATAATAGTTAAAGTTTCTAAACTTGGCTGTGATAGCTCACCGCTAGTTTCATCTCTTAAAAATTTAGCCACTAGTTCTGTATTATCGCTACTAGTAGTTAATTGATATTGATTGTTATTATTAATTAACATGAAGCCTCGTTCTTGTTCTTTATATTCTTGAGCTAAAACAGTTAAAGCACTTTCTACTTCCGAAGTTTTAGTTTCAGTTAAATCGGCTAGTTCTTTAATAGATAATGGTTTAGCCGAAACAAATAATAATGATTCGAGTTGTGATTGTAAGGTCATATTTTAATTACTTAAATTATTTTCTGAATCGTCTTTATCATCTCTAAAAAGAACATGAATTTCACTAAACAGTTCTCCTTGCTCAAATAATAATTCACGTTGCTTAGCTAATTCTAAAACAGCCAAGAAACTAACAATTACTTCCGTCTTACTCTGAGCTCCTTTTAAGAACTGAGAAAAACTAAAACGTAATTTTTGAGCTAACAGTTTGCGAATATGATCAATACGTTCATCAATACTAATTTTTGGTTCTAATTTTTTTTCATCCAACGTCTCTTCTTTAACCATTAAGCGACCAAGCAGAGCTAAAAACTTTTCATTAAGTAAAGCTGAATCTAAATTATTAGGAGCATTGAAAGCTGGTGTAGCCGCTTTAAAGCGACGGAAATTTTTATTGAGTACTAATGGTGAAAATAAAAACTTCTTAGCACCAATGAGTTCAGCAATCTTAACGCTCGCTTCAATAAACTCTTTATACATTCTTAGGCGCCCCTCCAGTTCAGTAATTTCCTCCTCTTCTTCAGCGCTCACTAAATATGGCAATAATGCTTTCGATTTAATAAAAAGCAATTTAGCAGCAATGACTAAAAAATCAGCCATCTCTTCTGGGCCAATATTACCAGCGGTTTCTATGTAAGCTAAATACTCATCAGCAATTTTAGCTAAGGCAATTTCGGTAATATCCATTTCTTCTTGCTCAATTAATTTAAGCAAGATACCAAGTGGTCCTTGAAACTTTTCAGTCGTAATTTCCATCATAGATTAAAATTTGGTTGGAACAGCTTGATTCCATAATTCACCTTTAACACATTGATAACCAGCCAAATGATTTTTACTAATAGGTCCGGAATAAGCGTTCTTATCATTATTACGACTATCAGTTCTAAACTCAGCACAAAATTCAAAAGTCTTTTCTCCAGTCTTTTTGTAATCAATAGCCTTGTTAGTTTCTGGATCAACAAAAGATTTGGTGTCTAAGAAAATGTCGGCATTACTTTTAATCTGTTCCAGATTTTCTGGTAAAGTTTTAGTCTTTTCGTAATAAGTATTAACAGCACTTTCTAAGCTATAAATATTATTAATAACGATTTGATCTAATCTTTTAGCACGAGCTACCTTTGGTGATTCAACAAAGAACCAAGCAGCAATAAAAGCAGCAAAAACTAAAGCCGCGGTGGCGAAAAAGAAAATTTTAACTATCTTGTTTTTTTCAGTAACATTATCACGTTTAATATCGTAAAAATAAAAAGAGAAAACTAAAGCCGCAATCACAATCATAGACAGAGCTTTTAAGATAAAGCTAGTTGTTAATTCTCCTGATAAAAAATTATTCATGATACCAATAAACACTCCCAAAATAATTAGAGAGGAAACTAAAATAATAAAATAAGTTAGCCAACGTCTCACAGCTGATTCTTTATCTAAGTCTCCGCTCTGCAAACCTTTATTAATCAAATAAGACATTAAGTAAAAAATTGGGCCAGCAATAAATAAAGCGGAAATAGCAAACTTAAATTGACCATCAACACTGTTATAACTTAGGGCATCAGAAATGGATTTATCAATAATCCCAAAAGCAATCATTCCCACTGATAAGGCAGTGAAAATCAAAGCTACCAGCGACAACAAGTAATAAAACGCATACTTAGCACTGTTGTGATTGTTCATATTATTTAAATTATTATTAGAAGCCGATATAGCTATAACTATAAAGACTACAAAAAGTAATAAAGCTAGCATTATAAGACCAGAAATCATAGATTAGAAATCAGCATTTTTAGGCGTACGAGGAAATGGAATAACATCACGAATATTGGCCATACCAGTTAAATACATAATGGCTCTTTCAAAGCCTAAACCAAAACCAGCATGTTGTACTGAACCATATTT
>JBAQCS010000050.1:0-17420 GCA_049294415.1 Patescibacteria group bacterium
ATCACTTTTTAGTATTATTGTCAATACAAAAAGCCCCAGATACCCAGGGCTTTAAAAAAGACTTATATTAGCTAAATAATAACTATAACCATTTCTTCTTAGTAAATATAGATAACAGTAACAACAAACCAGTTATCATAATACCTAAGATAATCCAGAAACCATAACGACTATCCACAAAAGGCATAAATTTAGCATTCATACCAAAAATACCAGCCAATAGATTCAAGGGAAGAACTAAAACGGAAAAAATGGTTAAAGTCTTCATGATGGCGTTCATTTTATCATTTAGTAATGATTCATTAGTATCATTAAATACTTCCACCATTTCTTTTTGGTTATCTAAAATTTCCCAAATTCTCTTAGACTGTTCTACTAAATTTTCATAATGATGCTTAATTGATTCGTGAGAAACAATACTGCTTTTCATGTCCTGTAGGTGCTTAAGAATATTTTTGTGATTTTGCATAATCTTGCGCACATTAATAATATTGCGGCGCAATTCTAAAATTTTACCAACAGCATTTTTTTGATGTCCTGAAAAAATAATATCTTCTATCTCATTAATATTGATACTGTTTTTATCTAAAATATTATAACAATCTTTAATTAAACGATCTAAAAGTTCATAAAGCAAAGTGGAAGATGATTCAGTTTCGTAAGATAAAAGAGCATCGGGATTCTTTTTAACATATTCAAAAAAGTCATTTAAAGCTGGTAAGTTACCATTATGTAAAGTTATTAAATAACCATGACTAATAAAGAATTCTATTTCACCAGCTACAATTGTATCACCCTTAAAAACAGGGAAATGCAAAATCATAAAAATATAATCTTGACCATCATCCACCATTGGACGTTGAGCAAAAACAGTAGAAATTGACTGCTTTAAGTGCTCAACATTAAAAGAAAACTTTTTCTTTAAATAATCAGTTTCTTTTTTGCCAGCATTAACTATATTTATCCATTTTAGGCTATAGCCGCTGGTTTTAGGATTATCAATATTTATTTCCTGAATCTTATCAGAAATTTTAGGTAAAATAGGCATAAGAACTTTTTGACTAAATGTTATTTTTATAATAAAATAGGGCTATCAAGAGTATATCATATGGCCGATATTTTGGGAATAAAATTAACTGATTTAGCATCGACGGACATCATTAAAAGTCTGGACTTTTTTTTAATGGAGGAAAAAAGTCATTTTATAACTACCCCCAATCCAGAGATTATTTTAACCGCTGGTCATGATGAAGAATATTTCTTTATTTTAAACGTTGCCGATTTATCAATAGCTGATGGTTTTGGCTTAGTGTTAGCTGGTTATATTAGCGGTCAAAAAATTAATAGAGTAACAGGGGCTGATATAACAAAATTATTATTACAAAAAGCCAATGACAGTGACTTAAAAGTTTTGGTCATTAATTTAGCCGGCGGGCTATCCACTAAAGATGATATTAGTAGCGCCTTACAACAAAAATGGTCAAAGTTAAATTTTAAAGTCATTGATACTACTAGAAAAGAAAGGTTAAGCGCTGAAGAAAATAAACAAATAGCTGACTTTGCTCCCCAAATTATTTTTGTCGGCCTAGGCGCACCTTTTCAAGAAAAATTAATTTATCATGAACTGACTAACTGGCCTAGTTCTAGAATTGCTATCGGAATTGGTGGCTCCTTTGATTTTATCACCGGTAAAATAAAAAGGGCTCCTAGACTTATTCGTGCTATAGGACTTGAGTGGTTGTGGCGCGTTGCTATACAACCACAAAACAGATTAAAACGTTTAAAAAGAATTTGGCAGGCCACAGTAGTTTTCATGAGTAAAATAGTCAAAAATTATTTTATTAATACTTTCTTATATCGTCATAATGTTGCTTGCTTATTATATAAGAAAGAAAATGGTAAATATAAGTTTCTAATTGTTCAAAGGACTGATGATCCTACCCATTGGCAATTACCACAAGGTGGCACAGACGGGCAAAAATTAGCTAAGGCTGGACGCCGAGAGCTAACTGAAGAAATAGGAACTACTAACTTTACCGACATTAAAACTTTCCCTCACGTTTATAAATATCATTTTAAAAGTCTTAAACCAGCTTATCGAGGCTACAAAGGACAAGAACAGGGCTTGTTTATTGCAGAGTATCATGGGACTGATGAAGAAATAAAAATTAACTACTGGGACCATGCGGCTTGGCAATGGGTAGAACAAGAAAAAATAATTAACGCCGTTCATCTCTATCGCCAAGCAGGGATGAAAAAATTCTTAGAAAAATTTGAAAAAATATCCAAATAACTTTATGACAGAACCAATTAGAATTCGCTTTGCACCATCACCTACCGGTTTTTTACATATCGGTAATTTTCGCGTAGCTCTCTTTGACTACTTAATCGCCAAAAATTTAAATGGTGAACTTATTTTACGTATTGAAGATACTGATCAAAAAAGAGAAGTTGAGGGTGCAGCTCTTAAATTAATTAATATTCTAGATTTATTTGATATTAAATTTAATGAAGGACCACATATTGGTGGCCAATATGAACCCTACACTCAATCAGAACGTTTGGATATTTATAAAAAATATTACGAACAGCTTTTAGCCGAGGGTAAAGCTTATCGTTGTTTTTGTACTGAAGATCGCTTAACACAAATGAGAGAGGATCAACAAGCTCAAAAATTAGCGCCACGCTATGATCGCTTATGTCGAGATTTATCTCCAGAAGAAAGTGATAAAAGAGCAGCTAGTGGCGAAGCTTTTGTGATTCGCCAAAAGATGCCACTAGAGGGAGAAATAACTGTTCACGATGAATTACGCGGCGACATTACTTTTAACTACCGCGATTTAGATGATCAAGTACTTATCAAATCTAATGGCGTACCAACTTATCAGTTTGCCAGCGTAGTAGATGACCACACTATGGCCATCTCACATGTTACTCGTGGCGACGAATGGCTACCATCTTATCCTAAAAATATTTTATTATATCAAGCTTTTGATTGGGCTCCGCCAAAATTTATTCACTTTCCATTAATTCTTAATAAAGAAGGAGGGAAGTTATCAAAAAGAAAGGGCGATGTTTTTGTTGAAGATTATTTAGCTAAAGGTTACTTGCCAGAAGCTATTATTAATTTCTGTGCCTTACTTGGTTGGCACCCTAAAGGAGATAATGAAATATTATCTATGTCGGAATTAATAAAAGAATTCTTTATTGATGGTATTGGCGTATCACCAGCTATTTTTGATTTGGAAAAATTAAATTATTATAATGCTTATTACATCAGAGAAAAGTCTATTGAAGAATTAACTAAACTTTGTCAGCCTTATTTAGATGCCGCTGAACTCGTTTACCAAGCTGAACAATTACCAAAAATTATTGAAATTAGTCGAGACAGACTTAAAACTCTACAAGATATAACTACTGTAGCCAATTTTTGTTTTAAAGATCCTAGTTATGATACTAATTTATTAATTTGGAAAACTCTTAGTTTAGAGGAGGCTAAAAATAATCTTCAAGAGTTAAAAAATATTTTAGAAAAAATATCTGACAACGATTGGAACAAAGAACATTTAGAAGAAGAAGTTTTTATGTATCTTAAAACTAACGACAAAAAGAATGGCGACTACTTGTGGCCTTGGCGTGTAGCTGTAACTGGAGAAAAAAATAGTCCTAGCCCCTTTGAAGTTTCTTGGGCCTTAGGTAAAACCGAAACTCTTAAAAGAATTTCCGCTGCTCTTTAAATTTTACTCTCTAAAACTACTAATTAGTTATTTACACAAAAGCTAAAAAATGGTATAATTAAATTATGAAAAAATTACCAATTATCATTTTATTATTAATAGCCGTCTTCGCTCTAGGTGGATCATCTTTAGTTTTTGGACAAAGTGGATCAGTTGATGAAGAAATAAATGCCCTTAACAATAAAATTCAGAATCAAAAAAAACAGATGGAAGAATTGGCTGATAAGCAAAAAGTCTATCAAGAAATGATTCAAAAAAAACAACAAGATAAGGCTAGCTTAGTAAATCAACTATCTATCTTAGATAATAGACTAGCTAAGGCACAACTAGACATTGATAGTACTAATCTTAATATTGATAAAACTAATTTAGAAATTCAGAAAATAGAATTAGACGTTGAAAATGTTAATACTGAAATAGAAAATGAGAAACAACATATGTCTAGTTTATTACGTTTAATGTATAAACAAGATCAAATTTCTACTATGGAAATGTTGTTACTTAATGATTCATTAGCTGAATTTTTAAGCCAAGCTAAATACTTAGAAAATACTAATAGTAAAATTAAAGAAAGCTTAGATTCTCTAAAAGATAAAAAGGATCAATTGGATCAAAGCAAAGTAAATTTGGATGCTAAAAATAAAGAATTAGCTACTTTAAAAGATGATTTACAGAAGAAGAAAGATGATTTAAGTTACGAACAAGATAGTAAGGGTATTATTTTAGAAGAAACTAAATCATCAGAAGCACAGTATCAAAGTTTACTAGCCCGTGCTAAAAAAGAACAAATGCAAGCTGAGGCTGAGGTGGCCAGTATCGAAAAACTTATCCGTCAAAAAATGGCCGCCAAGGATAAAGCTAAGTTAGAAAGCGGTTCCAGTGAAATTGCTTGGCCTGTTACTAAAAATACTATTACTACCGGCTTCCATGATGCTGATTATCCTTATCGCAAGATTATTGGCGAACATCCAGCTATTGATATTAGAGCGGCTCAAGGTTCGACTTTAAGAGCAGCAGCCGATGGTTATGTGGCCCGCGTTAAATTCGATGGCACTACTAGCTATGCTTATATTATGATTATTCATAATGATGGCTTGTCTACTGTCTATGGTCACGTTTCAGCCGTCTCTGTCACTGCTGAACAATATGTTAAGCAAGGTGATGTTATTGGTCGAACTGGTGGTTATCCTCGTACAGTCGGAGCTGGCGCCTTTACTACTGGCCCTCATTTACATTTCGAAGTTAGAAAAAGCGGTATTCCAGTTAATCCTCTAAATTATTTACCATAAAATACTTGTTATAAAAAAACCACCTGAATTACAGATGGTTTTTTGATATATAAAAAGGGAAGTATTAATTATTCTGATAGAGGGTGAAAATCATGGTGTGATTTCCTGGCATATTGATCTGAGGCGTGCACATAACGAGTAGTAGTCTCTAGTGACTCGTGACCCAATAAAACTTGAATAGCAGCCGGATTAGCCCCTGACTCAGCTAGATAGGTAGCAAAGCCATGACGCAGTGAGTGAGCGGAAATTGGTAAATTAATATCTAAAATTTCTCGATATTTTTTAATAGTATTTTGTAAATAATTGGTAGAAATTTTCCTTTCTCGTTCACCTGTATTTTGACCACGGTAGGGAATAAAGGCAAACGGGGAATCATCGTGTCTAGTTAAAAAATAAGCTTCTAAGTGCTTTCTAGCGCGAGGAGTAAGATAAACAAATCTCTCTTTCTTACCTTTACCTAAAACAAAAATACGTCCTTCCTTATCAACCTGTTTAATCTTCAAATTAATAAGCTCGGAAATTCTCATACCGGTAGAGAAGAGCACCTCTAACATTGCCCTGTTTCTTTTACCAATAATGGGGTCCTTCTCATAGGTAGAGGGAAACTGCAATAATTTCACAAATTCGTCAAGTTCAGCAATTTGAGACTTTTTCCTGGTAGTTTTAATCATCTTAATGACATCAGGTGGTAATGGACACGGATAGTCCATATCAATCAAATATTTAAAATAGGCGCGGAGAACTGACAACATGCGATTAATGGAATAAGCGTTCAAACGCATTTTAGATTTTTCAGCTAAAGCAGTTTTTCGATCAGTTGATGTTAGTAAGGCTTTATAGTTTAAGATGTCACGCTTAGATAATTTTTTAAAACTAATAGAATTATCAAATAAAAAATCTTCAAAGACTTTAAGGTCTCGTTCGTAATTATAAATGGTCTCCGGGGAATAATTGTTAACCCTCAAATTGAGCAAGTAATCGTCAAAGAGAGGTAAAGTTTCAGTCATAAGTTGTGTAGTATTAGCCAAAAAGAAACTGCGTATAATAACTATTACATTTAATTATAGCATAAGAAAAACTATACGGCAAACTTAACCGTTTAAATTAACCGCCACCCTTATTATCTTATAATGAGGCCCAAGACATTAACTTCTGGCGTAAACATCAGAACTATTTTGATAATTAGTAAAAAGACGCCAACAAATAACATGCCAAAAATAAAAACTGCTGTACCAAATAACCATTTAAATAGACTCTCCATATAATTATTTATTACCAATAAAAACTTTATCGCCGTATCTTAAATCAACGTAATTAATCTTATCTAAATTATCCTTTATTTTATCAGTTTTGACAATGACTAATTTATCAAGTTGCTTAACAGCCTCTTCTTTAGTATTAAAATAAGCGAGCAAGCCATCTTTAAATTGAACCTTAATAGTCTTGAATTCTTGGTCAATGATAAATCTATCAATGGCCAGGGCAGGGCTCTTCTCTACTTCCCCTTTCAAAGTAAAAATAAAACTTAAGTAATCAGCATCAATTTGCAAATAATCATTAACGATCATTTCTTTATTACTTTTATTTTCAATCACCGGAAATTTTACTAGATCAGCCGGGTCAACCTCACTATCACGAATAATATATCCCTTGGAATCACTATAATAACTCTTCCCTGCTTCTTGCCAAATAAAAGCATAAGGGCGTTCTTCAACTAATACCACAATGGTATGAAATAATTTTTTTTCAATTTCTATTTTAGAAAAATTAAAACTACTAATTAAACTATTACTAGCATCATCCTTATCAAATAAAAAGATATTGGATTGTTTAAACGGCCAAAACTTATTTTGATTAGCTTGCTGCCAAATTTTTTCAGAAATAGCATTTTCCGGCAAACGCCCCAAGCCCTTAATTTGGATATGTTTTACAATAAATAAAGGTGACGCTAAAAAACCATACATCATAGCCACTAAAATAATAAGTAGTGCTATTAAACGCCAAGGCCAACTAATTTTAGTTTTTTTCTTCTTATTAGAATTATGGTGCCTAAAAAAAGGATTAACCAAATTTTTAGCTTGATAATCTTTTTTAATCTGATAAGTTTTTCTTTTCTTGAAAGTAGTAGCCATGGAAAATAAAATATTAACTAAACGATTTCCCTTCTGATATTAGCTTGGATTTTTACTAAAAAATCGTAAGGTATTTGATTGGATAATTTAGCTAGATTAATCACTGAATTTTCAGCTTGAGGATTACTAGAAATCACTTCTACCTTATCACCAATTTTAACACTAAAATCGTTTGTATCCAAACAACACAAATTCATACAAACTTTGCCAGCCACAGGAAGTAAAAATTGCTCACCATTTTTTTGCCACACAAATTTAGCTTTATTAGATAACTCTCTATTTAAACCTTCATAATAGCCAAACGGGATAACCGCAATTTTAGTTGATTCTTTAGCCCTATAACTTTCATTATAGGATACCGGGTCACCAACCTGTAGGTTTTGAATAGAAACAATAGTCGAATTCAAAGTTAAAGCTGGTTTAAGCTCTGAGGCCTTGTCATAAAAAAGACTTCCTGGATTTAATGGATTATACCCATACAAAGCTAAACCACTCCTAAAGGCATTTAAACGCTTATCATGAGGTGTAAAGATAGCCGCTGAATTGCCCAAATGAATGTATTTGGGATTATAACCATTAGACTCTAAGATATCCAGATTCTTAAGAAAAGATTCTAATTGCTTCTTATTTTGCAAACCAGTGGCATTCTCAGCTGAAGACAAATGAGAACAAAGACCAACTACCTCAACTTTACTTAATAATTTTTTATTATCTAGTAAAAAAGTTTCTAAATTTTGAATACCCTCTCGATTCATTCCAGAGTTTACAAATAAATGAATCCTAGCTTTACCCAGCTCAGCTAAAACTTTTAAAGAGTGACTATTATAAATACAAAAATCGGTTCTATTTAATTTACAATAAGAATAGGCATCGCTAGGCATCTCACCTAAAATTAAAACTCTTCTTTTAAAATACTTATAAGCTACTTGGGCCTCAGGAAAAGAATCAAGAGCTACCATCGGCGCTTCAGTATCATTTAAAATTTCACACATCTCTTTAAGCCCGTGACCGTAAGCATTGGATTTTAAAACTGGAAAAATAACAGCCTGTGGTTGCTCTTTTTGTAAAAGTTTAAAGTTATAAATAATCGAAGCTTTCTTAATTTCTATCTTATTAAGAGTTTCGTATTTAGGTTTAATGATTTTTTTTAATTTGTTAATCATTTATTTAACAACCACTCCTTGGCCTTTATTAATAGGGTCAAAGGTTAAATTAGTATTTACTGTAAAAAGTTGACCGCCAATCTCCTCCTGAGCATATAAGTCATAAGCTGAAAAGGAAATATCTGTTAACAAATCTGGCACAGAACCAACTTGCTTCTCACTAGGAATGAGTTGCAATTCAAAGCCAACTTGATAACCATCTTGAACGGCTTCCACGCTGTTTATTTTCCAAGTTATTTCCTTCTTTTTAGCATTATAACTTAAATCACCAGCTGATAATGATTTATTGTCATCAAATGATACATTGTCAGCTAAGTTAGCTACTACCGATAAATTGCTTAACTTATTACCAATATTACCCAGAGTAAAAAATACCCAATAATTAGTAGGCATGGAAACTTGAGGCGGAACAGGCCCGCTGCCTAGCTGATCTCCTTGTAAACTATGGTAATAAGCAGCTGCCTTAACATTTAAGGTTGAAACTAATTTTAAATCTGGTAATTCATAACTAACTTCTTTTTTTAAATTAGCCTCTAAGTAACTACCGCTAACCTTCCAAGTTACTAAACGCGGTGAATCTGGTAAATTTTTTAAGAATAACGAAAGTTCAATTTCCTGACTACTGCCAGCCGGTAAAGTATCAAGTAATATCTTACGTCCAGAAATTCTAAGACTAGATTCTGGCGATAAATTTTTAATTCTAGATAAAGAAAATTTATTATTATTAAATAATAAAGCTAAATCTATATTAGATAAATCTGTTTTACTAAGATTCTTAACTTTAAGTTTTAATTTAAATTCTTTTTCAGTATAAATACTACTTTTATCTACCTCAGATTCAATCATTAACGAATTGCCATTTACAATAATCTCTTCTTTTTCAATATGCTTAACGGGCGTCACATCTATAGATGATGGGGATTGATATTTAAGATAAAACAATACTAATAATAATGTTAGTAAAATAGTCAGAAGAACTAAATCAACGACTAAATACCATCTTGTTTTAATATAATAACGATCTAAGCGTTTACGCCACCACTTTTTTAATAAATTTTTCATATATTTAGTGATTAATCTTTAAAAACCAGAAATACCACTTAAAATTTCAGGAGTTCCGTCGCCATTTAAATCATAGACTGATACGGAAATACCTTTACGATAATTTTTATCATAAGCCATGAAACTCTGTTTCTCTATTCCCTGTCCATCAAAAATACGAACTTGAGGACCGCCGCCCGGTCCAGCGCCAGTTACAATATCAGAAACACCGTCACCATCAACATCGCCGACAGCTACATTAACACCGCCTCTGAAGTTTTTGTCATATGCAAAAAAACTTAGTTTAGCTTGCCCCTGACTATTAAAAATACGAACTTGAGGACCACCACCTAAACCAGCGCCAGTAATAATTTCTGAAACGCCATCACCATCAACATCGCCAGCTGCCACGTTAACACCACCTCTGAAATTTTTGTCGTAAGCAAAGAAGCTAGCCTTAACTTTGCCATTAAAATCGAAGACTCGAACATGAGGGCCACCGCCAAGCCCAGCTCCAGTAATAATTTCTTGATTGGTGTCACCTAAAACATCAGCGATAGTTAAAGAGAAAATTCCTTTAAAATCACCATAAGGTTTAAATGATCTAATTCTTTGACCATCGCGATAAAATAATAATTCACCTTTAACAGCTGATAAAACTTGTTCGTCGCCATTAATTAAAGTATGTAAAAATAACGGTGCACTACCAGTAAAACTATCATTATAAGCAAAAAAACCATTTCTAGTTTGAGCACCATCATAATTAAAGACTCTAAAAAAGTTACCATTAATATACCAATTGTTCTTAATAGTATTAGGGCTCTTAAGCAAGATTAATCCGTCTTTAGCAGCTAGCTTAACAGAGTTAACTTTTTGTCCATTATTAACTTTAGGGTCTTGTTCCCCTTTAATACGTTCGAAATCTTCTTTAGCAAAAATATAATTTTGCTCCTTGTCAGTAGAGTTAACTAAGGCGATACCATTTTGAAAATCTCGTCGCCACAAACCAGCTTTAATAGTTTTATTATTTTTATCTAATAAATTATAAGCTACGCCTTGCTTGGGCCCCAAATTAACATCATATTCATCATAACGCCACAACTGAGCGTGATCACTAGGACCATAATCAAAACTAAAATAAGCATTCCCAAGTAAGGTGCTGGTTAAAGAATAACGCATCAAAGCATAATTATCGCGATTAGACGTAGCAGCATTAACAACATTAAATTTATGAGTAGTTGGTAAATTTAAATAAGACTTAACCACACCACTCCAAGAACCGCCATTTTCCCAAGGAGTTGGAAAATCTTCTAACATCCAACCATTTAAATATTTTTGATAATCATTAATAAAACTACCATTACCCATGATAATCACAGTAGGTCCTACCAGTTCTCTAGTTTTAGTAAGGATTTTTTTAACTCCACCTTTCCAAGACTCATCAATATCACTAGGCTGACTTTTTCTACCATTATCTAATAAGGAAATATTTCCACCATTTAACCAACTAGCGCTATTCCAAATATTATCATAAAAAACTCCATCCCATAGGCCAGTGCCGATTATTTTTTTAGCTACAAATTCTGGCAAATAATCATTAAATTTTTGTCCATTAGCATTACTAGGACAATAGTTAGTGATATTAAAATCATTAGTTCCTGGCCAATCTGATATTTTATTACCTTGATCATCACGTAGCCACCATGAATCATCAAGTCCATTTCTAAGCTCTTCACGAAGCACAGCTTCGCTAGAATTAAAATTACTATCAAAAAGATTTTGAGAAGTAATATAGGCGATTATTTTAATATTGGGATTAAGCTGTCTAATTAAACGCATTTCCATCGGACTGTTTTCTTGAACTTCCATGTCCAAGATTAATAAATCCCATTTGGCTAGTTCCCTGGCCTCGCTTTCAGTAATTGACCAATGCAAAAAATAATTAACCAACTTGGGGTTTTTATCGGCAGCCTTAGTAGCGTAAATTGGCATCACTAGGCAAGTAATAATTAAAATAAGAAATAATTTCTTCATTACTTTATTATTTGGTGATAGGCTTAATAATTCCCTCATTAAAAGGTAAATATTTTCTTAACACTTCTGGAATAATAACTGAACCATCAGCTTGTTGAAATTGTTCTAAGATAGCTGGTAATAATCTGCTAGTAGCTAGACCTGAACCATTTAAGGTATGAACAAATTCTGTTGAATTAGAAGTTTTGTCTTTAAAGCGAGTATCGCCGCGACGAGCCTGATAATCTAAAGCGTTGCTAACAGAACTAACTTCTTTATAAATATTCATGCTTGGAATCCAAACTTCAATATCATAAGTCTTAGCCATCGCCGCGCTGCAATCTTCTGCGGCTAATTTAGATAATTGATAATGCAAGCCAAGACCTTCAACTAAACCTTTAGCGTTAACTACTAGTTCATCAAACATAGCCCAAGTTTCCTCTGGTTTACAAAAAATAAACATTTCCACTTTATTAAACTGATGGCCGCGAATCATACCGCGTTCTTCCTGGCGATAACTACCAGCTTCACGACGGAAACAAGCAGAATAAGCACAATACTTATAAGGCAAATCTTCACCTTTCAAAATTTCTTCACGATGATAATTACCTAACATCATTTCTGAAGTAGCATTTAAACATGATCCATCTTGAGTCCAAAATAAATCATCACGGAATTTTGGTAAGTGACCAGAAATAAAGGCTGAACGTTCAGCTAATAAAAATGGAGGAATCATAAAAGAATAACCATTTCTAGTATGAAAATCGATAAAATAAGAAAGTAGTGCCCATTCGAGTAGTGCACCTAAACCTGTATAGCACCAAAAACCAGAACCAGACATTTTAGCAGCTCTCTCATAATCAATTAAACCTAAAGAAGTAGCTAAATCAACATGATTCTTTGGCTCAAAATCAAACTTGGGCTGAGTGCCAAAGGTATAAATAGCTTCATTATTTTCTTTACCACCAGCTATAACATCATCGGCTGGAGTGTTAGGTAAAGCAGCTAATAGTTCCAGTAGCTCGGCTTCATTTTTATCAACCTCTTCTTTTTTAACTTTAATTTTATCACCATGAGCACGAAGTTCGATAATAATTTCTGGGGTTGGTTTTGTTTTAGATAATGAATTGCGATAAGCCTGCATTTCTTCTAACTCAGAAACTAAAGCTCGACGCTTATCATCAAGTTCTAAAATAGCTTCTAAATTAAGCTTGCTTTCATCCATTCTTTTGAGTAGCGCTGCTTTTACTTCATCAAAATTGTCTCTAATTCTTTTTATATCTAACATATTTTTATATCCTTTAGCTTGAAGTCTAACTAATTACTTCACCACCAAAAGTCTGTAATAAATTATTTAATAGATTGTTGCCGTCTCCCTTAGGACTAGCCGATGATTTAATATCCGCCACCGCGGAGGAAGGCGCAAAAGATTCGGTAGCTATCGGGGTTGTTTCTAAATCTAAATTTTCATCAACTTGAGGATTAATAGTTACCAAGCCTCCAAAAACCTCAGACAAAGTTTTTTCTACTAATAATTTAATACTAGCATCGTTTAAGCGGTCTTTGTGAAATTTATATTTAAAAGTTAAATTCATCTTAGCATTAGATATTTCTCCTACCTTACAATTTTGAAAGACAAAAGACAAAGAGTGATTTTGGATTCTTAGTCTCTGTAAAATCTCTGGCCATTTAGCCGTTACTTCAGCTATAGAAAAATCGGCAGCCGGATTAGTATTTATATTATCAACCGCCGCAATAGTTTCGGTGGTATTGTTTTTAGCAACTGGGGTAGCTATATTAGAAATTGGTGTAGCTACTCGAGCCACAGGTTTCACGTCACTACACAATTCTACAATTTTCATCTCTAGTGGTAATTGAGCAATAAAAGTTGAAGTTGAATTATTATAAACACTTAAAAAAGCTTCTAAGTAACTAACAATTTGTTCCATCTTTAACTGCGCACCAAGAGCAGAAATTCTAAGTTCTAAACTATCGCCCAAATCTAAACCTAAACTTTCTGGTAATCCTGGATTAGCCTTACTAAGCAACATCTTACGTAAGACAACAATCCCCTCACTAACAAAGTTTTTTAAATTTAAGCCACCGTCAATAATATTATTAACCAATCTAATGGCACTAGCTACATCTTTTTTAGAAATAGCTTCAAGTAAATCAATTATTTCATTATGCTGGTGACGAGGAATAATAAGTTCAGCTTCATCCCAAGTAATACGACTACTACCTAATGACAAAACTTGCCCCAATAAACTTTCGGCATCGCGTAAGTGTCCGCCAGATTGTCTAGCAATAGCTTCTAAAATTTCATTATCAACTTCGACTTTTTCAGAACTTATAATATTTTGTAATTTACTAACAATATCAGAGATACTAATTCTTTTAAAATCAAATCTTTCACAACGAGAAATAATGGTGAGCGGTACTTTATGAATTTCAGTCGTACACAAAATAAAAACAACTTGTTTAGGTGGTTCTTCTAATATCTTTAAGAGTGCGTTCCAAGCTGAAATAGATAGCATGTGCACTTCATCAATAATAAACACCCGAAACTTAGCGGTGCCAGGCACAGTACGAGCGGAAGTAATAATATTTTCACGCACATTGTCTACGCCAGTATTAGAGGCCGCGTCAATTTCAATCACATCCATGTGCTTACCATTATTAATACTGATACAACTAGTACAAGTATTACACGGCTCACTTTCGCCATCTTTTCTATTTTCGCAATTAAGAGTTTTAGCCATCACTCTAGCTAGAGTAGTTTTACCGACAGCTCTTGGCCCGCAAAACAAATAAGCATGAGCATTTTTATGACTAGCTATTTCATTCTGCAAGGTTATTTTGATGTGGTTTTGTCCAAAAACTTCTGCAAAGTTGCTGGGGCGATAATCGCGATATAAAGTAGACATAAAGCAAGGTTTTTTAATTAATCTAACGGACTTTCCGGTTTATGTAAAGTGGTAGCACTGCGACGGTTTATTTCGAGTTCTACTAGGTTTCTATCTTGACCAAACTTAAGCCTAGATAACGTTTTAATCTTACCAGGCATTTCTTCTCTTCTGACTCCTAAAAGTGGCCAAACTGTCTTTAAAGAAAAAGGTCTTAAAGCACTATTATCAACTAATAGTTTCAAGCAGGCCATACCTTTATTAACATTTAACAAATCAAATTCATTAAAAACTGGGGCAAATTCTTTAACTAAAAATTCCGCATCCTCAGAACCTATCTTAAAACTAAGCATTGTGCCAACGTTGCCAAAAACAGCATCTTTAATGGCATTATCTTGCCCCTTAGATAGCTGTCCGATGTACTGGTGAGCAATAACTAGATTTAAACCATATTTTCTAGCTTCAGATAAAATTTGGCAAACGGAATTAGTGGTAAAGTTTTGAAATTCATCAATATATAAATAAAAATCTTTGCGCTTATCAGCTGACATATCAGCTCTAGATAACGCTGCCATCAATATTTTACCAACGATAATCATACCTAACAGGTAAGCATTCATTTCACCTACTACACCCTTACTAAGTTCTACTAGTAATATTTTTCTCTTATCCATCAAATCTCTAAAGTTAAAAGAGCTTTTTTGCTGACCAATAATTGGCCGCATCATGTCGTTAGAGATAAATGAAGTTAGCTTGGAAGTAATATAAGGAACGATATTAGCTAGAGCCGCTTCTCCGCCAGCTTTTTCTGCCTCATTACGCCAGAAATCAACTACCGTTCTATTTTTACATCTTGATAGTTTTAAACGACGAAAATTTTCATCAGCTAAAACTTTAGGGATTTCCATAAGAGTTGAACCGCTTTCTGGATCATCCATAATTAGCAACATGGCATTTCTCATATACTGCTCAAACATTGGGCCGCCAGTGGCTTTCAAATCATATAATTTATCAAAAATACCAATCATCTCGTTAATAACAAAACTTTTCTGTTCTGGATAACGTTCATCAAATTCTAATAAATTTAAAGCTAGCGGACGCTCTAAATCAGCCGGCGAAAAAACAATCACATCTTCAGCGCGTTCCGGAGGAATGCGTTCTAAAATATCATGAATCAAATCACCGTGAGGATCCATCACACAAATACCTTCTCCGTTTTCAATATCTTGAACGGCCATGTTAGTTAAAAGAACTGACTTACCAACACCTGATTTACCAATAACATACATATGACGACGTCTATCTTCTTGCTTAATTCTAATCTCTTTTTTAACACCACGAAAAACATTTTCCCCGAGTAACAACCCGCTATTAGGCACCTCGGATGGTGCTGGAGCGGTTTTAGAAGTTAGCCACAAAATATTTGGTGTCTCTGTATAAATTAAAGGAAAATGAAAAATACTAGCCAGTTCTTCGGCATTTAATAAAAAAGAAATGTCATCTCTAAAGCGTCGATAAATAAAATCAGAAACTAATTGATCGCCACCGCCCATCATTCTGGAAAAATTATTACCATAAGTATAATTATTATATTCTCCAAAAGATGACGCTATATTATCCATATAAAGCTTGGCTTGAATTTTATTACTAGCACAAGCAATAACTCTAATATTTACATCTAGACCTGATTTAGAATTCTTTTCTTCCATGGCTTTTAACATCTCTCTTTCTACTTCAGTTAAAGTCTTAGTTGGGGCCGCTTTATTCTCTTCTTTTTTACTACTAAAAGCTGAACCGATAAAACTAAGCGCATCCCAAATACCGTTAGTGGCTGAAATTCCATCTTCAACTGAATTTTTTTCAATAATCTTAGTAACAGTTTTTTTAATTTTTTTATGCCAACCAGACTGAGCGCTCCTAACTACATATTGCAAACAAATACTTTCATTCTTAGCTAATTGCGACATAACGTTAACAATAGAATTCATCGGGTCAACTTCCATTTTCTGATAAGTCTTTAAAGGAAAAATAAAACTTTTTTTGGTTTTCATGTAACCAGAAGCAACCTGTGAATTAGGAGCAAAAGCATTATAATCTTCAACTTCTTCAATAACTGCTTCTGGATAATAAGCGGTGATTTGTTGTTCTAGATAACGAGAGCTATTTCTCGGTGCTACTACATAAAAAGCAATCTTATTATTACTAGCTACCACTTCAAAAGAAAAATGATCACGACGACCCAATAGCCACGACATAAAACCACTTTCGGCTCTTAGACCACCAATACTAGCAAAGACAGTTTCTCCTTTAGCTATTTCTTCGTGCATCTGATCCACAGTAAAACCATCGTCGTCGTCATTTGGTTTTTCTTTAGGAAGTCTAACTAAAAAAATTTGATGATCAACATAGGAATTGTTAACAGCTATAGTTCTAACGAGGCGACGTAAAAATAAAACTAAAAAAGGTACGATAGCAATAACCGCTATAAAAACAAACACCCAAATTAAACCTTCGGGGTTGGAATTTTGAACCTCTAAACTGCCAAGAGTTGCGTTCATAATTAATTAAAGCTTATTTTTTATTTTAATAATGTTATCGGTTTTTATTTTAGCCTCTTGATCTAAAAAGAAACGATTAATGCCGGGGATAATACTTAACCACTTTCGAACTAAATTAATTATTTTATTAACATTAATTTTTGTCGCATCAAGCAAAACATTAATTTTTTTAGCCGTCTTTTCCCCTTCTTCTTTAAAAATCTTTTGTTTATCTGGAGACATAGCTAAAAAAGTTTCGCTTAAGCCGTCTGATAAAATATTATCAACTGCTATTTCTCTTTGGGCGTGATAATTATCAGTAGTATCTGTTTGAGGAGCAGCTGGAACAACAGGAGTTGGTGGCTGTAAAATTTCTGTTTTTTCAACAGTTACTTCTACTAATTTTTCCTTTTGAGGCTCAGCAATACTTTCCTTAACTAAAGGCTGACCACTTTCAATATGAGAGGCAGGTGCGACCTGTTCGATTTTAATATTTTTTTCACTATCCATAAAATTGTTTATTCAACACTAATTGCTTCTACAGGACAAGCTGCTGCTGCTTCCTTAGCACAATCCTCATTAACCTGAGCAATTACTTCGGA